>JAGAQX010000130.1 GCA_017622535.1 Lachnospiraceae bacterium | reverse complement strand
TACAAAAAGAGCCATTGGACATATATCACAATAGCTCTTTCGCAGTGCATTCATAATCTTGTTAACAACAAACTAATTCATCATTCCATTCTTAATTTGTTTTATAAAATCAGCAACATAAGAAATTGAATTTTTTCCATATTGGCCAACAAGACTGACAATACCATTTTCTAAAACAATACCATCGGACACCTTTGCAATATCAATAGCATTTACAACATCGCCTCCGTCAAAACCTACTACAACCGGAATATCGGTAGCCGCATTCACAAGCTTTGTCATCTCCGCGATATCATTTTTTACCTGTTCTACGTTCTGTAATTCACCGATAGAAGAAATACAATACACATACCCTTCTGCTTCTTTTGCAATCATACCAATACGGTCTTTAGTAGTAAGAGAAGTCATAGAAATTAAAGCCACGCCATTCTCTTTGCAATCATTTTTCAACTCCCTTTTTTCTTCATAAGGAACATCTGGAACCATAACACCATCAACTCCAACTTCAGCACAACGCTTCATGAAACGTTCAATCCCATATACATAAATCGGATTCATATAGGTCAACAACACAATCGGAATCTCTATTTCTTTACGAAGCTTATCAACCATATCAAAGATAGAATCTGTAGTTGTTTTTGCCGCCAAAGCGCGAAGGTCTGCTTCTTGAACTGCTACACCTTCTGCAACAGGATCAGAAAATGGAATTCCCAATTCAATCATATCTGCTCCATTTTCAGCCATAGTTTTAATTAACTCATACGTCACATCAATGTGTGGATCTCCACCTGTAATAAACGGAATTAACACTTTTCCTTTTTGAAATGCTTTTTCTATTCTATTCATATAAATCCACTCCTCTATATCTTGCAATTGCAGCGACATCCTTATCTCCACGTCCGGAAACTGTCGCAATAATAATCTGATCCTTATCCATCTTTCCTGCAATTTTCATAACATGCGCAATTGCATGAGCACTCTCAATCGCAGGAATAATACCTTCTGTTCTTGATAAATATTCAAATGCCTGAACAGCCTCTTCATCTGTAACAGGAACATAAATTGCTCTACCAATATCATTTAACCACGCATGTTCTGGTCCAATGCCCGGATAATCAAGTCCAGCAGAAATGGAATATACTGGTGCAATCTGACCATATTCATTCTGACAGAATAAAGACTTCATACCATGGAAAATTCCAACTGAACCATTTGCAACTGTGGCTGCATTCTTCGGATTATCCACTCCTAGACCTGCTGCTTCGCAACCAATCAACTGTACACCTTCATCCTTAATATATTCATAAAAGGAACCCATTGCATTACTTCCACCACCAACACAGGCTACTATCGCATCTGGAAGCTTTCCTTCCGCTTCTAATATCTGTTGACGACTTTCCTTGCTAATTACACTTTGAAAATCTCTTACAATCATAGGAAATGGATGTGGACCCATAACCGAACCTAGCACATAAAATGTGTCATCACATCTTGAAGTCCACTCACGAAAAGCCTCATTTACTGCATCCTTCAAGGTCATGGTTCCTGACGTAACTGGGTGTACCTTCGCTCCTAAGAGTTCCATACGGTATACATTCAGTGCCTGACGTTCTGTATCCTCTTTACCCATGTATATCTCACATTCCATGTCCATAAGTGCTGCTGCTGTAGCCGTCGCAACACCATGCTGTCCTGCACCTGTTTCAGCAATAACTCTTGTTTTACCCATTTTCTTTGCTAGCAATACTTGACCCAATACGTTGTTAATTTTATGAGAACCCGTGTGATTTAAATCCTCTCTTTTAAGGTAAATCTTTGCACCACCCAAATCCTTCGTCATCTTTTCTGCATAATAAAGCAAAGATGGACGACCTGCATAATTCTTTAGTAAATCCTCCAACTCCCGATTGAATTCCGGATCATTTTTATAATGTTCATAGGCCTTATTTAACTCATGCACTGCATTCATCAGAATTTCTGGTACATATTGACCTCCAAAATCTCCATATCTTCCTGTTTCCATAATTGCTCCTTTCAAATCTCACATTTCATTGTTATAACATAATTGCCCGTATTTCATTGTTATAGCATAATCGCTTATACTTCGTACTCTAGCAATCACGCCATATCATTCACTTGACAGAGGTTTCGACACAAAAAAAAGACCTCTATCCCTCATGGGACAAAAGCCTGAATAAACTTCTGCGGTACCACCCAAATTGATGCTTAGCATCCACTCTTCATACACACAATCATATGCACCCCATTGATAACGGACGGGTTCCCGTTGGCATCTACTCTAAAAAAATTTCAAGCCACCCTCGTAAGTCCATTCAACTATCGACCACTTACTGCATTCCACCACCGCAGCTCTCTGTTAAGCTTTACTATAGCCTACTCCTCTTACTCATCGGTTTTGTAGTACTAATATGGCTGAATATCATCTCATCAGCATTTTCAACTGTGTTACAGTATAATACGATAAAGCGGATTTGTCAACAAAATCATCAACCAATCCGCCTTAAAATCCTTGTTAATATAACAATTAAATAACATCAATAATAATTCTGTTCAGTAATTAAAACTTCATCTCAACATCCTGACGCTTATAATCCTCTGCCTCAAACAAGTCACGCTTTGTCAAACCTAAATTGTTTGCAACAATAGACGCAGGGAACATAATAATCTTCGTATTGAACGCTGTTACATTCGCATTATATAGACGTCTCGCAGCCTGCAAATGCTCTTCCACATCGGTAATACTATTCTGTAAAGCCATAAAATTGCTACTGGCCTTCAATTCAGGATAAGCCTCTGCAACGACTTGAAATTGACTAGCAACCTCATTCATCTTCGTTGCAGCCTCCTTCTTCTCATCCATACTCATCCCCTTGCGAATCTTAATGGTTTCAAACAAAGTTTTACTTTCATGTGATGCATATCCCTTAACTACCTCAAGCTGTTTCGTTAACACATCATAACGCTTTGTCAACGCAACATCTATACCCGAATCTGCTTCATCTACCTTGAGTTCCGCAGCACGCAAACCATTCATTGTCCCTACATACCACATCGCTACAATCACAACAACTACAATTAAACCAATTACTAAACCCATATCTTTTCCTCCTCAATCAACTCTAATTATATTGTTCCGCGCCGTACTTATAACTAATTTAATCCGTTTATCAGCCAGCTATAACATACACAAGCTCAAAAAACCTAAGGTTGCACATTTACTAATTCTGTTCCATAATTTTCTCATGATGTTCTTTACGTTCTTTCGTATAATCAATCAAAAATTCATAAAAATCCTTTGCAATTTCACTTTCCGAAAATTGCGGATTATAAGTGAAAATGATATCACGAGTACAATCAGGACTCTTAATTGGCAACAATGTCATATTCTTATAATTCCGTGTAGTATCCCATGAGTACTCTGGCCAAAACCCAACACCCATACCCGCACTAATCAAGCTTCGCACAGACTCGAAATTCACACTTTCGAACACAATATCTGGAGTAAAACCAGCAGCCAAACAAAACTGGTCACAAATGCTTCGAATCGGTCTTGCATCCGTCATTACAATGAATCCTTCCTCTGCCACTTCTGATAAATCAATTTCACTATATTTTGCATATTTTGAATCCGAAGGAACTGCAAGATAAAATGTTTCCTCTATCGCAATCTGATTAACACTCATACTTTTATGTACACTAGCCGTAATACATATATCATATTCTGTGGCAGACTGACTTTGAACAAATTGAAAGTTCACATCTGGATGTTTCGCTTTATAAGCAATAATACAGTCTGTAACTAGAATAGACGCTGCCAAAACATTCAAGTGAATAGTCTGATGTTGTTTTCTTGCAGTCTCTGCCAACTTCTTCGGTAAATTATCTAGACTCTTCATAATCGGTTGCAATTCCTGCACTAAAACCTTACCTGAATCACTTAATGTAATACCGCCTTTTTTACGATCAAATAGTTTCACACCAAGCTCTGCTTCTAATCTCTTAATTGACTGTGACAATGCAGGTTGTGCAATATGCAAAGAATTAGCTGCTTTGGTTATATGTTCATATTTTGCCGCCACCAAAAAATATTGCAACTGCTGTAATTCCATAGATTTTTCTCCATTTCTCAGTATTGTAGTATCCTACTTTTTAGCTCAAGTTAAAAAATCATCATAAATATTTTCATCATCTATTATAAGTTCTACGTTATCACATGTCAAGAAACGAGAATAATAACAAATACTTTTTAGATAAACATGCATACTAGCATAAATTCATTTAATCAGTTATAAAAAAATAGGCAGTTAATTATTTATAATAACTAACTGCCATACGCATATACTATTCTATTAATACTACAAGCATCACACTTTCATTTCACGAACAATTTTTCTAAGCTTCAAAACCATAGATGGTGCTACCGACAATTCATCGACACCCATGCGAACAAATTCTTCCGTAAGTGTTGTATCCGCACCTAATTCACCACAAATCCCAGCCCATTTACCGTGTGCATGTGCATTATCTACCACAATTTGAATCATCTTCAAAATTGCTTTATGATGCGGATTATAAAATTCGTCCAGTTTCTCATTCTGACGATCAATTGCAAGAGTATACTGTGTCAAATCGTTAGTTCCAATACTAAAGAAATCAACCACCTGCGCTAATTCATCACTAATCATAACTGCCGCCGGTGTTTCAATCATAACACCTTGTTCCGGAATTTGATACTGTATTCCTTGTTCCTCTAATTCCTGCTTAACCTCTTCTACAATAGAATAAATTTGTTCCACTTCTTCTACTGACGTAATCATCGGATACATGATTGAAAGATTACCATAAACTGCTGCACGGAACAATGCACGAAGCTGCGTCTTAAATATATCGGGTTGTGACAGGCAAATTCGAATCGCACGATAACCCATGGCCGGATTTTCCTCTTGTCCTAAATTGAAATAATCCACCTGTTTATCAGCACCAATATCTAATGTACGGATAATCACCTTCTTGCCAGCCATCATCTGTGCAGCTTGCTTATACGCCTGGTACTGTTCTTCCTCAGTAGGAAAACTATTTCTTCCAAGATATAAAAACTCACTTCGGAATAAGCCAATTCCACCAGCATCATTTTCCAAAACATAACCGATGTCACCAACACTTCCAATATTGGCATAAATGTTAATCTTTCGTCCATCTAACGTAACATTTTCTTTGCCTTTCAAATCCTGTAAAAGATTCAATTTTTCTTGTTCTTCCTTTATTCTTTGCTGAACCTGTGCACACGTATCATCATCCGGATCAAAAATTACTTTCCCCTGAAAACCATCCACAACTGCAGTTACACCATTTTCAAGGTGTTCTAAATCCAAAGGCACACCAATCAATGCTGGTATATTCATCATGCGAGCCAAAATAGCCGTATGGGAATTTGTAGAACCATGTACCGTAACAAAAGCAAGAATCTTATCCTTATCCATTTGCACGGTTTCGCTCGGACTCAAATCATCTGCCACAATAATCGATGGTTCAGATGAGCTTAAATCAAAATCCTTCTGTCCACTTAAGTTTCTCACTAATCGCTCTGATATATCCTTGATATCCGCCGCTCTAGCTCTCATATAATCATCATCCATAGCAGAAAACATTTCGGCAAAATTATCCCCAGTCATAGCCACTGCAAACTCTGCGTTAATCTGCTCCGTTTGAATCATGTTGTAAATGGACTCCAAATAATCCTCGTCCTCTAGCATCATTTGATGTACCTCGAAAATCGCTGCACTAGTTTCACCAACCTCAACTACAGCCTTATCATATAGCTTCTGTAGTTGCTCTTGCGATTCTTTGATCGCTTGCTCCACACGTGTAATTTCCACTTCGGGATACTCAATCTTTCTTCGTTTCACCTGATAATCATTCTTTTTTAGGACTGCTACCGGTCCCATAATAATTCCTTTATATACAGATTTTCCTTCCAAGCACTGCATAAATACTCCTCCTAAAGAAAAGGGATTTTATAGATTCTGCTCAAAGAATGCTTTCATTTCTTCCACAGCTGTAGCTTCATCTTCACCCTCAACAGTAACCTCTATTGTCTGCCCACATTTTACACCAAGCTGCATAAGTGCCATGAGCTTCGTTGCCTCTGCACTTTTTTCTCCAGCATGAATCGTAATTTTACTGCTATACTTCTTTGCTTCCTTTGCAAGAAGGCCTGCCGGTCTAGCATGAATACCAATTTCATCTGTTATTGTATAGTTAAAATTCTTCATAATAATACCTCCTAATTCGTCACAAAAATCAAATCGTCTTTGTTTTATATTCTTATTTTACTTCATCTATAATCATTTCATTGAGTCTCATTCGCTCATTTCGTCATTTAACACACGTTCTATATGCATTGCAAGATATCCAATTTCCACTTCATCAAAATGCAACTTCAAACTCTGTTCCATTTCTTTGCATAATTTGTCCGCCATTTGATACGCGTCCGGAAACTTGATGATCATATAATCATTCATGCTAACTTTCAGCTTCTCACCATTCAGACAACGTGCAATCATATAACGTACATGGTTCATTAAACGATTGTAGGACAACGTAGTAACATCAATTTTCTTCCCAGTATACATTTCTACAAGCGTGATACACTCGCGCACTGCCTGCGCTAACTGCATCGCCTGGGATACCTTTTCATCTACAATTGCAGAATGTACATGTAATGCTATATATCCAATCTCATGCTCATCAATTTGAACCTGAAATTTATCTAACAACAGCTGCTCCATGCACTGTGCTACTTTATATTCCTTGTAAAACAGCACACGGATATCATCTGTTAATGGGTTGCTAATCTGTTCGTGGTTCCTGATACGTTTCACCGCAAACTCAATATGATCCGCCATAGGAAACAAAATAGAACGGTCGATCTTTCCAAATTCCTTTTCCGCTCGATTCAGAACCTCATTGGCAAGCTCTAAGCATTCTGGCGCCACCGTTTTCACAATATTTTCTGCAAGTCCTCTCTCGGTATTCTCTTGCAAAAAATACACGGAAGCTCCTTCGCCAGTCTGCACACGTTCCGTCACCTTCTTACCAAAGGCAATTCCTTTACTCATAACAAGGTATTCTTTGTTATCCTTTGTTCCTATTGCGATTATAGAATTATGGTTCAACACTTTCTTAATCCTAAACATACCGTATCTCATCCCCACTTCACACTTTATTTATTCGTAAATATCAATTGCAAACAAGGCTTCGCCTGCTTGAACAGTACCTTCCTTCAAAAGACGTATTTTTTGATTATCTTCAAGCTCTGTACAGATAATCGGTGATACAATCGAAGGTGCATTCTCCTTCAAATAATCCAAATCCAGCTTCAACATCGGAGTTCCCTTTACTACATGCTGCCCTGTTTCTACTAGCGCCTCAAAACCGTTACCATCTAACTTCACAGTGTCAATACCGATATGAAGCAATAAGCTCACACCAGAATCTGTCAAAAAACCAATAGCATGCTTTGTATCAAATACAAAGGCAATTTCTCCATCTTCCGGTGCATACACAACACCTTGCTCTGGCACTACAGCTGCACCATCCCCCATCATTCTGCCTGCAAAAGCTTCATCTGGAGCTGTGGACAAATCTGCCGCCACGCCATTCACCGGGCTAGAAATAACAATACTCTTCACTACCTTTTCACTATTCTTATCATACGATTTTTCAGCATTTACTTCAACAGTCGTTTCCGTATTTTCTTTCACATTCGCTTTCGAATTATCCTTTGGCATTTCTTCTACATTTGCAAGATAATCCTCCAAATTTGACTTAATTACTGTTACCCTTGGTCCATAGATAATCTGTACACCCTCACCCTTTTGAACAACACCAGATGCTCCTGTAGACTTTAATAACTCCTTATCAACTAATACAGCATCTATCACAGTACAGCGCAGACGGGTTGCGCAACAATCCACATCTGAAATATTGGCTTTGCCACCAAGACCTTGTGTAATCATTGCAGAAATCTCATCCTCATCAGAAGCCTGTGAACCATTTCCGTTTGTTACATTTTTACGTGCCTCTACATCACTTCTTCTATAAAGCTTAACCTCTTCCTCGTCACCACGACCCGGAGTCTTCAAATCAAGCTTACGAATCAACAATGTGAATAACAAATAGTAAACGACAAAGTAAACAATTCCTACAATCACAATCCATATCCAGTTTGTCTTTGCATTACCCTGAAGAATACCAAACAGGAACATATCAATCAATCCACCAGAGAAGGTCATACCTACACCAACCTCAAATAAATGCATAAGCATATAAGCAAGACCAGCAAATACGCAATGGATTCCATATAACAATGGTGCTACAAACAAGAATGTAAATTCAAGCGGCTCTGTAATACCAGTAAGCATAGATGTAAGTGCTGCTGACATCAACAGACCTCCGACTTCCTTTCTCTTTTCCGGCCTTGCTGTCTTGTACATAGCAAGTGCAGCTCCAGGAAGACCAAAAATCATCAACGGAAACTTACCAGACATAAATCTAGTTGCAGAAACCGCAAATACAGATGTATTCGGATCTGCAAGCTGCGCAAAGTAAATGTTCTGCGCACCTTCAATCAACTGTCCACCGACTTCCAAGGTTCCACCAACAGCAGTCTGCCAGAATGGAAGATAGAATACATGATGAAGTCCGAAAGGAATCAGCAAACGCTCCATCAAACCGTATACCCAGGTTCCAAAATAACCAGACTTCAAAACTACGTCACCAACAGCATAGATACCATTTTGTACAACTGGCCAAATATAAAACATTAAAATTCCTACCAATACATATACTAGTGAACAAATAATCGGTACAAATCTTGTTCCACCAAAGAAAGATAACACCTGTGGAAGCTCAATTTTGTAAAAACGATTATGCAATGCTGCAACGCCGAGACCTACAATAATACCACCAAACACACCCATCTGTAAGGATGTAATTCCACAGACAGATGCAGTCGCACCACTCAACATACTTTCTGTACCACCATGTATAGTAATCATAGCGGAAATCGATGCATGCATGATAAAGAAAGCGATTGCTGCAGCCAATGCCGCTACTTCTTTTTCCTTCTTCGCCATACCAATAGCAACACCCATTGCGAAAAGAATCGGTAAATTAGCAAATACAATATTACCTGCTTCACTCATTACCTGTAATATCGCATTCAAAATGGTTCCCGGCCCCATAACCTCCATTAAACCGTATGTCTCTAGCACGGTTGTATTAGTAAACGAGCTTCCAATTCCAAGTAACAGCCCTGCAACCGGCAAAATCGCAATCGGAAGCATAAAGCTTCGGCCAACACGTTGTAAAACACCAAAAATCTTGTCTTTCATATACATTCAACTCCTTTAAAAATGAATTTTGACAACATCGTTTGTGTTTTGCGTCTCACACTGCTATTCCAAAAGCATTCCGAAGAATACTTCGCGCGCGTATATATGGTATGCAGCTTATTCTATTGTCATGAATTTTCCATAACAACAAAAAAAGACACTAATACACATAAACGTACCCGTCATGTATAGTTAATGCCTCAATGAGTAACACACTATATTTGACTCAATTGTAGCATTAGAAAAATTTGTTGTCAAGTATCCTCTTTCTTAATTTTTCCAAATTACTACAATACTATTCATATACCCTAAATATTCTCTACTATCTTTGTAGACTACCTGTAGACCACGACCATTTTTCAACCCATTTTTATAAATTGTTCGTACAATTAAAACAACCCTCGGAAGTATTGATTTTCCGAGGGTTTGTTGATGTTTTAATATTAAATTTAGTGCGATTAGCACACACCCTGAGCCATCATAGCAGTTACAACCTTCTCAAAGCCTGCAATATTAGCACCAACTACATAATCACCAGCCTTATCGTAGCGTTTAGCAGCATCATCTAAGTTGTGGAAAATGTTAATCATAATTCCTTCTAACTTAGAATCAACCTCTTCGAAGCTCCATGAAAGTCTCTCTGAGTTCTGTGACATTTCCAACGCAGATGTTGCAACACCACCAGCATTTGCAGCCTTACCTGGCGCAAACAATACACCCTTCTCCTGTAAATACTTTGTAGCCTCTAAAGTTGTAGGCATGTTAGCACCTTCTGCTACAGCCATACAACCATTAGCAACTAACATCTTAGCATCTTCAAGGTGAAGCTCATTCTGAGTTGCACATGGAAGAGCAACGTCACACTTCACACTCCATACACCCTTACCTTCATGATATTCAGCACTTGGACGAACTGCGGCATACTCTGTAAGACGTGCTCTCTTAACCTCTTTAATTTCCTTCAATAATTCAAGGTCAATTCCTTCTGGATCATAAATCCAACCCGTAGAATCAGAACATGTCACTGGCTTCGCACCCATCTGATATGCCTTCTCAATCGCGTAAATTGCAACATTACCTGCTCCAGATACAGCAACCGTCTTACCTGCAATATCCTCATTGTTGCTCTTTAACATTTCTCTAGTAAAGTATAACAAACCATAACCAGTTGCCTGTGTTCTAGCTAAAGAACCACCATAAGTCAATCCCTTACCAGTTAACACACCTTCAAACACACCACGGATCTTCTTATACTGACCAAACATGTAACCAATCTCTCTAGCACCTGTTCCAATATCACCAGCTGGAACGTCAACATCAGCACCAATATACTTATAAAGCTCGTTCATAAAGCTCTGGCAGAACGCCATAATCTCTCTGTCTGACTTACCCTTAGGATCAAAATCCGAACCACCTTTACCACCACCAATTGGTAAGCTTGTAAGCGAGTTCTTAAAAATCTGTTCAAAGCCCAAGAACTTAATAATACCTAAGTTAACGGAAGGATGAAGTCTTAAACCACCCTTATATGGTCCAATCGCATTATTAAACTGAACACGATAACCTCTATTTACCTGAACCTGACCATTATCATCTACCCATGGAACCCTAAACATAATCATTCTGTCTGGCTCAGTAATTCTCTCTAAAACAGCTTCTCTTCTGTATAATTCCTCATTTGCATCAATTACAGGTCTTAAAGAATTCAAAACCTCCTCAACTGCCTGTAAAAACTCAGCCTCGTTGGCATTCTTCTCCTTTACCTGTGCAAGCACCTCATCAACGTATGACATCTCAACTTCCTCCTTAATATATATTTATGTATGATATACATATCTTTTTTAACTGTTCTCTATTATAGTAAAGCAACTTAATTATTGCAAGATACGAACATTTTAATTAAATTTTATAATGTCAATCTTAACTAATACTTAATCTTATTAACATCTGGGTTGATTTGTAAAAGAATCGAGTTGTTTAAACTTAAGAAAATTAAGCTCATCAAGTTATAACAAGAAACCCTTCGATAACACACAAGTTATTTCATCATAACAATCAAACTCTCACAATCCTTAAAATACAAGCGTTTTACCCTTTGGAATACATTTATACATACCCATACAAACCTCGAACCGACACTTCGCCAGCATTAACACTTTCAACAACACCAGCATTATTTCGGACCAATAATTCGCCCACATCATTTATCCCAATTGCCACCCCAACACGCTCCGACTGGTCAACAATCCGAACCTCCCTGTTTTTATTCACCAACAAAGCATTGTACTGCGATAACAGCATTGACAAATCCTCTGTCTGAATAAATATTGAAAAATACATTTCAAAACAATTGAGAAATTCAGCAATCATATGTGCACATTCCACATCTTGCCCTAGTTGCAAAGAAATCGATGTGGCCATAGAATCGATTTCCGGATCAAACTTTTTCTGATTCACGTTTATTCCTATGCCAATTACCACATATTTCAAACCATCCACATCTATACTACTTTCAGTTAGTATTCCACACAGTTTTTTTCCATCAACCACCACATCATTTGGCCACTTAATCTGTGTTTCCAACCCAGCCACATTCTTAATCGCTTCCGCAAGAGCTAATGCTGATACTAAGGTCAATCTAGATGCATGCTCTGTTTGAATAGATGGTTTCAGCAATAACGAAAAATAACAATTTCCTTCGGGTGAAATCCAATTACGCCCCCGACGTCCACGACCAGCTGTTTGTTTTTTTGTAACAACCACCGTTCCATTCGTCACATTTTCCTCACCAAGCTTTTTTGCATACTTGTTAGTGGATTCCATTATTTCCTCATATATAATATTTTTTCCTAGCCAACTCGTTTTTAAATATTGATTCAATTGCTTTATCATTTATTTAATCTCCTGCACTTTCCTGCTCCGCTTCTTCCTTCTTTAGCTTGAGCATACCATAGAGTGCCTCTCCCACATTCGTGTTCCCCGCAAACGGAATCACATATTGTTCTTTACCTATATATATCTGTATCAGGCTATAATCAAGACTGTCATTTGGAACGACATACCCCAATTCCGTGATTTCTCCATAAGAGATCGTTTGCTCTTTCTTATGCATTTTAAGAGTCATAATCTTATCAAGAAAAACATAAGTAATGTCATATGCTTGTGGTTTCAAGGTTTGTTTTAACAGATTACAGCCATACGCAAAGCACCCCAAACAAAATAGAGTCATAATAATGCTTTTGCTACCTTCACCCACAACCAAATATATAAAACGTGCAACCGCAATCAAAATAAATATCGCAGCTGTAATTCTCAAAACGATACGATTTCGTTTATTTTTCTTTACAGTATGTTCCATGTCAAACTTCCCTTTCTAAAACAATTTTTCTACTGTACTAGCTTTATATTTATACTATATAACATCAACCACCTCTTGATTATACGATATTTGCCCTAAAATACCAATACAATATATAATATTTCACCAAAAGCTAACAGACTAACTTTGTAAAATAAAAGCATACTTAAAACCAAAAAACTAAAACTTTTTAATAGTTAACGAATAAAGAGAGTAGCATATTCATCTACTCTCTTTATTCGCACTCGAACTTATTTCAATCTATATATAATATCATTTCTTCCCGGGCCATTGGAAATCATTGTAATAGGGAAACCTATTTGTCTCTCTACAAATTCGATATAGTTTCTACAATTTTCAGGAAGTCTTTCATACTGTGTAATCCCTCGGATATCACAGTTCCAACCAGGCAGAACTTCAACTACTGGTTTTGCACGACGCAATTTATCAGTAGTCGGAAAATCCGTTGTCACCTCACCATCAATGTCATAGCCTACACACACCGGAATCTCTTCCAAATATCCCAATACATCCAAAACTGTAAAGGCCACATCTGTTGTACCTTGAATCCGACAACCGTACCTTGAAGCAACACAATCAAACCATCCCATCCTTCGAGGTCTTCCCGTAGTCGCTCCATATTCACCACCATCACCACCACGTCGTCTCAGCTCCTCCGCCTCTTCTCCAAAGATTTCACTGACAAAAGCACCAGCACCCACTGCAGAAGAATATGCTTTTACAACCGTCACAATCTTCTTAATCTCATAAGGCGGAATTCCTGCACCAATTGCACCATAAGCTGCCAATGTAGACGAGGAAGTAACCATTGGATAAATTCCATGATCAGGATCTTTTAACGAACCAAGCTGCCCTTCTAACAGGATATTCTTACCTTCCTGTATTGCATCATACAAAAAAGCGGAAGTATCGCAGACATAAGGCCTTACCATCTCCTTATATTTCATCATCATATCAAATATTCTCTCTACATCCAAAGCTGGCTTATAATACAAGTATTCTAATAATATATTCTTCTGTGCCACCACGCGCTCTAGCTTTTCACGCAACACAGTCTCTTCAAACAACTCTGATACCTGAAAACCAATCTTCGCGTATTTGTCAGAATAAAATGGTGCAATTCCTGATTTTGTGGAACCAAATGACCTCCC
>JAGAQX010000012.1 GCA_017622535.1 Lachnospiraceae bacterium | reverse complement strand
CATCTGCGGAACCAGATGTGTTAGCCTCTGTGCTCTCTGTTGTTCCGCCACAGCCAACCATGCATGACATAAGCATTGTTGCTGCTAAAGTTAAGCTTAAAATCTTCTTTCTCATAATAATCCTCCTTAAATTAAGTTTTTTAAGTTATCGTTAAGCTATAATTGCATTATAATTACTTAAATCATTCATGTCAACAAATTTGTATCGACATTTGTGCATTTTGTCACAATAACCAACTCGAAACCCGTTTCACTTATACAGAACGCCCATAAAATGTGCAATTTAACGAATTTTCACCTTGCACTTTCGCTTAAGAATTAAACGAAATCTGGTTTTTGTTATCTGTTTTTATTACTTAAAAAAAGACTAAGAACGCGATTGTTTTACTTAAAATCACACTCCTAGTCTTTTACTTAACTTTATAATACTATTAAAAACTTTTCAAACAAGTTATAGCTAGCCTTCTTACTCCTATTGCGAAATATATTTACTTATATGAGGAAAATACGATATTATACAATTTCCCAAACACCAAGCCCAGTAATCCAGCGCCCGTCACAGCACCAAGTGCTTGCATTACGCTAAAATTAATCATCAGATACACAACAAAGCCTAAACACAATACCATTAAAATAGTAATATGCAAATGTCTGATGGCCATCAAAAATGCATTTTTGATGGTTGCACAAAAGGTATTCAAGAATTTCGCCTGTACCGCAAAGACATACAGCATTACCATCCCAAGCAGTATAGCCAAAATTACGGAAACACTACCTAATATCATACCAATCATTCCACCAATCGTAGCCCAATACCGATACGAGAACCAAATAGCGCCTGACGCAATCACACAAAGAATCCAATACAATGTACTTCTTTTAAAATTATCCTTAAATGCTTTAAAGAAATTACTAAGAACAAAACCATCCATACCTGCTGCCATTTTCATTCCCACATAACTTGTTGCAGACATTGCTGCTCCAATTGTAACAATTGGTAAAGAACATATCAAAAAGGCAAAATGCAAAATCAGAATATCTCCAAGTTTACTAAGCAACATCGTTGGTATGGAATCAGAGGAAAATCGTTTTGTTCTCATCTCCTCCTCGTCATCCGTGTCCTGAACCGTATCTTCAATCTCGGTTGCATCCATTTCTTTCCATCCATCTACGCCCTTCCAATCATTACGCTCTACCATCATCTCTTCCGCTATTAATTCATCTGCATTCTCACGTTTCACAACATCATCCTCCGTTACACGCACTTGTTAATCAATTTTTACAACAGAGTCTCTATAAACAACCTCGCCACCAATCACCTTACGACCAATACGATAGTTGTCGTCATGAACCTTCTTAACAATAGCACTAACCGCCACTTCACTCATTAGTTCTAAATCAATTTTGAACGTGGTTAACATCGGATCACATAATCTAGCAAAGATAAAGTCATCGAATCCTACTACAGATATATCTTCCGGTACACGATAACCTTCCTCTTTCAATTCAGTGACAAAATGATACGCCGCTTCGTCACAGTTACATACAAAAGCAGTCGGAAGAGAACTACCATTATACATGCTGATATAATCACCATCTTCATTTCTATCTCTAACAACCCACTCTTCACGTACTTCCAAACGATTCTGAACCATCGCCTTATAGTAACCCACATATCGGTCAAGAATGGAACTTGTCGCATATATATCGCCAACAAAACCAATTTTAGTATGGCCCATTTTAATCAAATGATTGGTCAAAAGATACGAACCATGAACACTGTCACTTACAACAGAGTCCACCATATTGTGCTCATCATAGAAGTCTAGGAATATATATGGCATGCCAACATCTAAAAGTTTTTCAATGTACCTCGTCTTTAACTGTCCCAATATAATCAAACCATCCACCTTATTAAAGGTTACCATATTAGGAAGCTTTCCTTGCTTTTCATCTTCGCGGGAAATAATCTCCAAAATACATGAGTATCCCTGCTTTCCAGACTCTTTCACCACTTTCTGATACAAATCAGAATAGAAAGAATTCTCAGCAAAAAATCTTTCTGGAACAACAACTCCTATATTATAACTAACTCCCTCTTTCATATTCTGCGCAATTGAATTATAGCGGTATCCCATCTCTTCCGCCTTTTTCTTAATCTGTTCTCTTACTTCTTGGCTAACCCCTTCTTTTCCTGATAATGCCTTTGAAACAGAAACTGTGCTAAGTCCCATTTCCTTTGCAATATCACTCATCGTTACCTTCTTCATGATTTCACCTCATATTAAGTATCTCTCTGATAAATCCTGCAACACGTTCTCCATCCTTACGATGCGTAACCATCGACGGATGCATGCATGCCATTCCATCTTCTTCCACATTATGATAAGGCAAGCGTCTCATATAAACATCCTTGCCACCTTCTTGTTCATAAATAGCAATCGCCTTTTCTATCCACTCAAACATGATATCGCACAATGTGCCAATTGTACATAGGATTTTTGTATCCTGATATGCTTTCTTAACTGTATGCAAAAATTCTACATAAGATTTTACAAACATTTCCTGAATCTCTGGTTTTTCCATGTGACCAGAATCATTTGTTCCCAAATTAATAACCACCACATCCGGCACATATTCGTTATAATCATAAGCGACTGCGGGATCAATATACCAATTTACACAAGGGAATAGCTTTGGCACATTGCCTTCTGGATCACCGGTATATTCCACATATATTCCATGTCCAGATGCCGACAAATATCGTGCTCTTGCATTCAATTCTTTTGCAGCAAGATAAGCATAAGCAAGCATTCCATCCTCGTCACGAAGCGTGTATTCTGCTTCCGGCGCTCCCAACACACCATACCCACATGTAATCGAGTCACCAATAAACTCAAGTTTTAATTCTGGGCGTTTCGGGAACTCTCGTTTTAGCAATTCACCATTCGAAACCTGCAGCTTCACCAAACCCACATGGCTCATGGCCGCCTCTGTAATTTTAACGATTGTGATTAAATGCTCCTCTTCATCTGGTAATTCACAGATATGATACCATGCTTCTTCTTTGTCAATTACTAGTTTATTCACCGCGTCCTCTTTATCATCTAAAAAAACTGACAAGCCAGCCATATTGACATCTTCTGTAATATTGCTCGTTAAATAAACTCGAATCTGTTGGCCTTTTGCATAAAATCTCACATAACTATTAGTATAACCCAAATATGCAATTCCATCTTTTTCTAAAATACGACCTTCATATTCATAAAAGTTTTTATCACAAAAATTATTGTATTCCATTATTTATCCACCATCTTTCTATGCCTGCTGCTCGTTATAAAAACTTCGAATCACTTCACACGCAGGCTTCCCATACACACTATAATCATCATCTTTCATTGGTTCTTCAGGTAATATCGCATACCACGCCCAGCCAACCTGGCCTTGTACAAACGGATGCTCTTGCAACTTCTCAAGCATCACCCTGTAATAATCTGCTTGTTCCTGCTGATTCAAAGGACCCTCATAAGTCCAATCATTCGGAACGAGACTAGCCCCAGTTCTACAAGGCATACCACACTCCGCGAAGTAGAACGGCTTCTTATATTGCTCAACCACCTTACTAATTCTTTCCAAATTTTCATCCCACGCATCAATCAGGTAGTAGCCACTTGAAGAAATCACATCCAAGGCATCCCACCACTTCACATGACTTTCTTGATATTTGTCCGTATTGTAGGACAATACTCCATTGTAAATTGCACGAACCTCTTTAATAAGCTTACGCCAATAAAACTCTTTGCGTTCTGACTGCACCAATTCACATCCAACTAACAACATTTCGCATTGTTCTTCTTCTGCAATTGTAGCATAGTGTTTTATATAATCTGTATAATGGGCAAACCATCCTCGCCATGATGTTTCACACGGCTCTTCAATATCGAAAAAATCAATCCTCGCTCGCCAAATTCCATCTCTACAATCCACCATCGGCTTTAGTATTACCTGCATATCAAGACAATGTGCATACCGGATCATATCCCTCACTTCTGCATCTGTCGGCATATGATTACCCGTATAGTCAATCTCTTCCGAAAACGCTGTTTCTTGATACGCAATGAACGCCAACGTCACAGTATTCGAGCCAGTACATTCTCTCATCAATCTCATAGACTCCTTCGCCTTACCATCTGCGAAACCCTGACTCTCATTCTTGCCCATCAAAAACGTAAATCCATTAATTCTATCCAATATTTAATTCTCCTTGTTGATAGATTTAACTTTTCCGATAACTTACCTTGTATTATATATTTTCTAAGACAAACAATCAATACGTAACTTAAATTTTTCATGATTTTTTAACTCTTTTTACCTAATTATCATAAACGCCTTTACTTTTATTCAAAAAAAGTTCAGATAAGTCAACCTTGTCAACTCATCTGAACTCCTATCACTGTGTACATTTACCTGTTCATTTTTCTTTTCACCTTAATTGCATATAGCATGTCATCTGCTTTATCAATTGCATCTTTTAAATCATATGAATTCTGACATCTACATTCATATAATCCCATTGACATATCAATGCGATATGGTTTCATAGAAGTA
Source organism: Lachnospiraceae bacterium (assembly GCA_017622535.1). GTDB lineage: Bacteria > Bacillota > Clostridia > Lachnospirales > Lachnospiraceae > CAG-590. Next base: position 3,191 of record JAGAQX010000012.1, on the reverse strand, counting down.
TCGTTTAATTCTTTTATCCACTGTTCTTTACGTCTCAATACCTCTTCACAGCTAACCACTTTACTCTTGTCAATTACAGCAATAAATTCATCTCCTCCTACTCTTCCAACCACAGCACTATCGCCTAATACCATCTGTAGGCAATCAGCTAAATTTTTCAAAGAATAGTCTCCCTCTATATGTCCATATGCATCATTGACCTCTTTTAATTTATCCATATCTGCATAACAGATAATCCATTCCTTTCCAACATTTTGCTCCATAGCAATCAACTTATTAGCAACATCATAAAAACCTCTGCGGTTATATAATCCCGTCAACTCATCCAGCTTAGATTCTTCTTCCAACGATAAATTCTTGGTATGTAGCTCCTCCAATATGCGATTTTGTGCATCAAGCAATCCTACCATCTTCACCGCTGCACTCATCTGATACACCACAAATTCCCAAGTCATCAAAAAATCTTCTGACTGTATTTCGCTAATCAATACACCATATTGATATTCTCTGGAATACAAATCTACAACAATAAACGTATGTCTTTCATCATCCGAGATGAACGGGTTATGAAACATATAATCCGGGGGCACATTCTGCTCCTCAGGTGGAATAGCAAACGCATGCACTCCATCCTGGTATGCTTTAAACTGCCACTGTGCATCTTGCGGGAAAATCTCACCATTATGATAAATCATCGGCTCTCGCAACAAATATAGATAACTTTTCTTCAAATCCAAAGCGTACAACTTGGACAACATATTCGCATAACCATTCTTTAAATCTTCACCAAACATCAAAGATTCCCGAATAACCAAATTGGTATTATGGGCATAATCAAACGTACGATTACTTTCCTTGCTAGTTGTAGAAATGAGTCCTGTCATAAACTTAGCATAAATAACTTTTCGAATACGTTCCATCGCCTTCTTCTTATGATTACTAGCACATTCCTTCCCTACCCATTCTACTGCGTACTCAAATACATCCATAATTCTCATCAGAACGTCATGGTGGTATTGGTTACCATCAAAGAATGTTTCTAACATATGACAGATGTATGAAACATCAGTCTCTTGGCAACGACCTTCCACGATACGCTCCATAATCATAGACACAGCATAAATACAAAAACTCCTTACCATCACATAATTATCCGACAGCTCTTGATCTTCATAAATATATCCAAGTATATTCGTCGCAATCTCTTCATACGTTCCTTCAAACATATCCAACTTATCAACAAGCCTGTCACCATCATGCATACAAGAAGCACGTTGCACAAAAGAGGAGCGCAAAAATCTTTCTCCATCATCACGTCCATTTAATATATTAACAACACACTGTATGGAATAAAAACCTAATTGCTGAGCATCCGCACGCACCGAAGCCAACGGAGGATTATACTGAGCAGCAAACGGCAAATCATCAAATCCAACTACCGCTATATCTTCACCAATTCTTTTATTGCGTTTTTTAACAGTCTCACAAACCGTAGCAGCAATCATGTCCGTTACACATATAATTGCATCCACCTCTGGATTCTCATTCAACAAAACATCTGTTTCACCATCATCTCTTCCAGCCAAATCACAACACTTAACAAAGCGTTCTTCAAATGGCATCTGGTTCCTTTCCAATGCCGCACGATATGCCATATATCTTTCTTCACAATCTACATTATCTGAGTCACCACCCATCATGCAAATGTGCTTTCTTCCACTTTTCACCAAATAATCCACTGCTTCGCCAATTCCAACAGCATTTTCGTATCTCACAAAATCATACCCCGGCAGTTCGTCACATACACATAATATAGGTGTATCACCAAACATCTGTAGTATTTGTATTTTTTTATCTAAACTACATGCATATCCAATAGAGCCAATCGAAATCACAATATAATCAAATTTACCTGAAGCCACAAGCGACAAAAGAGAATTATACTGATATTCAAATAGTGCATCAACATCCTGTCTTATATCGTGATTCACATATTTAACAGGAAAAATAGTCATATCTATATCGTACTTCTCTGCAGCCGCCATAGCACCTTTCACAATTTGATTACTGAATTTATCCATCACATTTGCTTCCACAAATGCAATATGAAATCTTTTCTTTCTCATATGCACCTCCTTGTATCTAACAAGTCATTCTAGCAACATTGTAGTCTCATCCCATTTATTTCGTAATCATTTTTTATTCATCAGACAAAACCCAATCATTGTTTCAAAAAATATATCAAAAAAGGTTCTAAACTTTACTTGGGGGTAAGGTTTAGAACCGTTTTTATTTTTAGATAAAAGAATAGGCATAGAATCAAAATTTCTTTATAATTAAGTCACCACAACAAAATCCAAAGAAAGGAGTTATCATCTATGCCTATTTCCAATTTTATATCAGAAATCTTAGAAATAAAAGACCTAATTGTAGAAAATATCGAAACCACTCCTGAGGAGGTAAATATCTTCTTCAAACTCGAACGTCGTGATCATGTTTGTCCGGTTTGTGGTGCTATGACAAACAAAGTACATGACTATAGAACCTCCATTATTAAAGATGCTCCATTACAAGGCAAACATACCTTCCTTCACTATAAAAAACGACGTTATCACTGTTCCTCTTGCAACCACCATTTTAACGAGTCATTTAACTTACTGCCAAAGCATTGTAGAATTACCAATCGCTTAAGTTTTCTTGCAATTCATTTATTACGTGAAAACCAGAATGTATCCTCTGTCGCAAGACAAACTGGCATTTCGGCCTCCACCATCTTTCGACGTATGGAAGATATAAAATATCCAAAACCAGCTACTCTTCCTAGAGTTTTATCGATTGATGAATTCAGAGGAAATGCTGGCGGCCAAAAGTTTCAAGCCATTCTAACAGACCCTAAGAAACGCAAAGTTTTTGACATACTACCCTCTAGAACACAAGCTCAGGTTAGCAGCTACTTACGAGAGTTTCCGAATCGCAAAGAAGTAGAATACTTTATAATGGATATGAATTACGTGTATCGTGATATTGCAGAAACATATTTTCCAAATGCGACTATTGTGATTGATAAATTTCATGTCGTGCGATATGTAACCTGGGCTTTAGAAAACGTGCGAAAACGTATTCAAAAAGATATGCATCCATCTAGACGTAAATACTTCAAGCGTAGCAGACGCATTTTATTATCGCACTAT
>JAGAQX010000129.1 GCA_017622535.1 Lachnospiraceae bacterium | reverse complement strand
TATGGGGATGTAGTGTGGAAGATATTCAAAAAGATAAGATTAGGTCAATAATTAGTGAGTTATGCGCAATTACAGGAAGAACTGATTTTGAATTTTATCAGGCAGTTAAAGAACCATCAAGTCATGAAATATGGATTGAAAGGGAAATTTTGTAAACGAGAGTATATAGTTGCAAAATCTTTAAAGGGATATTCTCAGAGGTAAAATTAATAAGAATATTTAATTAATTTTTGATGATTTGAATAGTGAAAATGTGTATAAAAAATAAAAAGATGAACTTAAGTGTAAAAAGGACGACGCAGATACTGGTTGCATCTGTTTCGTCCTTTTGGGGACCTATAGTGTGATTAAAAATCCTTTAGTATCAGCTTCTCGGTAATTTGAGAAGATTGTCTGATGGAGTGCCATTAGGTTCGGAACGAACATATTTTTCGTAATTGGAACTTAATGCGGGGATTAAATCCGGATATGGTGAGATATCAACATAAATATTGTTGGGATGGGACTTAAGATGGTCATATACGTTAGCCTTTTTGTAATATCCGGGATTGGTACAGCCTTCGATATAAATTTGATCGATTTCTGTTGTTTTGGTTGAATTTGCACAACCAGGTTTCATTTTAATTTTTGTTGCTTTCATTTTATGTTTCTCCTTTTGAAATAATATTGTAATCTATGTAAACAATGCTTAAATTCACTTAACGACAATAATAGAGAAACCGTAACGAATGTTATGAAATTTATATAGACAAAACATATGTTTGCCTATATAATGAAGATAGTGCAGAAGAATTACAACGTATAGACGTGTGATGATTTTCAAGGAGGTATTCTTATGGAGAACATCACAGGAAGCTTACGTTCAAAGCGTGGAATTTGGCAGATGATAGTGAATTTCACTGATGCATCAGGTAAAAGAAAGCAAAAGTCAAAATCAACAGGTCTTTCGTCAAGAGGAAACAAGAAGCAGGCACTTAAGATGTTGGAGGATTATCTTGATGAGATTCGATGTGAGAATGTATCACTTGAGCCGAAAGGGTTATTGTTTTCTGAGTACATGCAGGAATGGTTGGATGAAGAAGAGATTCATTTAAGACACTCTACTTTTGCTAATTATAAGATTATTTTGAATGCGCATATCGTCCCTTATTTTGAGGGCAAGGGTATCTATCTGAAGGATTTAACTTCAAGAGACCTTAGAAAATATTACAATTCAAAGTTAAAGCATTTATCTGTATGTACAGTAAAGAAGCATCATGCTAACATGCACAAAGCCCTCAAGCAGGCTGTCGTAGACGGATTGATTCCGTATAACCCTGCAACTGGTATTGAATTTCCAAAGGCTAAGAAGTATGTGGGACAATACTATACGCAGGAAGAAATCAAAATCCTACAGGAACTTGTCAAAGGAACAGTGATTGAGGTTCCGGTCATGCTGACAATTTTCTATGGATTTAGGCGTAGTGAAGTGTTAGGACTACGATGGAAGTCAATCAACTTTGAGGAGAAGACAATTCATGTGGAGCACACAGTAGTGGATGTGAATGGTCAGACTATAGCAGTTGATGATACGAAAAGTGAATCAAGTAATCGGTATATGCCAATGAATGACAACATCATGAAGTATTTGAAATCTGTGCGAAAGAAACAGTTGGAAGATAAGATGTTTTATGGCAATTCCTACATTGATAGCGGTTATGTATGTACCTATGAGAATGGTGAAGTACTGAAACCGGATTATGTATCGCATCATTTCAAAAAGCTGCTAAAGGAGAACTCGGACAAGTTGAAGATGATTCGTTTTCATGATTTGCGTCATAGTTCAGCAACGTTACTATTAAAATTGGGATTTTCATTAAAAGATATTCAGGAATGGCTAGGTCATTCAGATATTGCAACAACTCAGAGATATGCACATTTTCTGGAAGAGAAAAAGGATGATATGCTTAGCATGATTACTGAGAAGATAGGTTGAAATGTCCCTCAAAATTACAAGATTTTTACAAAATTTTTGCAAAGCCATAACACTATATTTTACAAGGGATTGCGGATTTTTGAGCTTCCTTGAAGGGGAAATGTAGTAAAATCAAGGCTTGACGCGTGGTTATGATTTTATATGAATGATGATAGATGATAAGGACTAATGAACCTATCAAAGCACTTAGGATCTAGTGGGAGACCGTGCAGGTTCAATTCCTGTCATCCGCACTGAAAACAAAAAGAGTAGAGCAATCTACTCTTTTTTTGTTTGTTATAAAATTTTGCATTTTTTACTCTGGAAAATTTTGAATGACTTTTAGCAAGAAATTTAAAGGGTTTTTTGAAACTGTGTCGAACATTAAAAAATGGACGGCTGTTTGCGTTATGATATGGAAAGGATGGGCTATAGATGAACGTTCGAGAAAAGCTAGAGGCATTAGAGCATGAATATTTGTGTGGATACGCTGCATTTTCAGATCAGTCGAAGGGGCGAGATAGTGACGAGCCGATGTGCGATGTCAGAACTATTTACCAGCGTGATCGTGACCGTATTCTTCATAGTAAGTCCTTCCGTAGATTGAAACAGAAAACACAGGTTTTTCTATCACCAGAAGGTGATCATTATAGAACTCGTTTGACGCATACATTGGAGGTTTCCCAGACGGCTAGAACCATAGCAAGGGCATTGCGTTTAAATGAAGAATTGACAGAAGCAATTGCATTAGGACATGATTTGGGACATACTCCATTTGGTCATGCAGGGGAACGAGCACTCAACGAAGTGTGTTCGAGAGGATTCAAGCACAATGAACAGAGTATTCGTGTGGTTGAACGTTTGGAAAAGAAAGGAAAAGGCTTGAATCTGACTGTTGAGGTGAGAGATGGGATTCTGAATCATAAGACAACAGGGAATCCGACTACTCTAGAAGGAAAGATTGTGCAGCTTGCAGATAAGATTGCCTATATTAATCATGACATTGATGATGCAATTCGAGGTGGTATTTTATTGGAAGAAGATTTGCCTAAACATTGTACGGCAGTGCTTGGTAATAGTACAAGAAATCGTTTGAATACTATTATTCATGATGTAATTGCAAATAGTGAAGGTAAGAATGATATAGTATGCTCTGCTGATATTCGTCAGGCAATGACGGGACTTCGCAGCTTTTTGTTTGATACGGTGTACACAAATCCCGTAGCAAAGGGTGAAGAAGGTAAGGCGAAGAGAATGCTGCAGGAATTGTTCAGCTATTATATTTCCAGGCCAGAGATGATGCCGGAGGAGTATGTGGCAATGATGGAGCAGGGAGAAGAACGGGAGATTGTTGTTTGTGATTACATTGCCGGAATGACAGATAATTATGCCGTTATGAAATTCCAGGAGGCCTTTGAGCCACTGGGATGGAAGAGATAGAGAATCGGGCAAGTACAAATGAAAGAAAAGGTGGTGAGAGGATGTACTATGCAGATGAAGTAATTGAAGAGGTTCGATCACGTAATGATATTGTGGACGTGATAGGAAGTTATATCAACCTTAAGCATAAAGGAAATTCTCATACAGCTTGTTGTCCATTTCATCATGAAAAGACACCATCCTTTCATGTAAGCAGAGAAAAGCAGATGTACCACTGCTTCGGTTGTGGAGTTGGTGGGAATGTTTTTACATTTTTAATGGAGCATGAGAATTTTACATTTCCGGAGGCGTTAGAGGCATTAGCTGAGCGGGCAGGGTACGATTTGCCAAAGCAGGAAATGTCGGCGCAGGCGAAGAAACAGGCGGATGCAAGATCAAAGATTAAGGATATGAATAAGCTGTCTGCAGCATATTTTCATTATTTATTAAAAACAGAGCACGGCGAGAAAGCACTTCGATATTTAAAAAATCGTGGTCTTTCGGATGAAACGATTACTAAGTTTGGTCTTGGATATTCGGATGTATATAGTGATGATTTGTTCAAATATCTTAAGAGTAAGGGATATAAGGATGATGAGCTGAAGGATGCTGGTCTAGTAAAGTTCGATGAGAAATATGGATTTTCGGATTGTTTCAAAAACCGAGTGATGTTTCCGATTATTGATATGAATAATCGCGTCATTGGATTTGGTGGCCGTGTAATGGGTGATTATAAGCCAAAGTATTTGAATACGCAGGATACGTTGGTGTTTGATAAAAGTCGTAACTTATATGGATTGAATCTTGCGAAAAAGAGTAGGCGGAAGGGAATCATTTTTTGCGAGGGATATATGGACGTAATTTCTATGCATCAGGCGGGATTTGATAATGCAGTAGCTTCCCTTGGTACTGCACTGACGGTTGGACAGGTGAATTTGGTTAAGCGATTTACTGACCGAGCTTATCTTGCATATGATAGCGACGATGCTGGAACGAAAGCAGCACTCAGAGCGTTGGAGATTATGCGAGAGTTTGAATTGCCTGCAAGGGTGATATCATTAAAACCATATAAGGATCCAGATGAGCTGATTCAGGCAGAAGGACCAGAAGGCATGGAGAAGCGGATTGATGAAGCAAAAAGCGGGATTATGTTTGAAATAGAGATTTTGGCGCATAATTATAACCAGGAGGATCCCCAGGAGAGAACGGAATTCCAACAGGAAGCAGCCAAACGATTATCGCTTATTACGGATCCGATGGAGCGAAAGAACTATGTGGATAGTGTTGCAAAGCAGTATGATATTGACAAGGATAGCTTGAAGGAAGCGGTAACACACTATGGAATCACTGGTGCAGCAAAGGTAGATGCCTCTGTGTTCCAAGAGAAAAAACGAAAGTCACCAGAGGAAGAAAAGGAGCAGCAGATGCTGAAATCCGAACGTTTGTTGATTTCCTGGATGATTAATGAGCCTTCGCTTTTTGATAAGCTTCAATCAGAGATTTCGCCGGATGATTTTTTTGAACCGGTTTATCATGATGTGGTACAAGCGTTGTTTGAGCAGTACCAACGAGATGGAAAGTTGGTTCCTGCGTCTATTATCAATCATTACCAGAGCAAGGAAGAGCATGAGAAGGTCTCTGCAATTATGCAGCAGGATTTCGACATGGAGATTCCGGATGGTGAAAAGTCTAAGGTGATAACAGATTTAGTGAAGACCATTAAATTGCGCAGCATTGAACATCAAATGAAGATTACAAAGGGTGATTTAGTTAAACAAAATGAGTTGATTACAGCTAAAATTCATGCCGGTAAATTAGTAATTAAGATATAGATGATATACGAAGATAAGATGAATGTGTTTTGAAGAAAGGAAACAATCATGGCTAAGAAAAAAACTACAGTAGAATCCAGTGAAATGAATATGGAAGAGGTAGAAACAACGAAAAAGACTACTAGGAAGAAAGCAAGCAAGGAGAATGAGGAAGTTATGGAAGATAACACAACCAAGAAAAAAACAACAAAAAAGAAGGAAGTAGCGGAGGCTGTTGAGGAGACTGTAATGGATGTGACAGAAGAGAAGAAGACACGCAAGAAAAAGTCAAAGGCTGAAACGAAGGTTGAGAATGATGCAGACGCGAAGAATGGTGAAGCTGGAGGAACATCTTCTCCAGAAGAAGAGGCTGCGTTCCAGAACAAATTAAATGAGTTGCTTGAGGTGGCACGTAAGAGTAAAAATGTAATTGAGGATAATACAATTATTGCTGAATTCGCTCCAGTAGTTGAGTTGAATGCGGATCGTATGCTTGAGATTTTTTCTTTCTTTGAGAAGAATGATGTTGAGGTTTTAACAATCGGAAACACAGATGATGATGAACCAAATGAGAGTGACTTGTTAGAAGTGGAGAACGAGGAAGAAATCGAGGTAGACAAGATTGATCTATCGGTTCCAGAAGGTACTAATATTGAAGATCCAGTGCGTATGTATCTAAAAGAAATCGGTAAGGTTCCTTTGCTTAGTGCCGAAGAAGAGATTTCACTAGCGATGAAGATGGAAGCTGGTGATGCTGCACAGATTCAGATGGATGAAATTGGTGATGAATTAGATGATGATATGAAGAAGGAGCTTCAGAATCTAATTGATGAAGGAGATTATGCAAAGAAGAAGCTTGCAGAGGCAAATCTTCGTCTTGTGGTTAGTATTGCTAAGCGTTATGTTGGACGTGGTATGTTATTCCTTGATTTGATTCAGGAGGGTAACTTAGGTTTGATTAAGGCTGTCGAGAAGTTTGACTATAGCAAAGGATATAAGTTTTCTACTTATGCGACATGGTGGATTCGTCAGGCTATTACGAGAGCGATTGCAGACCAAGCGAGAACAATTCGTATTCCAGTTCATATGGTGGAAACAATCAATAAGTTAATTCGTGTTTCTCGTCAGTTATTGCAGGAATTGGGAAGAGAACCATCACCAGAAGAGATTGCAGATGAGATGGAAATTCCAGTAGAGCGAGTACGAGAGATTTTGAAGATTTCACAGGAACCAGTATCCTTAGAGACACCAATTGGTGAAGAGGAAGATAGCCATTTAGGAGATTTTATTCAGGATGAGAATGTACCAGTGCCTGCAGATGCGGCAGCATTTACTCTTTTGAAAGAGCAGTTACATGAGGTGTTGGATACTTTGACTGATCGTGAGCAGAAGGTATTGAAGTTAAGATTTGGTTTGGATGATGGACGTGCGAGAACCTTAGAAGAGGTAGGTAAGGAGTTCAATGTAACTCGTGAGCGTATTCGTCAGATTGAGGCGAAAGCACTTAGAAAGCTTCGTCATCCGAGTCGTAGTAGAAAGTTAAGAGATTATTTGGAGTAGAATAAGTATCTATGAAGGATGTTAATTTATCAAAGAGAATGGAGACTGTGGTGAGTATGATTTCACCGCAGTCCTTTGCTATTGCAGCTGCGGAAGAAAATAGGGACTCCGTTCAGGCTGTGTATGACAAGCAAACAAGTCTTACCATTGCAGATGTAGGTTGTGACCATGCCTACGTATCAATTGCGTTAGTGAATCGCAATATTGCAGACAAGGTAATTGCTATGGATGTGAGAACAGGGCCGTTGGATATTGCAAGAAGAAATGTAGCAGAATCCGGTTTGGCTAATAAGATTGATATACGTCTTGGAGATGGGTTAGAGAAGCTTGTGCCTGGAGAAGCAGATGCTATTATTATCGCAGGTATGGGCGGTTTGCTGATAAAAGGAATTTTAGAACGCGGGATACATATTCTTAAATGTAAAGAAAAGCGACCAGTTCTGATATTGCAGCCACAGTCTGACTTGAAGGAAGTCCGCATGTTTTTGTTGGCCCATGCATATGATATTGTCAGTGAATGCATGTTGTTGGAAGATGGAAAGTATTACACTGTTATGAAGGCAAAGCCTTGCGAATGTGACATGGAAAGTTGTATATCCATGACAGAAACTTGTAGTGGCAATGGTCACATTTATACAGATGAAGAGCTAGTGTATGGCAGATATAATCTTGAGCACCAAAATTCGGTGTTGCAGGAATACTTGCTAAAGGAAAGGGAAGTGTTTCTGAGGATTGCAGCAAAAGTGAAAGAGTCTATGGCTGCTATGGAAGCAAAAGGTGAACAAATTCCGGTGTCCACAAGGGAGCGATCAAAAAGTGTGACATATGAATTAGAATTAAATGCGAAGGCGTTACAATACTATTCGGAGGTGATAATGTGAAATGTAGAGAAATAATTGGTAAGCTTGAACAGTTGTCACCGAAGCACTATGCATGTGGATGGGACAATGTAGGACTTTTGGTTGGGCGTAAAGAGAAGGATGTACATAAAATTATGGTTGCATTAGATGCATCTAGAGAGGTTGTTAAAGCAGCTGTTTCTGAAGGTGTTGATATGCTCATTACGCATCATCCGATGATTTTTTCTGCAATTAAGCAGGTGAATGAAGACGATTTTATTTCTGAAAAGGTGTTGACCTTGGCAGAGCATGGAATCTGTTATTATGCGATGCATACAAATTTCGATGCGGTAGGCGGAATGGCGGATTTGGCAGCAGGAGAACAGTTTTTGGCATTGACTGAGACGAGTCCGATTGAAGAATGTGAGGAAGCAGGAGTGGGGATGGGAAGATATGGAAAGCTTCCGCAGCCAATGACTGCAGAACAGGTATGTGAATATGTGAAAGAAAAGTTTGATATTCCATTTGTAATGTTATATCAGTCACAGGAAAACGTAGGAAAAGTATACGAGCGCATTGCAGTAATGCCAGGTTCCGGCAAAAGTGACAAAAAGCTAGTGAAAGCAAATGGATATGATTTGTATCTCACAGGAGATTTTGGGCATCATGATGGATTGGATGCAATGGATATGGGAATGACGGTGATTGATGCAACACATTACGGATTAGAACACATTTTCATCAAATACATGAGCACATTTTTGAGAGAAAATGTACCGAACACAGAAGTGCTGGAAGCGGATTGCAGTTGTCCAGTAAAGGTGTTGTAGGACAGAAGGATGTTATATATTTTCTTATATCCAGCTACATAGGTTTAGTTGATTGAGATGTAGAATACAATGTACACTAAGATAAACGTGAGGAGGTATGTATTATGGTTAAGGTTACAGTAAATGGCGATTGCTATGAAGTTGCAAAGGGAACGGATTTACAGACAATTGCAAAAGAATACGGAACATGTGAGAAGGGTGAGATTGTACTTGCCTATATGAATGGACATCTTTGTGAATTACATAGAACGGTTACAGAGGATGCATTGTTAGAGTTTGTCCCAACTACAAATAAGATTGGATTTTCTAGCTATCGAAGAAGCATGATTCTGATGATGATGAAAGCTTTTCGGGATGTATTAAAGGAAAGGGGAACAACAGGTAGAATTCGTGTGCTGTTTTCTATGAGCAAGGGATTTTATTGTGAGTTAGATCGATGTTCTGTGTCAGTGGATGAAGACTTGTTAAAAGCAGTGGAAGTTAGAATGAAGGAGCTTAGTGAAGCCAATCTTCCGATTGAAAAGAGTACCTATAAGTCTCATGATATTATGAAGCGTTTTGAAGCACAGGGAAGAATGGATAAGGTGCAATTGTTCAGATACCGTCGTGCATCCAATGCCAATGTGTACCGTTTGGATGATTTTGAAGACTACTATTATGGCTTTATGGTTCCATCTACTGGTTATTTGCGCTATTTTGCACTATATGCTTATGAGAAAGGATTTGTGTTACAAATGCCAGATCGTAAGGAGCCAGACGTGATACCAGAATTTGTTCCACAGAATAAGTTGTTCCAGGTATTGAAGCAATCTGACGACTGGGGTGTTATGTTGAAGGTTGATACAGTGGGTGGTTTAAATGATGCTATTGCAGCGGGAGAAATTAATGACCTGATGCTTGTACAGGAAGCGTTACAGGAGGGTAATGTAGCTGCTATTGCAAGAAGAATTAAAGAAGAGGATAAGAAGGTGATTTTGATTGCTGGTCCTAGCTCGTCTGGTAAGACTTCATTTTCTCATCGCTTGAGTATTCAGCTCCGTGCGCTAGGTCTTTCACCACATCCGATTGCCTTAGACAATTATTTTGTGGATAGAGAGAAAACACCAAAGGATGCAGACGGTAATTATGATTTCGAGTGTTTGGAAGCGGTGGATGTTGCAAAGTTTAACGAGGATATGGCTAGTTTGTTACGAGGCGAAGAGATTCCAATGCCAACCTTTAACTTCTTGATTGGAAAGCGAGAATATCGGGGCAACACAATGAAGTTGGAAGAAAATGATGTTCTTGTAATTGAAGGAATTCACGGTTTGAATCCGAAAATGTCTGCTGGATTGCCAGATGAGAGCAAGTTCAAAATATATATCAGTGCATTGACACAGTTAAATGTAGATGAGCATAACCGTGTGGCAACTACAGACGGAAGATTGATCAGAAGAATTGTAAGAGACGCAAGAACCAGAGGTAATTCTGCACAGCGTACCATTGCGATGTGGGATTCTGTTCGTAGAGGTGAGGAGCAGAATATATTCCCATTCCAGGAGGAAGCGGATGTAATGTTCAATTCAGCACTGATTTACGAATTGAGTGTGATTAAGCCTTATGTGGAGCCATTGTTGTTTGCTATACCAAGAGATTCTGCAGAGTATCAGGAAGCAAAACGTTTGTTGAAATTCTTAGATTATTTCTTGGGAGTTAGTTCAGAGAACATTCCAAACAACAGTATTTTGAGGGAATTTGTAGGTGGAAGCTGTTTCCCTGTGTGATAGGTACTAGTCATTTAAGCCTTTACAGGTATTAATCAGTATAGAATACATATTTTCAAGAAATAGTAAGTTCCCCAGTAACTGTGCTGGGGAATTTGTTTGCAGAAAAATTCGTGAAATATCTCTAAAATGAGAAATATTATTTGTGCAAATAGTGACAAAAAATGTTGAAGGTGTTATAATTTATATTAGTAGATTATTGATGATGCTATGCGCAGATGTAGCATTCTTTGAAGGATAGGAGGTCTGTTTATGGGTGTTTCGGGACAGAAATTTGATTTGTCACAAATGAAAGATTATTTTGAAAGTCAGATACCTAGTATCAGACTTATCAGTGACTTGACCTTGAGTGAGAGTGATTTTAAGAGCTTGGGGGCGAAGTTGAAGTCTGCCTTTTCTTTTAAGAATAGTAAGGATGGCATGGAAGAGATTATTTTGTGTTATCTTGTATACTGGGTATATGTGTTGCTTTATTGGGATGAAGAGAATGGGATTCACGATGAATTGACGGATTATTGTGCGGAGTTACCACAGTATAAGATTCGATACCATTTTCAGATGCTTGTGGATACCTTTGCAGATTATGGGATTGATGATTTTGGGTATACCGCAGATAGCGTAGAAGAATTGTGTTCGATGGTGATTGCCCGTCATGCAGGAATTCCGAATGATGAGAAGTATCAGGTGTTCGAGTTAATTGATGATTATAGAAACCAGAATGTTTCGGTAGATGCTATGGTGGCAGATATTTATGCACATCTTCCATACAAGAGTCGCTACATATTCTCGCTGTTAGACAGTCGTTCTAGACAGGACGTGATTTGGGAGATTCGTACAATCATGACAGAGGTTTCTTTGAAAACTCATACAAGAGATGAGTTGTTGGAGAAGTATCCGCACACATCTGTAAGTTTAATTGATTATTGCTTTTACTGGAGAGAAGGAAGAGAGCTCTTAGAGCAGGCGAAGTGATAATACATAAGTTTCAAAAGAACATGAGAAAAGACACGGTGCATGCATCGTGTCTTTCTTCGTGTTTGTAATCCGATTACTGTGTTAATGAATTTGAAAAGTGACTCAGCCGATAAGCCGGGTTATGTCGTTGAATGATCATCTATCTAGACCTGCTGTTACCAACAGGTTCAAGCGACCTACCCGAGAACGTGACGGGCAGCCACATAGCTCTCTGTTCGGTCTTGCTTCGAGTGGGGTTTACAGAGCCTGCCTTGTTACCAAGACAGCGGTGAGCTCTTACCTCGCCTTTCCACCCTTACCAGCTTGCGCTGGCGGTTTATTTCTGTTGCACTAGCCTGGGAGTCGCCTCCACCGGACGTTATCCGGCACCCTGCCCTATGAAGCCCGGACTTTCCTCACCTGCAACCTTTCGGTTTTGCAGCCGCGATCATTTGTCTGAGTCGATTTCGATTGTAGCACAAAAT
>JAGAQX010000128.1 GCA_017622535.1 Lachnospiraceae bacterium | reverse complement strand
AGGATAGAAAAATTATTATCGGTGAAGAGGAACGTTTTTTGGTGCCACCAAAGGGAGATGCGCTGAATGCAGTGTTCTATGGACAGCCGATACCGGTGTGAAAGGGGAAAATTATGAATAATGATAGAACAAGAATTTTGAAATTAATAGAGAATAATGCGAAGATGACAACCAAGGACATTGCTACGGTACTTGGATTGGATGAGTCGTTGGTGATCAATATTATTAGTGATATGGAGCAGGAACAGATTATCTGTGGATATAACACGGTAATTAACTGGGATAAAACGGATTCTGAGAAGGTTACTGCTTTGATTGAAGTAAAGGTAACTCCGCAAAGAGGAGAAGGTTTTGATCGTATTGCCGAGCGCATTTACAATTATGAAGAGGTTGCTTCTTTGTATTTAATGTCAGGTGGTTTTGATATCACCGTATTTATTGAAGGTAAAACTATGAAAGAAGTTGCAATGTTTGTATCTAGAAAGCTTGCACCAATGGAGAATGTTTTAAGCACATCAACTCATTTTGTGCTTAAGAAATACAAAGAAAACGGTACTAAGATTGAGCAACGTAAGAAGGATGAAAGACAGGTGGTGACAGCATGAGAAATCCATTATCCGATAAAGTAGTTAATATGAAACCATCTGGAATTCGTAAATTTTTCGATATTGTAAGTGAGATGCCAGATGCAATATCTTTAGGTGTGGGCGAACCGGATTTTGACACACCATGGAGTGTTCGTGAGGAAGGCATTTATTCCTTAGAACGTGGTAAGACCTTCTATACATCCAATGCTGGTTTGATGGAGCTTAGACAGGCTATTTGTGAATATATGAATAGGCGTTTTCAGGTTCAGTATGATCCAAAGAAAGAAGCATTGCTTACAGTTGGTGGTAGTGAAGGTATCGATGTAGCCCTTCGCGCAATGTTGAATCCGGGTGAAGAGGTTATTATTCCAGAGCCTTGCTATGTATCTTATGTTCCATGTGTGGAATTAGCAGGTGGTGTTCCGGTTACCATTTCTTTAAAGAATGAAAATCAGTTCCGTTTGACAAGAGAAGAGTTAGAAAATGCTATTACAGATAAAACGAAGATTTTGATTCTTTCATATCCGAATAATCCGACGGGTGCCATTATGGAAAAAGCGGATTTGGAAGCGATTGTAGATTTGATTATCGAGAAGGATATCTTTGTGATTTCAGATGAAATCTATGCGGAACTTACATATAATAGTGGTCATGTGAGCATTGCATCTTTACCAGGAATGAGGGACAGAACCATTGTAATTAGTGGTTTTTCAAAAGCATTTGCCATGACGGGATGGAGACTGGGTTATGCAGTAGGACCAGCTTTAATTATTGAACAAATGACCAAGATTCACCAGTTTGCAATTATGTGTGCCCCGACAACTAGTCAGTATGCAGCGGTTGCTGCTATGCGTGATTGTGATAAGGATGTGGAGCGCATGAGAGAATCCTATGACCAAAGAAGACGATATCTGTTGACAGAGTTTGCCCAAATGGGACTTCCATGTTTTGAGCCGAAGGGAGCATTTTATGTGTTCCCATGTATTAAAAAGTTTGGAATGACGTCTGAGGAATTTGCAACAAAGCTTTTGAATGCGAAGAAGCTGGCTGTGGTGCCAGGTGATGCCTTTGGCGAGTGCGGTGAGGGATTCCTTCGTATTTCCTATGCTTATTCTTTAGAGGAGTTAAAGGAAGCGATAGGGCGCATTAAAGAATTTATTCAGGAGTTAGAGGAGAAATAGAATGATTAACATTGTACTTCATGAGCCGGAAATGCCGGCGAATACTGGTAATATTGGAAGAACCTGTGTGGCTACTGGTGCAAGATTACATTTGATTGAACCATTGGGATTTCGGATTAATGATAAGATGCTAAAGCGTGCTGGTATGGATTACTGGGATAAGTTGGATGTAAAAACCTATGTGAGTTATGAAGATTTTTTAGAGAAAAATCCTGGCGCAAAGATTTATATGGCAACGACCAAGTCAAAGCAGACTTACACAGATGTCACTTACGAGGATGATTGTTACATTATGTTTGGTAAGGAGAGTGCAGGGATTCCGGAGGAGATTTTGTTAGATAATAAGGAGACTTGTATTCGTATTCCGATGTTGGATGAGATTCGCTCTTTGAATTTGTCCAATTCTGTGGCCATTGTGTTATACGAGGCACTTAGACAACAGGGTTTTGATAATTTTCAATTAGAGGGACAACTTCATCGGTATGAGTGGTAAATAATTGTTACAGATAGAGAAATAGTAAGGTGGGGAAATATGATACAACCGTTGTTAGAATCTATGAGTGATGGAAGATGGATGTCATTAGGTATATTAGTATTAACTGCAGGGGTTTTCTTATATACCTTTCATATAGGTGCAG
This sequence comes from Lachnospiraceae bacterium, assembly GCA_017622535.1. Taxonomy (GTDB): domain Bacteria; phylum Bacillota; class Clostridia; order Lachnospirales; family Lachnospiraceae; genus CAG-590. Next base: position 2,655 of record JAGAQX010000128.1, on the reverse strand, counting down.
TGAAAAATGAAAAACGCGCGTTGATTGGTGGTGCTATTTTGTTTGTAGTACAAGGTATTTTGGGTGTTGTTTTAGGTTATTGTTTAAATTTAATTCCGTTGCAGTACACAACCTATGGTGTTAAAACACAAGCAGTTATAACATCTATAGATATTGAAACAAGTCAAAGTTTATTTGAAAAAATGCAATATATGTATTTGGTAGAATATAAAATAGACGGACAGCCAGTAAATGCCAGGTTAAGTACACATGATGAGACAAAGGGAAATGTGCTTCGCGTTGGTGATACGATTGAAATTGTTTTTTTAATAGATAATCCGAGAGATATTGTATTTGCAGATATACCTACAAATTATGGAACTAGCTCCCTTTTGTTAGGGGTGATAGCTTGTATTTTTTCTGTCTGTATTGTTATGAAGTATAAAAAAGAATATGTATAACATTAATATTTTTTGATTATATAAGTGTTTGTTCAAATGTGACTAATAGTAGAAGAGCGGTTTCATTATGAAGCCGCTACTTTTATTTTATGGGAGCTTGTGGTACAATCATATTATCTGTGCGATTATAGGAATTATGTAATTGGTCAGTTAGAAAGGCAACATTATGAATAAACGAACATTACGAATTTTAGAATATTATAAAATAATAGAGCAGCTTACTAGCTTTGCAACTTGTCCAGCAGGGAAGCGCATGTGTGGACAGCTGAAGCCTTCTATTGATATCATTGAGATACAGAAGAATCAAGAGGAAACTCGAGATGCCCTTGCAAGAGTGTATCAACATGGCAGTCTATCTTTTTCAGGGGTATATCCGATAGGAGAGGCAATGAAGCGCGTGGCTGTAGGAGCTTCTCTTTCTGTGGCTGAGCTTTTAGATATTGCAAAACTTTTGAAGGTGGCAGAACGCGCTAGACAGTATGGAGAACAGGAGACGGATAAGGATGATGAGGGGATGGCAAAACGCCAGGATTCCCTTACTGGATATTTTGAAAGTCTTATGCCATTAGAACATTTGGCGAGAGAAATTAATCGTTGCATTTTGTCAGAGGATGAGATTGCAGATGATGCATCTTCTACTTTGAAAGAGATTCGTCGTGATATGAAGCAGATTAATGCAAAGGTTCATGATGTTTTGAATGGAATTGTGGCAAAACAGACGAATCAAGCGATGCTTCAGGAAACGATTGTAACCATGCGTAATGGCCGTTATTGTATTCCTGTAAAGTCGGAATATAAGGGGCAATTTCCGGGTATGGTACATGACCAATCATCGAAAGGGTCTACATTTTTTATTGAGCCTATGGCGGTTGTGAATTTGAATAATGAATTGAAGGAATTGGCAGCCAAGGAATACATGGAGATTGAAAAAATCTTGGCTTCCTTAAGCGAGCAGGTAGCTTTATCAAAAGAGAGCATTGAGGTAAATGTAGAGATTTTGACTAAGCTTGATTTTATCTTTGCGAAGGCTTGCTTTGCTAAATCTTATGATGGAACAGAACCAGAATTGAACGATAAGGGTATTGTTGTGATTAAACAGGGCAGACATCCATTGTTAGATAAACACAAAGTAGTTCCTGTGGATATCCGTTTAGGTGAAGATTTTACGATGCTGATTATCACAGGACCAAACACAGGTGGTAAGACAGTTTCATTAAAAACCTTGGGCTTGTTTACGCTTATGGGGCAGTCAGGATTGCATATTCCAGCATTTCAAGGCTCCAAGCTTGCTATTTTTAAGGATGTATTTGCAGATATCGGAGATGAACAGAGTATTGAGCAGAGTCTTAGTACCTTCTCGTCTCATATGTCTAACATTGTTTATATTATGAGACAGGCGGATAAAGATACATTGGTGTTGTTTGATGAGCTTGGTGGTGGTACGGACCCGGTGGAGGGTTCTGCTCTTGCAATTGCGATTTTAAATGATTTACACAACCGGGATATTCGCTGTATGGCAACTACTCACTATAGTGAGCTCAAGACCTTTGCAATAACCACAGCGGGAATCGAGAATGCTTCCTGTGAGTTTGATGTAGAGACCTTGAGTCCTACGTATCGTTTGATGATTGGAATACCGGGTAAATCGAATGCTTTTGCCATTGCACAGAAATTGGGTCTTAATAAACAAGTAATCGAAAGTGCAAAATCTCAAATCGATAGTAGTGCGATTGACATGGAAGGTTTACTTGCGGATTTAGAGAAATCAAAACGTACTATTGAGCAGGAGCAGGCAGAAATTGCGGCCAACAAGGAAGAGATTCAAAAATTAAAGGATCGACTGGCTTCAAAGAATGAGCACATAGAGCAGAGAAAACAGGACATTCTTAGAAATGCCCGTGAGGAAGCCAGAGAGATATTAGAAGAAGCGAAGGCTTTTGCAGATGAGTCTATTCGTAAGTATAACAACTGGGATAAGAAGCAGAATGCTAGTAATAAAGATATGGAAAAAGCCAGGGATGAAATTCGCGGCAAGCTAAATGCAGTGAATGATAAGCTGGCAGTTAAGCAAACAAAACGAAAATCTACACACAAAGCCAGTGACTTTAAGCTTGGTGATTCTGTGCATGTAATTAGCTTGAATCTAGAAGGAACAGTGCGTTCTCTTCCGAATCAAAAGGGTGAGATTACTGTGCAGATGGGTATTTTACAAAGT
>JAGAQX010000127.1 GCA_017622535.1 Lachnospiraceae bacterium | reverse complement strand
GCCGGCATATCCTTCATGATAGATATATCCAAATCTCCGTACATAATAATGGCTAAAGTCCTTGGTATTGGCGTTGCGCTCATTACTAAAACATGTGGCTCATTGCCTTTTTCCGAAAGCAACGCCCTCTGTCTTACGCCAAAACGATGCTGTTCATCTGTAATAACAAGCGCAAGGTTATGATATATCACTTTTTCCTGTATCAAAGCATGGGTTCCAATTAGAACATCAATCTCACCCTCTGCTAAAGCAGCATATATCTTTCTCTTTTCTGAAGGCTTTGTAGAACCAACCAAAAGCTCTACCCTCACACCAAACGGCTCTAAATCCTTCTTCACACCTTCATAATGCTGCGCAGCTAATACTTCTGTGGGTGCCATAAATGCTGCTTGATAACCATTCTTAACAGTAGCGAGCAACGCAATCTCCGCAACCGCCGTCTTACCAGAACCAACATCACCCTGGATAAGACGATTCATAACAGTACTACCTGTCATATCCTTACGTATCTCGAAAACAGCATTTCTTTGCCCTTCCGTTAACTCAAAGGGCAAACCACCAATAAATGCTTCTGTCTCCTGCCAATCATCAATTATGTAATGGTTCTCTGCTTTCACTGTTCGCTCACGCAACATACGCATATGTAAAATAAACCAAAAGAACTCATCAAACACTAATCGATTACGACACTGAATTAATCCATCGAAGTCCTTCGGAAAATGAGAACCCTGAATTGCTTCTTGTATGGACATTAAACAAAACTTATCACAAACAGTTTCTGGCACATGATCCTTTAATTGTGATAAAAGAGGCAAAGCAGCATGAATTGCTTTCGTAACCACCTTATTACTCAATCCTTCTGTTAATGGATACACTGGTTGTAAGGAGGATAACTTCTCCTTATACTGTGCTTCTGTGTAGTACTCTGGATGTTCCATTACACGCTGATGATTCCTTATAGATATTGTTCCAACAAAATAATAAGTTTGTCCAATATGAAAAACCTGCTTCAAAAATGGAGAATTAAACCAAGTAAGCTTCACTGCTCCGGTTCCATCTTTCACCATACAAGTAACAATCATTAGACTACGAACCTTCTTCACATCAACGTAAGACTGTATCGTTGCCTTAATTGTAACTCTGGTACCAAATTCTGCCTGTTCAATATCCACTGGTTCATCATAACTTAGATACGTTCTCGGATATAATCTTAGCAAATCATCTATCGTATGCACTTTCAACTTCTCAAATAAAGTAGCTGTTTTGGGACCAATACCCTTCAAGCTATCGATTCTATCTGTGATATTCATATCTTCCTCCATCCAGCAACACGTGAACATTTGTTCTAATTGTATTATACGTTATTTCTCATATTTGTCAATAAATGATACAGCCGCTTAAGTCCATATCACAAAAAGATTTCTCCATATTTGCTATTAACGGATTTTACCTCACCTTTGACAAAGAACCAAAAAAAACAAAAGCCTCAAACTTCGAACTCCAATCGTTAGATTTTAGGTCCAACTCTTTGGAACAGTTCAAAATTTGAGGCTCATACAGTCTTAAAAACAAATAGATTACTCTACTGATAAAATATAATAATAGATTGGCTGACCACCATAATTAAATTCTACATCACAATCTGGATAGGTTTCTTCTACATAATCAGCAAAGTCTTGTGCATCCTCTTCCTTCACATCTGCACCATAATAAATGCTAATTAACTCCGAATCCTCATCTATCATAGCCGCTAACAGTTCTTTTGTCGTTGTATCCAAATCCTTTGATACAGCTTTGATTCCAACATCATCAATACCCATGATGTCACCGGCATTAATCTCCTTGCCATCAATGCTGGTATCACGAACTGCATAGGTCACCTGGCCAGTTTTAACATTGCCCATTTCCTCTGTCATGTTGGCAAGATTCTCCTCACCCTTCTTATTTGGATCAAAGGCAATCAAGGACGCAACACCCTGTGGTGCCGTTTTAGAAGGAACAACAATAATCTCCTTATCCTCTGTTAAATCCTGTGCCTGGTTGGCAGCTAAAATAATATTCTTGTTATTCGGTAAAATGTATATGGTATTGGCATTTACCTTATCAATGGCATTCAACATATCTTCCGTACTTGGATTCATAGTCTGACCACCCTCAATCAAGTAATCCACGCCTAAATCCTTAAAGATATCATTCATACCCTCACCAACAGATACCGCAATAAATCCATATTCCTTACGCTTCTCTTCTACCAGTTCTTCCTTTGGTTCTTTCGATGCCTTTCTCTCCGCAGCCTGGGTTGCAGCCATTTGCTCTGCTTCCATAATCACCTTTTCTCTATGTTCTTCACGCATATTATCTACCTTCATGCTAGTCAAAGAACCATATGTGAGACCACGTTCAAAAGCAAGACCAGGGTGATTTGTGTGAACATGAACCTTCACAATTTCATCATCAGAAACCACAACCAAAGAATCACCAATGGACTCTAAATATGACTTAAATTCTTCTTCAATCTTCATATTATACTCTTTTTCAAGCATAATAATGAACTCTGTACAATAACCATACTTAATATGAGAAGTATCAATATCCTTGCGATCAATTCCTGCAGAATTTGTTGTCTTAAGACCAGATGCATCTGGTGCAGGCTTACTGTCTGTACCGTCTGCGGAATAACCATTTGAGAAGTCATAAGTCGCCTTACCAGATAGCGCATCGAATGCCCCCTCTAAAATCGTCATAAGACCCTCTCCGCCAGAGTCTACCACACCAGCTTCTTTTAAAACTGGAAGCATATCTGGAGTCTTGTCTAATACTTCTCTACCATATACTAATACGTCTTCTAAAAACTCCAAGAAATCTTTTTTGGATTTTCCAAGCTCTGTTGCTTTATCCGCCATTCCCTTAGCAACTGTCAGAATCGTACCTTCCTTTGGTTTCATAACTGCCTTATAGGCTGTTGCAACTGCACGATTAAAAGCATTCGCAATATCTTCATTAGATACCTCTGTCTTACTCTCAAGTTCCTTACAAAGACCACGAATGAGCTGAGATAAAATAACACCCGAATTACCACGTGCACCACGTAAAGAT
>JAGAQX010000126.1 GCA_017622535.1 Lachnospiraceae bacterium | reverse complement strand
CAATAACTGTCAACTAATTTTCTATAAACACCATGTTCATCCAATAAACTCTGATGAGTTCCTTGCTCAATTACACTTCCTTTATCCATAACATAAATGTAATCACAGTTCTTAATCGTATTCATTCGATGTGCAATAATAATACATGTCATAGTTTCAGAAAACTGCTCTAGCATTTGCTTAATACTCTTTTCTGTAATGGTATCAAGGTTACTGGTAGCCTCATCCATAATCAAAACATCTGGTTTTCTGAGCAACGCCCGGACAATGGCAAGTCTCTGCTTTTGTCCACCAGAAAGATTATTACCATTTTCCTCTAGCATTGTGTTGTAACCTAACGGAAGAGACTCAATAAATGAACTGATACCACACTGTTCACAAATACTTCTTATCTCTTCATCTGTCACCTCTTCATTTCCTAATCTCAGATTGTTGTAAATTGTATCTGAGAAAAGAAAGATATCCTGAGAAACATATGCGATATGTTTTCGGATCGAACAAATGGTATATTCGGATAAGCTTTTACCACCTATCAAAACATTTCCACATTCTGGCTGATAGAATGAAAGTAACAGCTTTGCAAGTGTTGTTTTCCCACAACCACTTTCTCCGACAATTGCTATCTTCTTGCCCTTTTCAAATTCCATATTCACATCACGTAACACTAACTCTCTATTTCCATATCGAAAATCCAGATTCTCAATTTTTATATTGCCACGCAAATGCTGTAATTCTATCCTTTTCGAATTCTCTTCTTCTATGTCTGCATCTAGAACATCATTTAAACGTTCTGCTGCAACAATTGCAGTCTGTAATTCTGGTTGAAGATTAATCAGATTCGATAATGGATCCAAAAAATAGTTAATCAAATAATAAAACACAAACAAATCTGCTATATCAATCACATTATCAGCGCACAAATAAGCACCGATCCAAAGCAAAACCACAAGCCCGGTTGACGCAACAAATGATATAATCGAATCTTGGAAATTATAGATAAGTATACCCTGTACATTTCTATGGGTAAAATGCTTATATAAACCCTCAAGTTTTCGCTTAATCGCATTTTCATGCTGATATGCTTTCACCGTTTCCATTCCATCTATGGACTCTTTAAGAAAGGAAGTAACCTGTGCATCCTGCTCCATCAATTCATGATTAATCGCTTTGATTGGTTTCTTAAATAAAAATATAACCAACGCATATAAAACCATGACAACTAAGGTGATAAGAAACAATGTCACGTTGATATAGCATAATAAAACACCACACCCAATTGCCATAATCGTATCTAACATAACCGTTAACGTAGCTGTTGATATTGCATCTCTTATTTTTGACGCATCATAAAATCGGGACATAAATTCACCGGTCTTTCTAGTTTCGTAAAAACTAATTGGTAAATCTACCAAGTGATTATAATAATCAAGGGTCATAGAATCATCTACTTTTTTTGCCGTTAATGCCAACAAATAACCTCTTAGATTATTCAAAATTCCTCTTAACAAGTACATCAAAATTATAACGAAACATACCACATGAATATTGGCAAATACCATTCCACTCACAGTATCCGTCAACTTCAAAGAGTCCGAAAGAATATATTCAAATATCACCGCTCCAGAAATATTAATCAGCGAAACCACAAGTGAAATCACAAACACAAACGCTAACAGCTTTTTCTGAGATGCAATATAGCGAAAATATTTTTTGAAGGAGCCTTTGCGCTCATTTTTTTCTTTAAAATTAGCATTCGGCAAAAATGTTACTAGCTGTCCCTGCCATTGATCGGCAAATTGCGCCAATGGTATCTTTGTCGTTCGGCTCTTTCCCGGATCCCCAATCATAACAAATCCCCTGATTATCTCATAAACAACAATATAGTGTTCAAACATTTGCTCATTCACTATACGTGCCACAAATGGAAATTGTATTTCAGTATTTTCTATTCCTTCTAGCAGTTCCTCTAAATTTCCCTCCAGGGCATCCGCATCAAACCCCAACTTTTGAGCACCAGTTACCAAACCATATATATTGGCTCCCTGGTTGTCAACCTTGATGAGCTCGCGAAATTTCGCTATTGGTAGTTTCAAACCATAATATTCACTTATCATAGATAGACATGCGGCTCCGCAATCCTTCTCATCGTGTTGCTGTATAAATGGGTATTTTGACATTTTATCTCCTTGTTTAGCGTTGTTCATTTATATAGGTTTCCACACGCTTTTGAATAATCTGCACTGTTTTGTCCAAACTCTTATCCCCATAAAAATACCGCATCGCCTCTTCTTCTACAATCATTATTGCCTCATCATCCATGCTGATTTGTTTATTGGTGCGGTTTATTAAATCCATCAAAACATCTACATCCTCTTGCGAAGCGGGACCTGTCTTAACCTTCGTTCCGAAGTCAGTTACCCATGTCTCTGTATCTACAGGCTCAATCCAGTTTCCATACTTATCTTCATATGGTTCTGTGGCCATTTTTGTCTCGATATTCCATTCCAAGCAATCTTTTCTTGTTGGAAACATTGCAAATTTCAATAATTTTACATTCGTCTGATACTCTTCACTCATAGTCATACGGATAAATTCCCATGCCTCTTCTTTCACCTCTGAACCGGAATAAATTCCATACTGTTCGGAAAACTGCAGATATGACCCTTGCCGGTCGCTTTTTGGCAAACCAATGTAAGTAATGTCAGAATCAAACAGGCATTGTGTCAACTGAATACTCTCTAATGAAACAGATTGATTCACTTCCATAAGCACTTTGCCTTCTCTTTTCTTCCTTCCTATCTCGTCAAGCATTTCAAAATACTCTGCGTCTGTCATCTGGTCTGCAAGAATTCCCTCATTACAAAATTCTAGAATCTCTTTGAATTCTTCACTATCAAAACTACATTCACCCGTCTCCCAATCTATAAAATCATTTAAATTACCCAATAAAATATTATCTAATATCATATCCTTTTCCAACGAATCAAATGCTAATGCTCCCTGCCCCTTTTCAGACAAAACTTCCTTCATCTCTGTAAGAGTCCAACCCGTTCGGTTTCCCACATCACTCGTCCTGCTTGCTGCTGACCAAAGGTAGAAATATGGTGCTGTCATATAAACCTTACCATCGCTTTTCATTGTTTCCCAAACCGATGGATATATATCTTCTATAGAAATCACATCATCTTTTTCATAATAGGGGGTAAGATTTTCTAGCATTCCTTTTTCTATTAACTGTTCCATTGGCATTCCTACTTCGGAAGGATCAAAAATATCCGGAATCTTACCCGTTGCAATATCCTGACCTAATTTTGTATAATCCTCATCTTCATAAAGTATAATTTCGATTCTGCAATCGTCATGTGTCTTATTGAATTCCCGGGCAATCTCCCTTAATGGGTCCTGGACATTATATGTTGCAAATGTAATAACTTTCTTATTATCCGTTTCCTCGGAACTTATTTTCGAATACAGTTCTATCGTAGCTCCTTCTGCGCTATTAGAAGAACCTTGTATTATCCCTAAAAACTGCCCCTGTTCTTCTACAACAATACCCTCAACATCCTGCGTTGTTAATAAAGAACATCGTGCATCCAATACTTTTTCCCAAATATCAGCTGTTTGATCATACCCGTAAACTCCAAAACCGCCTTTATAATACAACTCATACGACTCTCCCTCTGCAAAAGCAGTCTCACCAATCCAGAAATGACCATCAGCAATCCCCGGTAATGAACTACCCCATTCTCCCTTCTCTGTGTCTAACAGACATATCTTTTTATCTCCTTCTTCGCCATCATTCAATATTTCTATTATTCCACAGGCTATTTTCCCAGATTTTGTTTTGCAAAAGCTCTTAATCCCATACGACTCTTCTACACCGATCTTATTCACCAATTGTAGATTGGAATTCAAAGAATATACCATTGTTTCCGTAGAAAGAATGATATTCCCCAATCCATCTATTGTCATACAGTTCAACAAATTTTCACCATCAAGTGACAACAACTCCTGTAGCTTTGCCTGAGCAGCTACCTCTTTAGTAGTATTCATTTTAATCAACTCCTGCTGTCCATCTGTCTCTATCGCCTGAATCAAACAAAAAATATTGTCCTCTGAATCTATATAAAAGCTATTTACTTCATTTTCCTCAAAAATTGGTAGAGTAATATCCTCCACTCCACTTCCATCCATATTCGCTTTATACAAATGTGATGTTTCTTCTTGTTTCGTAAGAACATACAAGTTGTCCCCTTTTCTTCTGCACTGCTTTATTTCCCCTATAACGCCTTGTAGCACAATATCCTTTGCCTCATACGTCATATCAACTGATGCATTCATCTCCTCAGAAGCCAAATCCTGTTCCTTACTGCAGCCCATTAATAAAAAACATACCACGATAACCAAAACCAATAATCCTTTTCTGTACACCGTTGCTTTCCTCTCTTTCTCCGTCACCATTCATATTGCCACTGCTTGCATTTATCTCTTCTTGCTTTTCCACAAGGGAAAGCCGTCCATTAGGACGGCTTATATACTTATCTATATGTATTATCGCAATACTCAATCTTGTCATAACCCCAATATGCAACACCTGTATGACGTTTCGTAGCGATATGCTTTAACATTTTCTTTCTCACAGCATTTTTTGTCGCCGCTGATAAATTAATACCGCACTTATGACAATGTGCCCATACTAATCCTCCATTGGCCTGCATCTGTGCTTCTTTTGTCATTTTCTTCATGTTCCTCTTTCTCCTTTTCGATAGTATTTGCACTTATCCGAAAAAGTGATATACTTACCCTAGGTACTTTTTCATAAGTGCTGATAGTTGGGGACTCTGAGTGTTTTCGCGAATATTTTCAGAGTCCCACTTTTTATATAAAATAGTTTTCACATAAAACTATTCTATATCATAAAACCTTTTCTTAAATTCATTTTTCTAAGTTATATTCCTTATCTTTGTTTACATGGTTTTAAGCGATAGGATATTAACACAATTATCGTTATCTGACTACACCAATGTTCCGAACTATATTTTTTTGTTCCCAAGCGCAGTTTTTTTGTAAGATTTTTACAGGCATAAATACAATTTAAGGCCATCTTACATCTCCCCTATTCAAAAAATGACCTCTTGCAAATATAATTGAAATATTTTTCACGTAATACTTTCTTTTTTCCTGCCGGAATTCGAAATATATCTCCATTCACCATTTCAATTTCATCCGTTATACATTGTACATATCGAAACGAAATAATTTGTGATCGGTTTAGTTTGTAAAACTCATTCATATCTAAACATTCTTCCCATTTCTGCATACTATATCGGTATACACCATCTACTAATCGTATTTCATTACTATCCGCATTGTAGTATTCTACATAGTGAACCCGCGTGTATACTCTTTGTGCGGATATACCCAATATTCTTCGTTGCGATAATTGAATAGTCTTCCTGCCATCAACTATTTCTATGTACCTGTCTTGCTTCTTTTCATTTCTTATTTTATCTATAAATCTTCCTATCTTTTCTTCGTATTCCCATCTCGACAAAAAACCAACTACCTTCTTACCAAATGCTTCCTTCATATAACCTGTATGACTCGTTACAAAGACAATATTTGTATCTTCATATAACTTTGCTATTAAATCTTTCAAATCTAACCCACTTACCTCTGGCATCTCAACATCCAAAATAAATAAATCCACTTCCGGTCTTTCCGATAATAATTTTTCATATAACTGAGTCGATTCTTGGTAACTAAGTAAAACATCTGCACTTTCTAAATATCTCTTACATACACTTTCTTCTTTTTGTAGTAATATTTCATTATCATCACATATTATAATATTCATCTTACTTTATCTCCAATATGCTTTGTTCCATTTCTTTCACATAATAACCTAGTATAATCATAAATCTATAACTATTCAATCAAACGTTTACTTAATTTTTGCTTAATTTTTTACTTTATCCTCCCTTTTTCTTCCACCCTAAGAGACATTTATCTCGTCCTTACATTTCAGTTGCCACCCTTCTTCTTCCTTTTCCAAATAATAGATCGGCAGACGAACTCCCTCTCGCATTACCTTCAGATAATCCATCACCTGAGGAATATTCTTACTATTTTCCTCATTTATTTTAATTAGATCGTGAATGTATATACCCACCGGCTCCTTCGCATCCTTTACATACTTTATAAACGTTTCCTTATCTTCCAACTGTATCACTGGACAGGTTTTTGCAATCTCCTCACTTTCTTCCAAGTCATCTAAAAATTCCCACAAATACATCCTATTATACCCTGTCGGTGTATCCATTAAAATCACCTTTAAATGAACCAAAGACAGAGCTTTTCCCTTCACCGACCAATATTTTTCGTAGAGATCTTCCAAATCATCTGCAAGAAATGTTACCACCTCCTCATTCTGACTCTGTTCCCCCACCTTCTTTTCCTTTGCAATACCTAATGTAAATTCATAATCTTCATCCTTTTCTCCATTTGACACTAGCAAAATAGTTGCATAATCCCGCTGCTCTACATTGCGCATATCACTCTCAATGCCATATAGTCGATTCTCGCTTCCAGTATCATTTATTATATAATCTGGTAGGTTCTCCCTCACATCGTCTAATTCAATTTCATGGTCCCTCTCCCATCGATCGTCCACGTCACATCCGGTAAAACAAAGCGAGCCCATGACCACCAACAAAATTCCAATAAAAACCTTCTTTAAACTCATTGTCATACATTCTCCTTTTCGTGCTAAAAACATCCACTATCGTACTAATTCCATATTCGTATCCACTCTGTCATCCAATTTTCTTCCATTCTTATATGCTCTGTTGCTTTCCAGAAACTGTCTATCCTTGTCACTCTTCTTCGCTATCAGCCTCATAAAAGCGATTAATCCCTATTCCCAACAACGGCAAAACAATGGAAAAAGGTACATCCATCATCGCTCCATAACAGATAAAGGTCAACAAAGCATTGTTGTAGTCACGCACATACACCACAATCAAAAGTGCCAAAGCAAGCAAACCAAATAACACCCAAACCGAGGACGCATTTTTACAAATACTGCAGAAAATGTGCTTTGCAAAATACAGGGTTCCACAAATCAAAACAAAGCAGCCAATCATGAAAAACCAAATCATCAGCACATCAAATCGCTCTAGAACACCAAAAGGTAGTTGAATATATCGCATAATATCAATAATTGTAAGGGGATTATCCGCCGCACCTCGCAATCCATAAATACCAATAATAAAAAGCGTAATTAGGATTGCCAACACCACTGAAAGAATAACCGCAAGATAGCTTGTGTTTCTCTCCTTATGCTGTCTCAAGGCTGGTCGCAAATACAAATAATTTTCCACAGGCAACACAAAGACAAGCAACATATATCCATACAGCAAAAGGCTGCCAAAGGACTTATCTACCTTAGGAACAAACACGCTGTAATCCACTTCCTTTAATCCAAACAACATCATAACCAAAAACGGAACAAACAATAACCAAAAGAGTACCTCTTGGATTCGCCCTTGCTTTTCCACCTGCACATTGGCTCCATATATCCCCACTAACAAAAGTGGCAATACCACTAAAACATCGGAATAGATTTCATCTGGTGTCTTTACCATAAATGGTACCTGCGCATCCTCCAATATGGCTATAGCCAATAGAATATAAAATGCCAGCCGTACAACCAGTCTCGCTAACTGCACCAAGGAAAGCGTTTTTCCAATGATACCCGCCTCTGATAACACACTGATATACCCCTCTTTCCCAGTGCCTTTTCTGGACCTTTCAAACCACTCACCCATTCCGTAAATGTAAAGCACATACACGCCTGCAAACACGAAAAACACCAACAAGCCAGGCACAATACTTGCACCAAAAAGTCTCGCCGCCAGATAGGGCAACACAAATATCACACTAGCAAATACTGGAAGTACAACCATACGTCTTAATTGCTTTTCCGAAATTTTTCCATTATAACTAAACATCATTTATTACCTCCACCAAAATCTGGTTCGACGTCCTCGCCTCGTATAAAGAGGTCTTTTCTTCATGGTGAAAATAGGCTTTCTCACCACAAAATCCTGAAATTCTTCATCATCGTCAATACTTCCGGAAACCAAAGGCATCATATAAGGAATCCCAAAGCTCTCCAGCTTTGCCAAATGAATCAGCAACACCAAAATTCCCAACACAATTCCATATAACCCCCAAAGGGTGCCAAGGATAATCATCAGAAATTTCAAAAGCCGGAAGGTGGATGCAAAGTCTTCATTTGGAATGGCAAAGGAAGCAATGGCGCCTAGCGCCACCACAATCACCACAATGGTACTTACCAACGAGGCTTCCACCGCTGCCTGACCAACTATCAGACCACCTACCACACCAATGGTATTTCCCATCTGTCCCGGCAGCCGGATTCCGGCTTCTCGCAACAATTCAAAAAGTAACTCCATCAGCAATACTTCGATGACAATTGGAAAGGTTACATCATTTCTAGCGCCAGCAATTGCTAACAACAGGTTTGCCGGAAGTACCTGAGGATAAAAGCACGTAATAGCAATATAAAGTCCCGGCAACAAAACGGTAATAAATGCTGCAAGATACCGAAGAAGTCTTGCAAAGCTCCCCACCGCAAACCGATTGTAGTAATCGTCCGCTGCTTGAAAAAATGTATTCAAGGTCGTGGGTAATATAATAACCTCCGACGAGTTATCTACAATCAAGACCACTCTTCCCTCCATAATCGCCGAGGCTGCTTTGTCCGGTCTCTCTGTGGTCTGCACCTGTGGAAACGGCGAATACCATTTTTCCTCTAACAAATGCACCAGCATTCCACTATCAAAAATACCGTCAATTTCAAAGCTGTTAAGCTTTTCCTCTATCTCCTTTAACAACGAGGGATACACCAAATCCTCCATGTACATCAGACCGTATATGGTGCGGGAGCGTTGTCCCACAACCCCTTGTGTCAGCTTCATTTTAGGATCCTTGATTCGTCTTCGTATCAACGCCGTATTCAATCGGAAATTTTCTAAGAAGCTGTCCCGAGGACCCTTTAATCCCGCTTCCTTTTGAGGAAAATTCACCGCTCTTGTTGGATACTTTTTTGTAGATAGCAGCATTGCTTTTCCTACACCGTCAACAAAAACAGCTGTGTCACCCTTCAACACACCATCAAGCACATCCATCATGGTGGTCTTCTCCACTAAATCCACCGCTTCTGCTTGGTTGTGAAAGAGTTCCCGAAACATCTGCTCATCAGCCTTTATTCGCTTGTGTTTCTCTACTGTATGCGTTTCACCTTGCTTATTTTCTATTTCTTTCTGACTATGCGCATTTGCCTCTTGTCGGTTTATCACACTATTCGAGTTATCCTCTCTCCATTCAAACAGAAACGGCCTTGTAATGGTTCGTTCTACCATTTCATTATCCGTCAGCCCATCAATATAGATAATGTACACAGA
Source organism: Lachnospiraceae bacterium (assembly GCA_017622535.1). Lineage (GTDB taxonomy): Bacteria > Bacillota > Clostridia > Lachnospirales > Lachnospiraceae > CAG-590. The sequence continues at coordinate 2,006 of JAGAQX010000126.1, read as the reverse complement.
CAAATATCCGTCCTCTCGCTCTAGACGAAATTCCTTTCGCACAATATCACCCCAGCCGTGAAACAAAGAATCCAAAGCTTCGATATTCTCATTTAGTTCTGCAAATACCGGCAGCTCCACCTCATTTTTTTCGTTATATTTTATATCCATAAAAAAACCTCACATATACGATTGCATGCATGTTACTTGCAGCTAGTATGTGTGAGGTTTCCTCGATTTATTCAATTCTAATTCAGACACCCATAAAATGTCCAAATGATACTTTCAGCATATTCATCTCGAAAATGCATATCTAATCCATTACAAAGAATCCTTTAAATTCTTAATTACGATTAACTCCTGATTGTACAAATGCTTACGCATAATCTCCTTTGCAGTGGCCACGTCGTTCATCAAAATTGCATTGGTGATGTCGTAGTGCTCCTTTACCAAAATATCATGGTAGGAGAAATCCTTTACATATTCCACGCGATAACGATATACCTGCTCCCGCAAATTGTGAGCAAGATTAATCAAACGCTCATTCTTAGTAAGCTCAAATATCACATCATGGAATTTCACATCCCCATCTACGATATTTTGCACATGCTTCGTATCAATAGCCTCCTTGAATTCCATGCAGGCCTTCTTTAATTTCTCCTTGCCCTCTTCGTCAATTCTTGCACAGGCAAGCTCCACAGAAAGCTCCTCAATGGCTGTACGTACCTCCAACGCATCACGCAAATCCTTCTCCGTAATACGGGCAACCTCTGCACCACGGCGAGGTATCATTACCACCAGCCCCTCTAGCTCTAACATACGAATCGCCTCACGAACCGGGGTACGGCTTACACCTAACTTATTTGCCAGCTTAATTTCCATTAAACGCTCACCAGGAGAAAACTCGCCAGTGACAATTGCCTGACGTAGGGCTTGAAACACCACATCCCGTAGCGGTAAGTATTCATTTTGTCCATCATATTTGAGTTCCATAATTGTTTACCCCCATTCTCTTATTGCGCAAATAACCTGATTTTTCAATATTCTATACCGATGATTTATGTGTTCACACGTTAGAGCACATGTCTATATATACATCGTCCTCTATTCTATATTCTGATTAAATGGTTTCACAACATACACCTGCTGTGCCAAATTCTTCTCGCGGATAATTCCTCTTGCCTGCTCTGCCTTTTCCTCCGAATCATAGATACCAAAGACTGTTGGCCCCGAACCACTCATCAAGGAATTAATTGCACCATTCTCCTTCATACAATTCTTAATATCCTCAATAATTGGATGAGCCGGAATGGTAACGGTTTCTAACACATTTTCCATTCGGTCCGTAATGCCTGAAAGACTTCCTGCTTTAATCGCTTCCACCATTCCATCAATATCCGGATGCTGCTCTAATTCATTGGCTCTCAAATTCTCATAAACAAATTTGGTAGACACGGAAATGGATGGCTTTGCAATCAAAATATAGCAGTCTGGCATTGGAGGAAGCGGTGTCAAAATCTCCCCGATTCCTTCCGAAAGTGCAGTTCCACGAAGCACACAGTATGGAACATCCGCACCAAGCTTCACGCCAAGCTCCATAAGCTCCTGCTTGCTCAAATGGAGACCAAACATCTTTGCTGCACCAACCAATGCCGCTGCACAGTCGGTACTACCACCTGCCATTCCTGCCGCAACAGGAATACATTTAAACAGGTCAATCTCTAATCCCTTATCAATCTGATACTTATCCTTAATTAATTTCACTGCTTTATATACTAGGTTGTCCTCGTTGACTGGAAGAAATCCCAAATTGGTCTTAATACGAATCTCATCCTCCTCTAACAGACGAAATGTCAATTTATCAAACAGCTTAATGGTTTGCATAATCATGCGAACCTCGTGATAACCGTCCTCACGCTTGCGAACCACATCCAATCCTAAATTAATCTTTGCATACGCCTTTAACTGTAGTGTATTGTCCATTGTGCACCTCCTGCAAGTATAAATGATAAATGTTCCTATCCTCT
>JAGAQX010000125.1 GCA_017622535.1 Lachnospiraceae bacterium | reverse complement strand
GGGTGTTATGTTTGTATTCAATAAGGAATATGTGTATGTGCTAAGAGATGGACGAAAAGGAATATTTTACGTCAATAATAAGGGTACAGTAGAGCAGGATATAGAACATGCATATGAGGATATGCGCCAAATCCAACAGATAATTGATTGCCTGTTACAGAAATAGAACATAGGAAGTTCTGTTGTTGATTACCGATGACAAAGGAGAAGAATTTGTGACTAGTGCGTTTCGAGCTAAGGCATATCACAAGGTGATCTCGATGTGGGAGAATATGCTATAAAGATAAAAGACTGATTGGCAAACAGAAACGGTGATACATGAAAGGGAAAATAAAAGAATTATATAGGTAACGTGTAAAAAAATGAACCTTATGTAATGTTACAACAATACTTTATAGAATGTATATGAAGAGGACAAATATAAAACGAGTAAAGAAGGTGTGGCAAACATGCGTGAAAAAGAGAAAGAAACCTTACAAGTCAACAGTCAGTGGGAAGAGGAACTGATTCGTAGAATTGATCAGATTGAGGAAACTGCGGCTAGTGTCCAGACCATGACAAAGAAGGATTATGCTGTGGCGGGTGTAATTACATTGCTTTGTCTTTTGGTTGTTATTGTGGGCGCATTTATTCATTAATATTGTAACATTACACAGGAGAATAGAATTATGAAAAGTACAAATGAACAAATAGAAAGAGAAGCGTATCTTGGCATATTGCCCGTGGGTGCAAAGGAGAGAACCTATGGATTTTTGGACGCACTGTTAGTGCTGTCTGGGTATTGTATTGCAACCTGGAGTTATACTCAAGGGTCATATCTAGCAACCTTAGTAGGATTTAAGCAATTGCTGATTGGCGCTTTTTTTGGTGCTATTTTGATGCTGATGATTTATCAGCTGCCAGTAATATTATCGGTGCGATATGGAATTGATATATGGATTTGGTTGCGCAGTGTGTTTGGAACTAAGGGCGTAAAGGTGATGACCGTTATCATTATCCTGATTAATTTCCCTTGGTATGCGGTTTGCTGCGATTTGTTTGCCTCGTCCATGGGTTCACTGGCGGGATTATTTGGAATCGAATTGCCGAAGGGAAGTCATCTTGTGCTGGCACTTCTTTGCGTGATTGTGGGAACGGTTATGGCCTACCGAGGTATTAAGACGATTACCTGGACAACGAGAATATTGGTTCCTGCATTGCTGGTAGTGGGTATTATAGTTGTGATTGTAGGTTTTACATCAGTTCCAACAGAGGTTATATGGGATTATACACCGAAGGAGAGTAGTTACGATAATTCCATTATTCCATACATATTGTCCATAGAGGCAAACTTTGCTTTTGTTATCACTCTCGTTGGTGGAATGGCGGAGATTCCGCGTCTTTGTAAAAGTGAACGAAACGGCTATTATGCAGGCGTGCTTGGCCAAGGCTTGGCAGGTTCATTTTTCGTAGTAGTAGGTGCGGTTATGGCCATTGCTATGGAGCATGTGACGGGTAAAATGATAGATGACCCTACAGTAATGATGGCGACATTATCCATACCTGCGCTGGGGTTGACCTCTCTTTTGTTAGTTGCATTTGCCAATATTGGAACTCAGGCAGTCGGTTCTTATATCTATGGGGTTATGCTGAAATCCACATTTAAAAAGGCAGATTACAGAGTGCTTGTATTGGTGCTTGGTGTTTATGTTGGGTTGCTCTGCGTATGGGGCAAGATTATTGATTACTTTGGAACCTTCTTAACCATTAGTGCATGTATCTATGCACCGTTGGCAGCGCTTTTATTTGTAGACTTTTTCTTTGTACGAAAACAAAAATTAGATTTAAAGAGTGCCTATGAGTTAAAGGGGCATAATCATTACTATTTTACAAAAGGGTTTAATATTATTGGTGTCCTTTGTCTGGTGGCAGGTGTGGCGATTTCATTGCTCATTTATAACCCTGTGACGGGCGAGATTCACAATGAATTTTTCTTTCATTTAACACCGACGGGATGTTCCCTGGTGGGAACAGGGTTGCTATATTATTTGCTTTGTAAAATACCACCGGTGTATCGATATGTTAGAAAGGATGTATCCTTTTCGCCAGATACAAAACCCTTTGACCGATTCAAAGAGCCACCAAAGCAGAATTTATTTTTAACACCTATTTTATGGATTGTGTTTTTCCTGCTTACAGTGTCTGCAAAGCTTAAGATTGTGAAGGGGGATAACAGGGGGATTAAGCCACCATTTCTGGTTCTGGGGACTCATCATTCTTTTACGGATTTCTATGTGACTCCGTTGGCGCTATTTCCCTATAGAGCGAACTATGTGTCAGAGCTAGAGGGCTTTGAAAATTATGGTGAGTGGCTTTATCGTCAGCTGGGGTGTCTTGGAACGCGGAAATTCATCGATGACATGGGACTCATCAAAAACATTAAGCGTGTGGTGGACCGGGGTGGAATCCTAGTGCTATATCCGGAAGCGCGTTATGCAAATGTAGGAACCTCGTCAAAGCTACAACCGTCCGTTGCAAAGCTTGTGAAAATGTTGAAGGTGCCGGTGGTGACTCTGAATATGAAAGGAAATTATTTGCAGTCGCCGATTTGGAATTTGACCAAAAGAAAAGAAGCAAAACTTTATACAGAGATGACCTACGCATTGACAAAGGAAGATATTGCGGATATGTCCGTTGATGAGATCTATGATAAGTTATCCGAGCTGTTGTCTTATGATGAATATGCATGGCAGCGGGAACAAAAGATGAAGATTACCTATGAGAAACGGGCAGAAGGTTTGCATATGCCATTGTATCAGTGTAGAGAGTGTGGAGTAGAGTTTTCAATGGCTTCGAAAGGTTCTATGTTGTTCTGTCAGTGCTGCGGGGCGAGCTGGGAGATGGATGAGTATGGAACTCTTGTAAGAGAGTTGAACTTGAAGGATAATGTTGAAACTAGAACAGACGAAACGGACGTAAATGTAGATTTACCGGATAAACAACAAAATGAGACGACTGCTAAACAAGAAGTGGAAGCAATATCACAGGAATTACAAGAGATTTACATTCCAGACTGGTATGAGTGGCAACGAGAAAATGTGATGGAACAAATTAACTGTGGTCAATATCGATTGGACATGAGGGTGAGAGTGGAAGCGCTTCCAAATGCAAAGAATTTCATTGACTGTGGTGAGGGACATATTTGTCATAATAGGGAAGGCTTCGAGCTTACATTTATGGATTATGAGACAAAGGAACAGACCACCTTAAGGGTTGGTTCCTCAACATTATTCTCTATTCATACGGAATATGATTACAGAGGAAAGGGACAGTGCGTGACACTATCGACACTTGACAATACTTATTTCATTTATCCGTTAGAGGAAGGCTGCAATGCAACAAAAATACAGTTTGCAGTAGAGTATTTTTATGATTCGAAGAAGAGCCTTTAGGAGAAGGATTAGATAGGATTGTTATATATTTCTTCAAAAACCTGATAGTTTTTTTGAAAATAAATGATAAAATGCAAATATAGATAATATAAAACAACATGGTATTAGGAAAGGATATCATGTTGTTTTTATGTGAGTAAAAGGAGTTTTGTAATCGTATGTTTCATTTATTATTAGCAATTATATATTTATCATTTATTAGTCTTGGTTTGCCAGATGGAATGCTTGGGGCAGCTTGGCCGAGCATGTATCCAGAATTTGAGGTGCCGGTTTCTTTCGCAGGGTTGCTTGCCATGTTTATCTCGGCACAGACCATCATTTCCAGCTTGTTTAGTGATCGGTTGACGAAGCGTTTTGGCGCAGGCAGAGTAACCGCAGTGAGTGTTGCTATGACCATGATTGCCTTGTTTGGTTTTTCCTTTAGCACATCTATGTGGCAGTTATTCTTGTGGGCCATTCCTTATGGCTTAGGTGGAGGTAGTGTGGATGCTTCCTTGAATAATTATGTGGCACTTCATTATGAGAGCCGTCATATGAGCTGGTTACATTGTATGTGGGGAGTTGGTGCAATGTTAGGCCCCTATATTATGAGCTTTGCGTTGGCCGGCGGACAAGGTTGGAATATGGGATATCGATATGTGGGTATTCTTCAGATTGTGTTGACAATTATCCTTATATTCAGCCTTCCTTTGTGGAAAAAACCACAAGACGCAGTAAATGGTGCTACGGAGGTTGTGAGTGATAAACCACTTACCTTAAAAGAGATTATGAAACTCCCTGGTGCAAAAGAGATTATGATTGTGTTCTTTGGTTACTGTGCCCTAGAGCAGACAGCAGGATTGTGGGCGAGTAGTTATATGGTACTATACAAAGGTATTTCGGCTGAGACTGCTGCAAGCTATGCCAGTCTCTTCTATCTTGGAATAACAATAGGACGGGCGATTAGTGGATTCATTACTATGAAGCTAAGCGATCGCAACATGATTCGATTGGGCTTAGGAATCATTTCGGTGGGTATTGTTGTATTGTTAATTCCGACCTCCATGGAGGTGGTATCCTTAATTGGACTTATCCTAGTTGGACTTGGATGTGCGCCGGTTTATCCCTGTGTCATTCACTCTACACCGGATTATTTTGGAGCTGATAAGTCTCAGGCGGTTATTGGTGTGCAAATGGCAAGTGCTTATGTAGGTTCCTGTGTCGCACCACCTGTATTTGGATGGATTGCAAATCATGTGAATATCGGTTTGTATCCAGTGTATTTATTAGTAGCATTGGTGTTGATGATGGTGTTGCATGAGAGGTTGTGCCGATTGAAACAGATAAAAAAGGATTCCTCTTGTCAATAGAATCATAATAGGATAGAATAAAGTCACTTATAAGAAGATACATGTATCTTTGTAGTGTGCGTGATTTTACATGTAATAATCGTTGATGAGGAGAAGGGAGACCATACCAATGAGAAGAACAATCAAACGAGTAATAGCGGTGATATTAGTTGTTGCTATGACCTTGACTAGTTCCTACACCCCTTGGTTAGGAAAGAGTAGCCAGATGAGAACTGTCGAAGCGGCAGGCAATGTTTGGGATGGAACAGCAGATATATCCTGGTATACAGGAGATCGTGATAGCTATGATATTTCTACGGCAGAGCAGTTGGCAGGCTTGGCACAGCTATGCGATGAAGCGGCACATGAGGATCGTTTCCGAGGAGTCACCATTAATTTAACAGCCGATATTGTTTTAAATGATACCAAGAATTTCAAAAATTGGGGCAAGAAAGCACCAAAGAATAAGTGGAATCCAATTGGAAAACAGGGTAGTGCTATTATGGGCTACTGTCCATTTGCAGGTGTGTTTAATGGTAACGGACATACAATCACTGGAATGTATGTTGAGAATACAGAGTACGGATTTTGGGGCGTGACAGACCGAGCAGGATTTTTCGAGTGCATTTGTGGTGCTGCTGTTACGGATTTGAAATTTAATAAGGCGTATGTAGCCAGCTCAGGTCCTGCAGGCGTAGTGGCAGGTATTAGTGAAAGCTCCTTTGTAAGTGGTATTCAAGTGATTAACTCTAAGGTCATTTCTTATGATGGCGCAGCAGGTGGTGTGATTGGTAGCTGTCATCAGTTTGTTCAGACTTATATGATGTCATTTCTCATTCTTGCGGCTTTTGGAGTTTTCGTAAATCCAATCTTGTATGGAGACGCAGCTGCAGAGGAGATTTTTGGAGAACACGGTACTGTGCTTGCTGATTGTAGAGTGGATAATTTGGCCATTACTTTGAAAAAAGGAGGCAATAATTCGGCAGGCGGAATTGTAGGTGCAGGTCGAACAGGAATTGCCACCTCTCAAGTGGCTCATCTTACAGTCACAGACCCTACAGGCAATTGTGGTGTCATAGTTGGTGAGAATCCGAAGGATAATAAAAACATTTATTTAAAAGACAATACATATTATAGCTGTGTCATTAAGTCTGATAATAAGAAGAGCTTTATTGATAAGAACTATTCTAAGAATCTTAAGAAAACAGCGACGATTAAGGTAGGTGCGAAGAAATCGACGCTTACAATTCCACGAACGAAGCTTAAGAAAAAGTCTAAGTCTGTTTCTTTGAAGTGTAAGACCAATTCCACAGGCGCATTAATTTACAAGGTATATAAGACACCGAAAAAAGGTAAAAAGTATATAAAGGTAAGCACGTCTGGTAAAGTAACCTTGAAGAAGAAAGCACCAAAGGGAACCTATAAGATTAAGGTGTCTGTACAGGAGAACGACGCATATACAAAAGCAGAAAAAATAATTAGCATCAAAGTGAAATAAAAGTCAATAGCACATAGGTTGTTATTGACAAAACCTATAATAAATGCTATAAAAAACATATCTTTGTAAAGACGTTGAAGGAGACAGTACCTTCTTTATGAAACTGTTTAGAAAGTAGACGAAGCCAAATTCATGCAAATGAGGTCTTTTCTAAATTAGCGAGTCTGTGATGGTGGAAGACAGATAGGATTAGTAAGGAAAGGGAATATCACTCCCGAGTTGTGAACTGAAAGGATTGTGAATTGGATTACAGGATCCAACAGATGATCAATCGTTGTTTTGATTATCGTTACAATTCTAGTAGGCTTCAACGGATGTTTCCCGTTACAGAAACCATGTATGAAAGCAGTACATAGACAGGAAGAATATATATCATTCCCATCAAAGGAGAATGAAACATTTATAGGAAGCCTGGTACAAGCGGAGTACAATGTATTAGGTGGTATAGCGAATAGTAGCCCTTTTCGTCCTGATACAGGAGGAGAAGGGCTTTTTTACTTTATAGGAAATTTCGTTGAAATGATTTCAACAAGACAATTTGATATAGGAGGGATGTTGTAGTGAGACGGATTTGTTTTTTGTTGGTGATGTTGATGATGATAGGCATGACTGGTTGTGGTAAAGAAGCATCCGAGTCCGAGATTGTAGCACAGGAACAGATAACGGAGAGTGCGACACAGGAGCAGACAGAAGTGGATGCGACAGAAGCAACAATACAAGAGCAGACGGAAGCGGCTGTGGCAGAAGTCACAACGCAAGAGCAGACAGAAGCAACCACAGAGATGAGTACAGAAGAATTAGACGTACCAACTGGTGGAGAAGTATCTACAGAGATTGCACTTGAAGATCAAAGTGGTGGAACCTTGACACCGGACCAGGCGTTGAAGTTAATTGAAAAAACACTTGGTACCAAGGATGAAGAGACAGGTTATACCTATACCTTTGGACATATCAATACCATGACAGTGGATGGTTCGGAATACCATGTGTTTATGTGGGGCTGGATTGTGGATGACCACATGTCTCGTTTGACCGATTTGTTTGTAAAAACAGACGGAAGTGCCATATATGAGGGTACCTTCCTTGAGGGTGCTACTACTGTGTATACAGAAAATAATTTCTTAGAATAAATGAAAGGAAAGGATGTAAGTTATGTACGAAAAAGTATCGACGAATTTGAATTTCGTAGAGCGTGAAGAGAAGACACTTGATTTCTGGAAAGAGAACAAGATTTTTGAGCAGTCAATTGAGGAGAAGGAAGGTAAGCCAGTGTATACCTTCTATGATGGACCTCCAACTGCAAATGGTAAGCCACATATTGGACACGTATTAACTCGTGTTATTAAAGATATGATTCCAAGATATCAGACCATGAAGGGTCACAAGATTATCCGTAAGGCTGGTTGGGATACTCACGGTTTGCCAGTAGAGCTAGAGGTAGAGAAGTTATTAGGTATTGATGGTAAGGAGCAGATCGAGGAATACGGTTTAGATCCATTTATCACTAAGTGTAAAGAGTCTGTTTGGAAGTACAAAGGAATGTGGGAGGAGTTCTCCGGCAAGGTTGGTTTCTGGGCAGATATGGATGATCCATATGTAACCTATCACAACGACTTTATCGAGTCTGAGTGGTGGGCATTAAAGAAAATCTGGGATAGAGATTTGTTATACAAGGGATTTAAGATTGTACCTTACTGTCCACGTTGTGGTACTCCACTTTCTTCTCACGAAGTTGCACAGGGCTATAAGCTTGTAAAGGAGCGTTCGGCAGTAGTTCGCTTCAAGGTAATTGGTGAGGATGCTTACTTCTTAGCATGGACCACAACTCCTTGGACGTTGCCATCCAACGTTGCACTTTGTGTGAACCCAGATGAGACATATTGCAAGGTGAAAGCTGCTGATAACAATGTATATTACATGGCAGAGGCTTTATTAGATAAGGTATTAGGTAAGCTTGCGACAGATGACGTGAAAGCTTATGAAGTATTAGAGACTTATGTAGGTACAGACCTTGAGCACAAGGAGTATGAGCCACTTTACGCTTGTGCAGCAGAAGTGTCTGCTAAGCAGAATAAGAAGGGTCACTTTATTACCTGTGATTCTTACGTTACTATGTCAGATGGTACTGGTATCGTTCACATTGCACCTGCATTTGGTGAGGATGATGCCAATGTTGGTCGTAAGTATGACCTTCCATTTGTACAGTTCGTAGATGGTAAGGGCGAGATGACAGCAGAGACACCATTTGCTGGTTTGTTCGTTAAGGATGCAGACCCTAAGGTTTTAGTTGATTTGGATAGCAGAGGATTGTTGTTCGATGCACCTAAGTTCGAGCATGATTACCCATTCTGTTGGAGATGTGATACTCCACTTATCTACTACGCTCGTGACACATGGTTTGTTAAAATGACTGCTGTTCGCGAGGATTTGATTGCAAATAACAATAAGGTTAACTGGATTCCAGAGTCAATCGGTAAGGGACGTTTCGGCGACTGGTTGAAGAATGTTCAGGATTGGGGTATTTCCCGTAACCGTTACTGGGGTACACCACTTAACATTTGGGAGTGTGAGTGTGGCAAGCGTCATGCAATCGGCTCTATTGCAGAGTTAAAGGAAATGAGCGATAATTGTCCAGAGGATATCGAGTTACATCGCCCATATATTGATGCAGTAACCATTAAGTGTCCAGATTGTGGAAAAGAAATGCATCGTGTACCAGAAGTTATCGACTGTTGGTTCGATTCTGGTGCAATGCCATTTGCACAGTGGCATTATCCATTTGAAAATGAGGATATCTTCAAGGAGAACTTCCCTGCGGACTTCATTTCAGAGGCAGTTGACCAGACAAGAGGTTGGTTCTATTCCTTAATGGCTATCTCAACCCTGATCTTCAACGAGGCTCCTTATAAGAATGTTATCGTTCTTGGTCACGTTCAGGATAAGGATGGACAGAAGATGAGTAAGTCTAAGGGTAATGCTGTAGATCCAATGGAAGCACTTAACAAATATGGTGCTGACGCAATTAGATGGTATTTCTACACCAACTCTGCTCCATGGTTGCCAAATCGTTTCCATGAGGATGCAGTAGTGGAAGGACAGCGTAAGTTTATGGGTACCCTTTGGAACACTTATGCGTTTTATGTACTCTACGCAAATATTGATAATTTCAACCCAGCTGATTACACCTTGGATTATGACAAGTTGCCAGTTATGGATAAGTGGTTGCTTTCTAAGTTGAATACAGTTGTGAAGGCTGTGGATGACAACCTTGGCAATTACAGAATTCCAGAGGCTGCAAGAGCTATGAGCGAGTTTGTAGATGATATGAGTAACTGGTATGTACGTCGTTCCCGTGAGCGTTTCTGGGCGAAGGGAATGGAGCAGGATAAGATTAATGCTTATATGACTCTTTACACTGCATTGGTAACCATTTGTAAGATTGCTGCGCCTATGATTCCATTTATGACAGAAGACATTTACCAGAACTTGGTAATGAATGTAGATAAGAATGCGCCTAAGAGTATTCACCTTTGTGACTTCCCAGAGTACGATGAGAAGATGGTGGATAAGGAACTTGAGGCAGACATGGATGAAGTACTTAAGATTGTTGTGCTTGGTCGTGCTGCTCGTAACAGTGCTAACATCAAGAACCGTCAGCCAATCGGTAACATGTATGTGAAGGCTGAGAAGGAGCTTTCTGATTTCTATAAGGAAATCATTGCTGATGAGTTAAATGTGAAGGCTGTAACCTTTAAGGATGATGTTTCTGAATTTAGTTCATATAGCTTTAAGCCACAGTTAAAGACGGTTGGTCCTAAGTATGGAAAGCAGTTAAATGGCATTCGTGAGTACTTGAATAATGTAAATGGTAGCGAAGCGATGAAGACCTTGAAGGCAGATGGTGCTTTGAAGTTTGATGTAGATGGTACAGAAATTGTGCTTGCTGAGGAAGACTTATTAATCGAACTTGCTAAGTCTGACGACTATGTAACAGAGGCAGATGCAGTTGTGACAGTGGTATTGGATATCAATTTAACAGAAGAATTGTTAGAGGAAGGTTTCGTTCGTGAAATCATTTCTAAGGTTCAGACCATGCGTAAGGAAGCAGGCTTTGAGGTAATGGATAAGATTACTATTTCCGTTGCTAACAATGACAAGGTTGCTGACATTATGAAGCGCAACGAAGAGACTATCTTTGGCGATGTGCTTGCAACGGCAATTGAGTACGGTACAGTTTCTGGTTATACAAAGAACTGGAGCATCAATGGAGAAAAGGTTGACCTTGGAGTTACAAAGAATGCTTAACAAGAATAATGGAGTTGCCGTTGAGAAATGGCAGCTCCGTTTTTCTATATTGATGAAGGAGACAGGGTATGGAACAACATAGTATCTATTATAATTGTAGCGCAAAAGAAGCAGTGGAGCGACACTGGCGCAAATACTGTTTGATTAAATTTCTTGAAATAGTTGCAGTTGTATTGATTTGTATATGGACATTGTTTTCAGAAGGGAACTTTCTAATTCGACTTGTTTGGGAAGTGATACTGATTATTGTGGCTGGAATGATTGCGAACATACTAATAGGGTATAATGCAAATCAATTTATTTATATCTTATTCCAGGATTGTGACCCGCAAAAGATGTATGATGCAATGTTGCTTTTAGATGTGAAAGAGAAGAAAAAAGCGAGTAAAAATGATCATTATTTTCACTTGGCACAGAGCTGTTTGTTCTATGAAGGAAAACTGGATGAGGGATTTGAATATTTGCAAAAGGTGGATTATAAGAAAAAATTCTTCTCAAAAGAGGTTTCTTACTATAGCGCCTTGGCGAATTATGCTTATTTGCAAAATGATAGAGAGGCACATAATAGGATTAAAAACGAGTTCAAACAGTTGCCAAATCAGATAAAAAAGCATAATAAAATGGAACTTAAAACTTATAAAAGTGTAGAGAATTATATGCTATTGAAGGAATATCTGTGGGATGAAAAAGATTCAGAGGCAAGAATGATACTAAACGAGCTGTTATCGCAAGAAGTGTTTCTAGTGAATCAAGTGACTTTTCACATGTATTTGGCGAAGTTAGATTTGAAAGAGCAGGAATATACCAATGCAAAAATGCATTTGGAATATGTAATTGCACATGGCAATACAATGAAAGCAGTAAAGGAAGCAAAGGAATTGCTACAGCAAATAGATTAGTTTCTTGCAACTTTATTTAAAGAGTAATTGTATATGTTGTGTAGATACAAGCGAAAACTTAGTGTGGCAGCTTAGTAGATTACATGGTATAATTACGCGTATATGAGGAAATTCAGGAGGAATGAAGGAATGAAAAAGAAGTTAGTAGCTTTGATGTTAGTGGCAGTAATGGGAATGTCTACCCTTACAGGCTGTGCTCAGGTTATGTACAATGTGATGAAGGATAAGGAAAATAAAGAAAGTACAGAGACCTATGAGTATGATTATGATGAGGCAGAAACAGAGGAAGATGTTGTGTTTGATGACACAGAAGAAGTAACAGAGGATGTGGCTGAAGATACAGAAGCACCTGCAGAGGATACTACAGAGACTGCAGAAACAACAGAAGCTTCTGAGCCTGCAGCAACGGATTTTGATGTTGTAGAAGCTACATTAGCAAATCCAGCTAAGCCTGGTGAGTGGGTAGCAACAAAGACCTATTGTGGAGAAACAGATGATTACCGCACAATTTATTACAGAATTACAGGTGTGATGCGTGGAGCTGATGCACAGGCAATCGTGGATGAGTACAACTCAGGAGATCATTTTATCCGTTTTGATGAGTTAGAACAGGATGATGTAGAGTATTGTGTTGTTACATATGAAACTCATTTTCCAACAGATTTCCCTGCTAGCGAGTACGGTATCTACAGTGCAGATGTTGACTTTAGTGCTTGTAATTTAGAGGATTCTGGTGCCATTGCAAATTATATTGGTTTGTCAAGTGTGTATGATACTTCTGAAGATCCAGAGGATTTCTTCCCTGGTGATACCTTTACAGAAGGTAAAGCGATTTTTGCTATGGTAAAGGGTCATACAGATTACTTGCTCAAGTGTTACTATTACGAAAATGATGAAGAATATGTGAGCTATGTAAAACCAGAATAATAGAGAAGTGATGATAAGAGGAAAAGGGAATGGAAGAAAAGCGAATAGAAGGATTATGGGATTGCGAGTATTGCGGACAAACAGCCATTAAAGCACGTTATGACGCATGTACGTCCTGTGAAAGACCGAGAGGAATCGAAACTATGTTTTACCTTCCGGACGACCTTGAAGCGGCTACCTTGACAGAGGAAGAGAAGGCAAAGACAACGAATGAACCAGATTGGTTATGTGAGTATTGTGGAGCCTACAACAAATCCACGTCCGCTTGTTGCGAGAAATGTGGCGGTGACAAGGAATCGTCGCAGTACAATTATGGAATGCTACATAAGCTTACAGGGAAGTTGTTTGGAAAGAAGAAATAATTGGAGTGGGGATACATGGCAGTACAAATAGTTGCAGATTTATATGGCTGCAAGGATATTTTAGATGATATGACTGCGATAACAGATGCTGCACATAAGGCGATTGATTATGTGGGTGCACAAATTGTTGAGGAGTGTGTGCACAAGTTTGAACCGATTGGAATTACCTATTTTTCGGTGATTTCCACATCCCATTTTTCGATTCATACATGGCCGGAATATGGATACGCAGCAATTGATATTTTTTCCTGTAGTGATACAGTAGCAGAAGGTATATCGCAAATGTTAAAGGAGTTATTTGGAGCGGAAAGAATCGTGCTCCGTACAATCGAGCGCGACATAGGAACTACCAATAACACTTCAGAATAAGTAAAATGTACAGAATAAAAAGAAATTTGAAACTGTTATGTACAGGGTGAAACGCTTATTGAAGAAACTGTAAGACAGTATTCAGGTGGTTTTATAATAATGAAAGGGGGTAACGTATGTTATACCGAGTTGGTACGAAGCTTGGATGCAATGGTATTGAAGGTACTGTAATAGGATATATTACGTATGCGAATCCCAATGATGGCAACAAAGAGTGGACAGAGTACCGTTTGAGAACAAGTCGTGGAGAATGCTGGCTTTCTTGTGATGATAGTTATAATGAATATTCTATCTCATGGCCGGCCAATGATGTAAGAGGTCGAATCGGCCCAGAGTGGCACAAGGTGGATGAAGGAATCCAGGTGGTGCGAGGTTCTGGTGGCGATGTGGATGTGGATTACGGAGAGCGAGCTTCTTTTGTAGAATATGAGGATGCTAGCGAGGACCACACACTTTCTGTTGAAATGTGGGAGGACGGTACGGAGTATTCCAAGGGTGAGTACATAGAAAAAAGTGATATTACAGTGATGGGATATGAAGAACCAAAGAGCATCGGTTCGGGAAAAGGATTGTCCAAAATAGTTAGTTTGTTTGCGGTTCTTATGATTCTTTGTAATATGGCACCAGCTTTGTTGGGTGGTCTTTTTGCAGGACTTTTTAATATTAATAAGAATCAAATTAGTGAGCATTTGTCAAATTCCAGTTTATACACATATGAAACAAGTATAACAGGTAATGAGCAACAGCAAGCAATGGTATACAAATATAATATCTCGTCTACAACGGATGATGTGGCGATGGATATTATTCAGGGTATTGATGGTGAAACCGAATCCGTTACTCAGAATAATGATATGAAAGATGCAGAGATTGGAATTTTGACATCGGGTGAGTACTGTCTAATATATCATCCAGAGGATGACACGGATATGGTGTATGTACAGGTATCGGATAGAAAGTACAATTATACTTCAGACCAGTCACCATATAGGAGTTCTAGCAAAACGACGTCTTGGTATCGAAGTCATTATTATAGCTCGGGCTATAGTAGTGATTCTTCAACCTATTCAAGTACACCTTCGGCGTATTCCATGTATGATGGTAATACGATTCATAATATCGGAAATGGATATTTTGACAGCTATTCAAGCTCAATCAGACAGTCCAGTGTGAACAATCGTAGTTCGTCCGGTGGTGGATTAAGTAGTGGTAAATAACGTATTGATAGAAAAGGAGAATGTATATGTTAACAATCGCAATTGAAACTTTAGTATATCTAGGCGTAGGCCTCGTAATGATGATGTTGGGATATTTTATTATTGATTTATTAATTCCAGTTGATTTTCCACAGGAAATAAATGATGGCAATAAAGCAGTGGGCTGGGTGTCTGCTGGTATCTATGCTGCTCTTGGTTTTGTAATTCGTGCTGCTATTATTTCCAATACAATTGCAGAGGAAGCTGGAATTTTGGAAGGTACAATTGAAACTGTAATTTTTGCTTTGATTGGAATTGTGGCTATGGCATTGGGCTACTTCCTTGTAGATATCATTAACCGCAAGTTCAATTTTAATGAGGCATTGAAGGCAAAAAATGAAGCTGCTGGTATCATGGTATTTGGTATCTTTATCGGTGTTGCATTTATTGTAAGCGGTGTAATTCAGTAATAGAAGGACGGTGACTTTCGTATAGGTCGAAGTATTTGCTGACAAGACCATAAGAAAGTAACAGAACGGAGATTGACATGAGCAAAAAATATAGACTTCTGATGCTGACTACCCTGATTATATCTGGGTGCTCCATGTGCTATGAGTTGATTATCAGCGCGGTAAGCTCGTACTTGTTAGGCAATAGCACGTTGCAATATTCCATTACCATTGGAATGTATATGGCAGCATTGGGACTTGGTTCTTATATATCGAAGTATTTTAAAAAGAATCTTTTTAATGTTTTTGCTACAATTGAATTAAGTATCGGTGTAGTTGGGGGTGTGAGCTCCCTTCTACTTTTTCTGTCCAATATTTACATTTCCAACTATGCAGTCGTGATGTATATGGAAATTATAGTGATTGGTACATTAGCTGGAGCAGAGATACCGATTATGACTCGAATTATTGAGGAAGATGAAAATGATCTCTCGGTCACCCTTTCTTCGATATTCAGCTTTGACTATATCGGTGGATTGATTGGTGCGGTAGCATTTCCTCTTTTGTTATTGCCGAAGCTTGGGTACTTTGCAACATCATTTCTTTGTGGCTTGCTTAATATTCTATGCGCAATTTTGATTTTATGGCGGTTTGGAGAACGGATTATCCGAGTTACCTTATACCGTGTGCTTGCAATTGTGATAGCTGCTTTTATGATTTTTGGAATGATATTTGCAGACAATATTTCAGAGAGTATAGAAGGTGGCTTGTACAGAGATCACGTAATCTATATGGAACAGACGGAATATCAAAAGATTGTGGTTACAAAGCATAGAGATGATGTGCGACTGTATATTGACGGTAATTGCCAGTTTTCCACAGCGGATGAGTATCGATATCACGAAGCATTAGTCCATGTTCCGATGAGTGTAGCAGATAGCCATTCAGACATACTCATTCTTGGTGGCGGGGATGGTATGGCTGTGAGGGAAATATTGAAATACGATGATGTAGACAATATCGATTTGGTAGATTTGGATGCAGGTATGATACGAGTGTGTTCCACAAATCCCAATATTACGGAGATTAACCAGAATAGTCTGAAGTCGGATAAATTATCGGTTCACAA
This sequence comes from Lachnospiraceae bacterium, assembly GCA_017622535.1. Classification (GTDB taxonomy): domain Bacteria; phylum Bacillota; class Clostridia; order Lachnospirales; family Lachnospiraceae; genus CAG-590. The sequence goes on along the minus strand of JAGAQX010000125.1, from coordinate 4,045 downwards.
TATGGATGCCTTTGAGTATTTGGAGGCTTCTGAGAAAACATATGATGTAATTATTGTGGACCTTCCGGATCCTAACAGTGAATCGCTGAATAAGCTGTACTCCAACGTTTTTTATAGATTGTGCAAGGACCGATTAGAGGATTCTGGTGTGATGGTAGTTCAATCCACGAGTCCTTATTATGCAAAGGATGCGTTTTGGTGCATCAATGAGACAATCGCCAGTGAAGGGTTATATGTAAAACCATATCATTTGCAGGTTCCAGCCTTTGGTGATTGGGGATTTAATATGGCAACCAAAGCAGATTTCGTGACGGATATACAGTTTGATGTGGAGACCAAATATTTGTCCGAAGATAATGTTGCTGGGTTGTTTTTATTTGGAAAGGACGAGATTGCGGAACAAACGGAGATTAATCGTTTGACCAAGCCGGTTTTGATGGAGTATTACAATAAGGCAGTTGAAGCTTGGAACTGATATAGAATAATTGGTATAGAGAAAATGATATTAAGAGAAGACCGTGAGGTCTTCTTTTTTTTGGTGTTGATTTAAAAACGGAGTGAGGCTAAAGGTAAGTGGTTTACATAACGCGTTTACATAATATTATACCAAATGACAAATTGAAAAAAATATAAAACTTTATGTAAAATATACTTGACAAAGTGTAATATAAGGAGTATATTAAGCTCACAATCAGTTACGAAATGTAGTTGAGAGAAGGTGATTGGTTGTGGACACAAAAGAATAAGCTTGAAAAAGAACGAGTCGTTTATCGTTGTTATAAAGTGTTAGAAGGAGGTTTCACGATGAAGCTGGAAGTAAAGGATATAAGAAAGTCCTTTGGGGACAAAGAAATCTTGAAAGGAATTAACTTCTCCGTAGAGAGTGGTAAGGCATTAGGTCTTTTGGGAAGGAATGGTGCAGGTAAGACAACAACCATTCGAATCCTGATGGATGTATTTCATGCAAATAGTGGAGAGATGTTTTTGGATGGTAAGCCATTCGAACCACGTAAGGTACAGATCGGATATCTTCCGGAGGAGAGAGGACTTTATCCTAAGAGACAAATTTTAGAGCAGATGGTGTATCTTGCAAGACTTCGTGGTGTTAGTAAGAAGGAAGCAATTGCCAATGCAGAGAAGTGGCTTACAAAGCTACAGGTTGACCAGTATAAGGATAAGTTGCTAGAAACTTTATCTAAGGGTAATCAGCAAAAGGTACAGTTAGCATCCACTTTGGTATGTGATCCGGATATCGTAATTTTGGATGAGCCATTTAGTGGACTTGACCCAGTAAACTCACAGATTTTACAGGATGTGGTAAGGGAATTGATTGGTGACGGCAAGATTGTCATTTTCTCAAGCCACCAGATGAGTTATGTAGAAGAGTTCTGTGAGGATGTGGTAATTATCAATCACGGCGAGGTAGTACTTAGCGGTAATCTGATGGATATCAAGAGAGAGTTTGGTGAGAACCAGTTAGTGTTAAGTGGTGTTGGAATGACAGCAGAGGATACGAAGCAGATAGTAGCAAATCATTTGGCAGACCTTGTGGAAGTAACAGGTACATCCAAGGAAGATGTAATTGTTCAGTTGTTGAAGGGTGTAACGAGAAATCAACTATTAAAGAGATTGACGGATATAGATGAATTTATGGTAGAGCATTTTGAGACATACAAACCATCATTGAATGACATTTTTGTGGCGAAGGTAGGTGAAGAAGCATGAGACGTTTTTGGACAGTATTTGAATTTGAGTTATTAAGCTATATTAAGAACAAATCATTTATGATTACAACGATTTTACTTGCTGTACTTTTGGGAGCAGTCATGTTCCTTCCAAGATTTATCGATATGTCAGATATATTGGGAATTGAACAGACAGTTGATAATGACAAGCAGGCGGATCAGGATAGTGAAGATGCAGATGAAGATTCTCAAGATATTGCAAAGCTTGGTATTGTGGATGATCAGGGTTTCTTTACAGAGAAAGCAATTCTTGAACAGGCATTTCCGGATGCAGAGTTCACATTCATGAAAGATGTAGAGGAGCTGAAGGAAGCAGTAGAGAGCGAGGAAGTAGAAGCTGGATTTTTGGTGAAGGATGATTTGAACTACGAATATTATGTGTTGAATCGTGATATTACAGACGAGAATCAGATTATTTTCAACGAGGTGCTTTCTCTGATTCATAAGCAGATTTACTGTGCAGAGAACGGAATTGATTATGCCACCTTTGTGGAAGGATATGAAGCAGCTGTAGAATGTGAGGAGCAAATTCTTGGTAAGGATGCAGAGGATAGCTATTGGTATTGTTATGTGTTGGTAATTGTAATCTTTATGATGATTATCATGTATGGTGTGATGATTGCAACTGCTGTTACCACGGAGAAGAGTAATCGCTCAATCGAAGTGTTGGTAACGAGCATAGACTCTACTTACCTTTTGTTCGGTAAGGTGTTTGCAGGAGCGGTTGCTGCAGTTGTACAGGTTGGTTTGATATTAGGAGCTGCTTTAGTTGGTTATAGTATGAATCACACGTATTGGGGCGATAAGTTAGACATCATCTTAGATATACCAGGAAATGTGCTTGTAGCATTTGCCATCTTTGGTATTGGAGGTTTCCTGTTCTACGCCTTCCTTTATGGAGCGGTTGGAGCTTTGGTATCTAAGACAGAGGATATCAACAAGGTTGCTGGTGGCATTCAGATGATTATTATGATTGTGTACTTTGTGGTGTTGTTCCAGTTACAGAATCCAGATGGTTTGCCAATGAAGGTTTGTTCCTTCTTGCCAGTGTCCTCTTATTCGGCTATGTTTGTACGAATTGGAATGGGATCTGTGGCAACCTGGGAGATTGTAGTGTCGGCAGTAATTTTGTTTGTATCTGTGTTTGTGGCAGGATGGATTGCAGCAAAGATTTACCGCATGGGTACATTAAGATATGGTAATCCGATATCCTTATCAAAGGCGTTGAAGGATTTGAAGAAAGCGGAGTAAAAGGAGGAATCATTATGAAGGATGAGACAATTAAAGCATTAATAACAAAATTTTTTAGAGTTGCAATTATGATAGCGGTATTGATAATTGTGTCAAGATTTATGTAGGGTATGGAATGATAGCATGCAAGGATAGTATAAAGTGTGTTGTCATAGAGTTTCCAATGATAAGATGAGATTTTAATAAGATGGAATTTTTGAGGAGAGATTTAAATGAAAAAGGTTTTAATTCGAATACTTTCAGTAGTAATTATAATATTGGCGTTGGTAGGTATTTCCTTTATGACCTCTGGGGTGATTATGGGAGATGTTACCCAAAGCACAACCATTGAGGTGAAAGATGGAGTGGCTTCTCCAGCAACGATGGAGGGAAACTCTTTTACGCTCGAGGAAGACGGAGAATATGTTGTCTATTTAAAGATTGAGAATGATTCGGAAGGCTTGATTACTGCATTTGTTGTGTATGACGAGGCAGGTGATGTCGTATTTTTTAGTACCGGTGAAGACTTGGTAGTAGAATCCACTGATTTGAAGCTTAAGGCTGGTGATTACAAGACAGAGATTCGATTTATCAATAACAAAGAGGAATTGTCACGAGTTATTACAGAGGGACAGGGAGAGTATTACTCGAATGAAGAGTATGCCTTTGCGGAAAATGGTACCTTTAACGTGACGATGGAATATAACGTGAAAGAAGCGGGTGCGCTTAGCATTTATTATCTGCTAGGTGTAATTTGTGGTGTAGCAGTCGGCCTGGTATTTGTAGCATTATTAGTATGGTTAACCCGTAAGATGGGTGGTAAGATTGATTTGGATGTAAAGAAAGATGCCTATGATGAGCGTCAGTTGCTAGCAAGAGGTGTGGCATATAAGTTTGCATTCTATACTTTGTTGATTGGTATGGTAGTTATTGCATTGATGGAAGAGATTGCTGGAATTAGATTATTTATGTCTATGGCAGGTGTGTGGGTGATGATATGTATCAGTATTGCTGTGTTTGCAACTATTTGCATTTTGAAAGATGCTTATATGTCTCTTTATGAAAATGTC
>JAGAQX010000124.1 GCA_017622535.1 Lachnospiraceae bacterium | reverse complement strand
CCGGCTTCACCTGTATATAATATCGGTGGAGGAAGTGACACGAAAGATAAGATATATTTATTATCCGATGCTGAAATTGCAAATACAAGCTATGGTTTTGCAAATTATGATGCCAAAACCGGAAAAAGTATACCATTTGATACGATTCATTTTGAAGTAGACGGAGATCCACGTACCACAACTATTTATGATTATGCAAAATTGAGGTCCAATACAGAGTTTTGCGGTGGTTCAGTACGAGGTTCTCACAAGAATTTGAGTACGGTTACCGGAAATGGGCAGGTATCTCCGTATGATACGGGGTCTTGGTGGTTACGTTCGCCAGGTATGGAAAACTATCTAGCACGTGCTATTGGTACATCAGGACTTGTTGAGTGGGGAAGTGTGTTGAATTATGGATTTTATGGTGTATGCCCAGTACTACACTTAAATCTATCCAAAACTTCAGTATGGAAGAAAGCAGATACCGTTTCTTGTAAGAGTATACCAATCAAGGAGGAATCGCCAAAGGTTTCTGTTTCTAAAGTGAAACGATTTAAAGCAACTGCAAAAAAGAAAGCATTAAAATTAACTTGGAATAAAGTAAGTGGTGCATCCGGATATCAGTTACAGTATAGTACGAAGTCTAACTTTAAGAGTAGTGTTAAGAGCAAAACAGTTGGTAAAACCAAAAGTAGTATTACTATCAAGAAATTGAAAGCTAAGAAAAAGTATTACATACGAATTCGTGCTTATAAGACTTATACCAATGCTGAGGGAAAGAAAACAAAGGCATATGGTAAGTGGGTTAAGATTAACAAGAAAACCAAATAGAAAATATAAGAGTTTTAGAGTAATAAAAGACACAGAATTCTGTGTCTTTTATTCATTGATATCATATAAAAATTATTTATCGATATTGTTCAATGTTAAATTCTTTTGCTACCTTTAAAACAACACCTAAAACAGTGTAATTATTCATTTCATTGGCAGGTATTTTTTTACCAAAACGATTAATGGGATCTAGTCCAAATGGAGTTAACTTACGCAAAAACAAACGCCCAGCTTCATTGATGCACAATACAATATCGTTGCGTTCTGGAGCAGAGTGCTGAGAGAGCAACAAAATATCATTTGTAAAATATATTGGCTCAAAATGAGCAGAAGTTATTTTCAATCCAAAAGCAATACGATCCTTTAACTCTTTTGGATAATCTGTAATATCTAGAGACTCAAAACGACTGTTGTCATAGAATAAGCCCTCCTTCATATTGCCGGTAGGTAAAAAGACAGAAAGGGTTTCTCTTCCTGTTTCACTGTGTTGTAGAGATGTTTTCTCTTCTAGATCAATCAAAACCTGAACAGTACGAAGTGAGTGTTCCGATAGATTTCTCAATTGTTTAATCATATTTTCTTCCTGAATGGAGTAAACGGAACGGCCAATTAAGCTGTCCAAAGAACAGTCTAGAACGTGTGCAATCTTAAGTATGGAAGAAAGCTTAATATCTTGTGATTTTCCATAAATAATCGAACGCAAGGTATCTTCAGATATATCTGCTTTGGCAGAAAGGTAGTTCAAACTAATTTTGCTTTTTTGCAACTTCTCCCTAAGGTTCTGTCGAAAGTAAATTAAATCCATATATTTCCTCCGAATGATAAAATTCGTTTAATAATAACATATAACTGGTATTTTTTACTAGTAAAAAATTTAAACTTAATAAATTTTTTAAAGAATTATTAATATAAGTATTATCAAAGTATAAATAAAGGTATTACTAAAATATAAATAAAGTAATTTGTATTTAGATACAAGAAATGTTATTATAGATTATATTTGCGCATTAAGGTGAGTACATGAATTATCAATGGTTAGATATTAAGAAACCGCTGTTACAGTGGTATAGAAAAGAACATAGAGATTTGAAGTGGAGAAACACCAAAAATCCTTATCATATATGGATTTCAGAGATTATGCTACAGCAAACAAGAGTGGAAGCAGTGAAGGGTTATTATGACCGTTTTTTGAATGAGATTCCGGATGTTGAGACTTTAGCAAATATATCTGAGGAACGATTGCTTAAGCTGTGGGAGGGACTTGGGTATTACAATCGAGCTAGGAATTTACAAAAGGCTGCCATTACCATTATGAATGATTATAATGGTGTGTTTCCTGTAGAATATGAAGCGGTGTTGTCGTTATCTGGTATTGGAGAATATACTGCAGGTGCAATATGCTCTATTTGTTATAATGCACAAACGCCAGCTGTGGATGGTAACGTTTTGCGTGTTATGTCTAGAGTGTCTGAGTGTTATGATAATATTGATTTACAAACCACTAAGAAAAATGCTAGACAGGAACTATTAGCTTTATACGCACAAGGTGATTGTGGAGAGTTGACCCAAGCATTGATGGAATTAGGTGCAACAGTTTGTGTTCCCAATGGTGCACCCAAATGTGAGCAATGTCCACTACGTAATAAGTGTATTGCTCATAGCAAGAATAGCTATATGAAGATCCCGGTACGTCAACCAAAGAAGAAGCGTAAGGTAGAGGAAATGACCGTATTCATTTTGCATGATGAAGAACAATATGGAATTCAAAAAAGGGCTGCAAATGGTTTGTTAGCGAACATGTGGGAGTTTCCTCATACGGATGGTAAATTGAATGTGGATGAAGCAATGGAATATGTAAGTAGACAAGGTTTTGAACCAGTTTTATTAGAGAAAGAAATACCATATACACATATTTTTAGTCATGTGGAATGGAGGATGACTGCTTATTATATATCCTGTCGCAACAAACAATCGAATTTGACATGGGTAAATAAGCATGAGTTTGAGCATCGGTATGCTTTGCCGACTGCATTTAAGACATTTATAGAAAAGGAGTTTTAGAATGACTTGTTTAGAGGCACAGTCTAAGATTATAGCCTACATCGACTATAATCTGGAGAAGGATCAGAAAACAGAGTTTCTAAAACACATTCAGTGTTGTGAAAACTGCAAGGATGAACTGAATATTTATTATACGATGATTGAAGGAATGCGACAGTTGGATAATAATATGCCGTTATCAAAGGATTTTTCGGTAGAACTAGATAATCGTATAGAGCATGAACTTCGTGTGAATAAGAATAAAAAAAGCGTTATGCGTTCTTCAATAGCGGTGATGGCGATTGTTTTGATTTCCTTTGTGCTTTTGACCTATGCTAATTTCTTGAATATTATTCATGAGGAGGAGCAGGCAAAATTAAAGGCAGCACAGGGGGAATACTATTATTATCAGACTTTTGATGGTTATATGTTTGAACCGGAAGAGCACGCATTGGTTATCAATGTGGAAGAAGAAACACCAGAGATGAGCTTTTATGAAAAGGTTAGATATTATAAAGTGTTGAACCATTAACAGCATTTTATCACTAAAAGAGAGGAATATGGAATGGATAAGATTTTATTAGTAGACGGACATAGTATATTAAATCGTGCATTTTATGGATTGCCGGATTTAACCAATTCAAAAGGAGAACATACCAATGCGGTATTAGGATTTATTAATATTATTTTGCGCGTATTAGAGGATGAAAAACCAACTCATTTTGCAGTTGCATTTGATGTACACCAGAATACCTTCCGCCATGAAATGTATACGGAATATAAAGGTACAAGAAAAGGTATGCCAGATGAGCTTCGCAGTCAGGTTCCAATTATGAAGGATGTTCTAAAGGCAATGGGAGTAACTGTGTTAGAGTGTCCAGGATTTGAGGCTGATGATGTGATTGGTACCTTGTCCCGTAAAGGTGAAGAGGCTGGAATGGAGGTTTCTGTGCTGTCAGGTGACAGAGATTTGCTACAGCTTGCAACGGAGCGCGTCTTAATTAAGATACCAAAGACAAAGGGTGGTCAAACTACGGTAGAGAATTATCATTCTCAAGAAGTATTTGATTTGTACGGTGTAACACCAACAGAATTTATCGATATGAAGGGATTAATGGGTGATGCATCGGATAATATTCCGGGAGTGCCAGGAATTGGAGAGAAGACTGCTGGCAAAATTATTGCTGCGTTTCATACGATTGAAAATGCGTACGCACATATTGATGAGATTAAACCTAACAAAGCAAAGGAGAATTTAGCAGAATTTTATGACCAGGCAATCATGAGTAAAGTTCTTGCTACTATCAAATGCGACGCTCCTGTGAATGTAGATTTTGCACAGATGCAATATGGAAATTTATTTACCTCTGAGGCTTATGACTATGTGAAACGATTAGAGCTTAAGAGCTTGTTGAAACATTTTGATGTGTCCGAAGAGAAGGTAGAGCTTCAGTTTTCTACGAATGTGATTATGGATTTAGGCGAGCTGGAAGTTTATTTTGATTCTTTATCTTCCTGCAAAGAAATTGGTGTATTTGCTTTGTTTGAGAAGAAGGAATTCCTAGGTCTTGGAATAACAAAGGATGGAAAACAAGCAGATTTTATTGTATGTTCTATGTTTATTACAGAGGATTTGATTGTATCTCGATTTATGGATATATATAATAATCATCCGGATATGAGAGTTGTTACAAATGATTTAAAGTCACTGCTAAAGGTATTACCACTGGTTTCGGATGAACGAGTAAATGATACCTCTGTTGCAGCATATTTATTACGTCCATTAAAAGACTCGTATAGCTATGATGATATTGCTAGAGATTACATTGGTGCAACAGTGCCTACGAGAAAAGAGTTATTAGATAAGATGGAATTGTCTGCATTTGTTATGCAGGAAGAGAAGGTAATGCAATATCTTTCCTTTGAAATTTGTATTCCTTATCTAGCATGGGAGAGGCTTTCAAAGGATTTAGATGAGATGAAAATGACGTCTCTTTATCAGGAGATTGAATTACCGACCGTATATGTATTAGAGCATATGGAACATGAGGGTATTCGTGTGGATGGAGATGCTTTACATGAATACGGGATTATGCTGGGCGAAAAGGTAGAGGCGTTAGAGAAAAAGATTTATGAGGCGGCTGGCGAAGAGTTTAACATCAATTCTCCAAAGCAGTTAGGTGAGATTCTGTTTGACAAGTTACAGCTTCCAGGAGCAAAGAAGACAAAGACTGGTTATTCCACAAATGTGGATGTATTAAACAAGTTAAAGAATGATTATCCAATTGTTGCAGATGTTTTAGAATATCGTCAGGTTGCAAAATTGAAATCCACTTATGCCGATGGTTTGTCCGTATATATTAGAGAAGATGGAAGAATACATGGAACCTTTAATCAAACGATTACTGCAACGGGAAGAATCAGTTCAACGGAGCCAAATTTGCAAAATATACCAATGCGTACAGAACTGGGAAGAGGTATCCGCAAGGTGTTTATTCCGAAAGAGGATTATGTATTTGTGGATGCAGATTATTCTCAGATAGAGCTGCGTGTTTTGGCTCATTTTTCAGGTGATGAAAAGCTGATTAAAGCATATCAAGAAAATCAGGATATCCACGCATTAACAGCATCCCAAGTGTTTGGCGTTCCAATAGAGGAAGTGGATGACCTGATGCGACGTAATGCAAAAGCAGTTAATTTTGGAATTGTGTATGGAATTAGTGCCTTTGGTCTTTCGGAAGATTTAGATATATCGCGAAAAGAAGCAACAGCATATATTGATAGTTACTTTACTACTTATCCAGGTATTAAGCAGTTTTTGGATTCTTCTGTTGAGTCAGCAAAAGCATCAGGAATGATTCGTACGATGTATGGAAGAATTCGTCAAATACCAGAATTGTCTTCATCGAATTTCATGCAGAGAAGCTTTGGTGAGCGTATTGCAATGAATTCACCAATTCAGGGAACAGCAGCTGACATTATTAAGATTGCTATGATCCGAGTGCATGAACGTTTGCAAAAAGAACAGCTTCGCTCGACGTTGATTTTACAAATTCATGATGAATTACTTGTGGAGACGCATAAGGATGAGGTGGAACAGGTAAAGCAGATTATTCAAGAAGAAATGATGCAAGCAGCTACTCTTGCTGTTCCATTAGTAGTTTCAGTTAGTGTTGGTGATAACTGGTATGAGGCAAAATAATATTGTTTTGTTATAGTATTTTTATTTTTGTAAATTAGCCTAATATCAGATGCTGTAATGTAAATATTTTATATAAAGGATAGTTTATATGAGGGTTATTGGAATAACAGGCGGAATAGGTACTGGTAAAAGTACCGTTTTAGCCATATTAGAAAAGGAGTATCAGGCTTATATTGTCGAAACAGACAAGTTGGCACATAAGCTGATGAGTCCCGGAGAAATTGCATATAATCAAATTGTTGAAGTTTTTGGCACAGATATATTACAGGAAGACAAGACGATAGACCGAGGGAAGCTTGGTGGAATTGTTTTTCAAGATGAAGAAAAGCTACAGCAATTAAACAAGATTGTTCATCCAGCTGTAAAGCAGTACATTTTGAAGGATATAGATGAAAAGAGACAAGAGGGGCAATTGGCTTATTATGTAATTGAGGCAGCACTCTTGATAGAGGATGGATACAAAGCAATTTGTGATGAGTTGTGGTATATCTACGCATCGCAACAGCTTCGGGTAGAACGATTGTTGCAAGGTAGAGGAGGCACTGAAGAAAAGTGGCTTCAGGTCATTCGAAATCAGTCATCAGAGGAGTTTTATCGTCAACACTGTGATGTTATTATTGATAACGGAAAAAGCGTGGATAAAACAACTGAAACAATCAAGGCATTGTTGTGTAAATGATAAAAATATGTTACAATTAAACGAATATGGAATTTTATTGATTTTGAACAAGTATTTTTTGTAAATGACTTGTTTATGTGATTTTTTATACATGGAGATAAGGGTATGGCAGTAGTTACAAAGTTTCCAGAACCATTGGTGTTTGGACTAGATATTGGAACAAGAAGTATTGTTGGAACGGTGGGTTATCGTGAGGGCAGTCAATTTCATATTGTGGCTCAGTGCGTGAAGTATCATGATACCAGAGCGATGCTAGATGGTCAGATTCATGATATCAACAAAGTCGGTGAAGAGATTGTATACGTGAAGGAGACTTTAGAGAAACAGCTACAGGGACGCAAGCTCAAAGAAGTTTGTATTGCAGCTGCTGGTCGAGTTTTGAAAACTGCCATGGCGAGAGCAGATTATTCTTTCTCGGAGAATACCGTTGTTAATCAGGAATATATTCACTCATTGGAAATGTTAGGTGTTGAGAAGGCGCATGAGAAAATGCTTGAAGAGAACGACACAGATGTGAAGTTCTTTTGTGTTGGATATACGGTTGTAAAATATTTTCTTAATGATTTTGAGATAACCAATCTAGAAGGTCATAAGGCACATACCATTGGAGCGGAAGTTTTGGCAACATTTTTACCAGAAGAGGTAGTGGATGGTTTGTATGCTGCGGTTTCACATGCGGAACTAGAGATTGCCAATATGACATTAGAGCCAATTGCTGCAATGCAAGTGGCAATTCCAGAAAATTACAGACTATTAAACATTGCACTGGTGGACGTCGGCGCGGGTACTTCTGATATTTGTATTACAAAAGATGGAACCATTGTTGGTTATGGTATGCTACCAAAAGCAGGAGATGAGATTACTGAGCATTTAATTAAAGAATATTTAGTTGATTTTGCCACTGCAGAGAAGATTAAGATGATTGGTCCAAAACGCAAAAGCTTGACTTATAAGGATATTATGGGGCTTTCGCAGAAGGTTACTCCTCAAGAAGTATATGATCGTGTAGATGGTACAGTTGATAATATAACCGAACAGATT
>JAGAQX010000123.1 GCA_017622535.1 Lachnospiraceae bacterium | reverse complement strand
TTTTCAATGCTTTCTAGCAACTCCTCTGGCAAGGCATTCACGCCAGTAGCTGCTGTCTTCGCAAAACCGTCTCCCATCACCGCTTCTAGCATAGCATAAAACGGTGCTGAATTCTGTCTAAATGCTGCTGTACACTCAGCCAATCTCGCCTGACCTGACAGCCTATTTTTCTGCCCTGCAGATTGATATTCTTCAATCAATTGTGGTGCTTTTTGTCCAAATTCACCTTGTGCAATTTCTCCTAATGCAGTAGCTGCATTTAAAGCAATCTCCTTTTTCTGCTTTGAAGAAAACATCCATTTCAACCCAGAAAAAACAATACGGGAATTCGCAATACTCCTTTGTATTCCATTGGAATAGGTGTTTGCTAATGCTTCTGCCTGTTTCAATACACCATCATTTTGAATAAGATAATAGAGATTCTCTAAAATCCCTTTCATTTCTGCACTCGTGTCATCTGCATCTAGCTTTACCTGCGCAGAACGTTCCACACTCATTCGAATCAGCTTTGCATTATTAGCAATTTTTGTAGCTGTAGCCTGACCAATGCCTTCAATCTGTTGCAATTGCACTACAGACATCTGGGATACCTGTAGCATTGTCTCTATTCCAGCATTTTGTAATGCAGCAACACGTATACCCTCTTTATCCATATTGATTTTATCAATTCCCATTGTAGCTAAAGTCTCTTCCACCGACACCGCTTGCACCTTCTTGTAATGCGCACGAATGGTATTCTCGACGGTTTGCTTGTCATTTACTATCCTTAAAATAGACTGATTCCAAGCTTGCAGGTTCTTCACCTGCATTTTCAATTGGTTCATATCCTCTTTCGAAATTGCTGCCATAATCTTCTCCCATCTACTATGCTATAAAGCAACACAATTCTTTATATATCTTCTTAATATCATATTCTGGTGCAAATCGATTTGCAATTTCACAAACACGTTTTACGTATTCTTCATCCTCCTCTAACTCTTCTGCAATCGCTTCAATCGTTTTACCCTTCTGTATTTTCTGACAAATCTTCGTAATCATTTTCAATTCTGCCCCTTCTTCTCGGCCTTCCTCTCTAACAGTGTTCAAATGCTTCTCTAAATTAAATTCTAATACTGACATACTCTTCACCTGCGCTTTCTGACTTTTCATAAACTCCTCTAGTACATGTTCCATAATACATTCCTCCATCGCCACATCTATGGCAATTTCCAAATTCATTGTTTGCCGATATTTTCTTACTTTATCAACAAATATCATATACTCTCGCATCGTCTTGCATTTAGACATCAATTCTAGATTGTTGCCTAGATTAATATTAATAAATGTACATTTCAATTCCAACTGCGGATTGTCAGTTGCAACCATATATGCATCCGACAAACGCATTTCTACTCGTTCTGGTTGTTCCTCTACACCATTATAAAATGTAACAAATTGAGGTGTCGGAATACGAATCAATTTTCTTCCATTGTATTGTCTATTTTCTTTTGACATAGTCCTCCTGTTCTGGCAAAAAACAGAAAGCACGACCTTCCACCTTCATCTCTTGCCTGTCATGTTGTAATCACGGATTAATAAATAAGCAAGAGTTTTGTTAGATAAAAAAGATGGTTTCTGCGCAAACCAGACATGGCAACTATGAATAGCCACAATAGAATAACAGAACTATTTGCTTGATTTCAAGCATAGCACAGTCATTATTGTTTTTCAATAAAAACCCTTTTAATTTATAATTAAAAAGGGAAACAAAACGTTTCCCCTTCTCAACTGATTTCATATATTATTGTAACTATTCAATTCATTCATTCGTTTTCGAATGGCTCTCAATGCCTCTTTGGGATTATCTATCCCTTTGACTGCATCCTCCATCGGACAAGGTCCAGTTCCCGCACGATTCACAATCTCATCTACACATACATCAAAATCAAGGGAAATGCCATGTGCATCCAATGTAGCTTTTGCCGCTTTACTAATTACTGGTGTGTATATTTCCTTCACACCAAGCAACACATACAGCATCGCAGCACCATTGCCTATCACCTTATCCGCTGCTACGAATCCACACAAATCCGTCCTCTCATCCAGCCAATTCAATAGTGGTTTTACACCACGCTCCATGCTGGTATACACTTGATTATCTTTCTGTACAACACATGTGTATCCACCATCTAGCATGCGTTTCTTTGCTTCTTGTAAATCTTTACTCATTTGCACCCATGCGCTCCACTACTTTCACAATCACTGGTAACAAAATAAGCTGTAATGCAATACCAGTTACTCCATTCACTGTACCAACCCACACAGACGCTACTGCGATCTCTGTTGTTCCCAACACATAAAACGCAATCGCTACTGCTAGTGCTCTACACACACGTCCAGCCATCTGTGCAACAAGCACCTTACCGACTGTTGGCATGTTGGTCTTGCGCAATAAACCTGCACTCAAACCATAAACACAAAGCTCAATCATCATAAATGGTAGCACTGCCATACCTGGCATCCCTGCTAAAGAAAAACTGCAAACCGGTCCCAAAAGTCCTGCGATTGCGCCTGCATATGGACCTGCTAATAATCCAACCAAAAGAATTGGTAAATGCATTGGCAATAACAATTCGCCAAATGCTGTTCCCATTCCTGTCGCTCTACCAATTAAATGTACAATCTGTGGCAATGCTACTGCCGAAACAATTGCTACGATTGTCGCTATTGTTTGTACCTTTACAGATAAATTTGTTTTTGTAATTCCAGTTGTTTTACTTATTGATGACATTTATTCTACCTCCTAAATTCATTTTCTGTCTTATGTATCTTTTGTAAGTGTAACATAATTCGTCTAGACCAACAAGATTTTATATGATCTATAAGAATACATTAATCAATATCCCTGTCAAACATGCATATATTATAACAAAAGCCCAGTACAAAAGGAAATGTTTGATTCCAAGCACGATCTTAAGTGCGCCCAGATTTGTTATCTTGGTTGCCGGTCCCGTTATCATAAATGCTGCAGCACTTCCAAGACTCATACCACTTGCGAGCCATGTCTTAAGAATCGGTATGGTACCACCTCCACAAACATAAAGCGGAACCCCGACTGTAGAAGCCATCAGAACTCCCCAGGCCTCATTTCCTCCAAATAGAAGTGTTACAGTCTCTTGCGGCACATATCTCTGAAAGATTGCCGAGAGAATGATTCCTATCAGAAAGTAAAGTCCTGTTGCTTTAAAATTCCTGAACAAATTCTTTAATAGCCTAATAAGTATATTGGGATCTGTATCTCTATTCTGGGGTTCATCAAACCCCTCAAATCTAAAGAATTTTTTCTCTTTAAAAAAGAACCGTATAGCAAGTCCCGCTACAATCCCACATAGAAAACATGTTACGATACGAATCATAAGAA
>JAGAQX010000122.1 GCA_017622535.1 Lachnospiraceae bacterium | reverse complement strand
TGTTAGGGTGGTTGTTGTTTTATACATTTATTTTGATGTTATATGTAATTTTGCCAGGCGGATTTGGTTTGCCGATGGGAAGAGAAGAGCATGTGAATCTGGGGAAGAGATTTAAGTCTCAAATGCCTGGTGCTGCCTTTTGTTCTGTGGCATGGCTGATTATTTCGAGATTGGTGGTTCTTTATATGCAGCATTTCTCTAATTTTTCTGTCATGTATGGTTCGTTGGCAGGTATCGTGATTTTGATGCTGTGGCTTTACTTTTGTATGTATTCGCTATTTGTTGGAGCGGTAATTAACTATTTGTTGTCAAAAGGCTACTTGACACGGGTGAAAAAAATGTTACAATAGATTTTATGTAATTGGAATGTGATTTTATATAATAATTACAGTGTTTTGATTACATTGAATAGAAGAGGAATAAGACAATGATGGTGCAAAAGAACGTTACGTTCTGTCAGAGAGAGGAAGTCACTGGCTGGAAGCTTCCTTCAGTTCACATAGCGTTTGAATTTCACACCGGAGTTTCAAGGTTGAAACTTTGAGAATGCGTATAGATAATGATAGAGTTACGTATTTGATAATAGTAGATTTTGACGGGTCATGAACGTTAATACATGATGAGAGCTAATGTGATGTAGATTTGTAAAGTTTTTATAATAAGCATTATGTTAGAATTAGGGTGGTATCGCGAGCAAGTCGTCCCTTTTGGGGTGGCTTGCTCTTTTGTGTTATACAACTTGTCAAGCGTATGTCCTACGAGCAAGCGAAGCTTGAGAAGTAGGACATACATTTGACAAGTTAAGCATCATGAGCATGAAGACTGACAAGTCGGAATGCGAATGATGAGGAACGATTGCAGGAGCACAAAGTGCGAGCAATCGTTGTATAACAAAGAATACAACTTGTCAAGCGTATGTCCAACGAGTACTACTTCACGTATGTTAGCTTTGGTATATTCAGCAGTAATATATGGAAAAAATATAGAGATGAATGAATATTGCATAGACTGGAAGGTCTTTAACTTCCGTTTATTTATAGAAAATAATATGAAGGAGATAAATCATGAAAGAAAAATTAGAAGCGATTAAAGCGGAAGCACTTGCGAAAATCGAGAGTGCGAATGACCTTGACGCCTTAAATGATATCAAGGTAGCAGTGCTTGGTAAAAAAGGTGAATTGACAGCAGTGCTTAAATCCATGAAGGATGTTCCGGCTGAAGAAAGACCAATGGTAGGTCAGATGGTAAATGATGCTAGAACTGCCATTGAGGAAAAGTTAGAGGAGAAGAAGACAAGTATTGCAAGACTTCTTCGTACAGAGAAGATGAAGAGAGAGACCATTGATGTAACACTTCCAGGTAAGAAGAATCTTCGTGGTCACAGACATCCAAACCAGATTGCGTTGGAGGATTTGGAACGTGTATTTATCGGTATGGGTTATGAGGTTGTGGAAGGTCCAGAGGTAGAGTATGACCGTTACAACTTTGAGTTACTTAATATTCCTGCAAATCATCCAGCAAAGGATGAGCAGGATACCTTCTATATCAATAAGGAGATTTTGCTTCGTACACAGACTTCACCGGTGCAGGCAAGAATTATGGAAAAGGGAAATCTTCCAATTCGTATTCTTTCTGCTGGTAGAGTGTTCCGTTCTGACGAAGTAGATGCGACACATTCACCATCCTTCCATCAGGTAGAGGGATTGGTTGTAGATAAGAATATCACATTTGCAGACCTTAAAGGAACATTAGAGCAGTTTGCCAAGGAGTTTTTTGGTGAGAAGACAAAGGTAAAGTTCAGACCACATCATTTCCCATTTACAGAGCCATCTGCAGAGGTGGATATCACATGTTTTAAGTGTGGTGGTAAAGGTTGTCGTATGTGTAAGGGAAGCGGTTGGATTGAGATCCTTGGCTGTGGTATGGTTCATCCGAACGTATTGGAGATGTGTGGTATTGATTCAAAAGAATATCAAGGCTTTGCATTCGGTATCGGTTTGGAGCGTGTAACCTTGCTTAAATACGAAATTGATGATATGAGACTTCTTTATGAGAATGATGTGAGATTTTTGAACCAGTTCTAATAAAAAGCATTGCAATTCTTTGTAACGTCAATGTGATGTATTTGGTAAAAGGAGATATAATATGTCAGGAGTAGGAATTGTATTTTTAGCTGTAGCCGTTGGAGTTTTGGCATTCCTTTCTATTGCTGTTTTCTTCATTATTTTTGGTATTATGAAGAAGATGAAAGGATTTGTGATTGCCGGTGCAGCATTACTTATATTATTTGTAGCATTTTTTGTTATGACATTTTTAATGAATCTTGTAGCCATTAAGTAAAAGAAAGGATATAGAAAGATATGAATACACCAATTTCTTGGATTAAAGCGTATGTTCCAGATTTAGATGTGGATATACAGGAATTTGTAGATAAAATGACCTTGTCAGGTTCTCATGTAGAAAATTATGAGAAGAAGGATAAGAATTTAGAGAAGATTGTAGTAGGTAAAATTGAAACTATGGAGCAGCATCCAGATGCGGATAAGCTTGTAGTTTGCCAGGTAAATGTAGGTACAGAGAACTTACAGATTGTTACTGGTGCAAAAAATGTGAAGGTTGGAGATATGATTCCACTTGTATTAGATGGTGGTAAGGTAGCTGCTGCTCACGGAGATGATACGGAGTATCCAGAGGGAATTAAGATTAAGAAGGGTAAGCTTCGCGGTATCGAGAGTAATGGTATGATGTGTGGTATCGAGGAGTTAGGATCATCAAGAGATTTCTATCCGGAAGCACCAGAAGATGGTGTATATGTATTCCCTACTGATTCCGATGTAAAGCCAGGTGATGATGCTGTTAAAGCATTGGGCTTGGATGATACAGTAGTAGAATACGAGATAACTTCTAATCGTGTAGATTGTTTCTCTATGATTGGTATGGCAAGAGAAGTGGCTGCAACATTTAACAAGCCATTCTATCCACCAGTTGTTGAGGTAAAGGCAAATGATAAGGATGTAAATGATTTTATTAAAGTTACAGTAGAGGACACAGATCTTTGTACTCGTTACTGTGCAAGAGTGGTTGAGAATATTAAGATTGGTCCTTCACCAAAGTGGATGCAGGATCGATTGAAAGCAATGGGAATCCGTTCTATCAACAATCTTGTAGATATTACGAACTATATTATGGAAGAGTATGGTCAGCCAATGCACGCATTTGATTTGGATACCATTGCAAATCGAGAGATTATTGTAAAGCGTGCAAAGGATGGAGAGACATTTACTACATTAGATGGGCAGGAGAGAAAGCTCGACTCTGGTGTACTTATGATTTGTGACGGCGAGAAAGAAGTTGCTATCGCAGGTATTATGGGTGGCGAGAATTCTATGATTACCGATAATGTAAAGACAGTATTGTTCGAGGCCGCTTGTTTTGACGGAACGAACACACGTCTTGCATCAAAGAGAATTGGTTTACAGACAGATTCTTCATTTAAGTTTACAAAGGGCTTAGACCCTAATAATGCCATTGAGGCAATTAACAGAGCTTGTCAGCTTGTAGAGGAAATGGGCTGTGGTGATGTCGTTGGTGGAGTTGTGGATGTATATCCAAATCCAGTTGAACCTAAGGTGTTACCATTTGAGCCAGAGCGTTACAACGCATTGCTTGGAACAGATATTTCTAAGGAAGATATGTTAGAGTATTTCAAGAGATTAGACTTGGTATATAACGATGCAGATAATACCCTTATAATTCCTACTTTCCGTCAGGACTTGGGTTGTATGGCTGACCTTGCAGAGGAAGTTGCAAGATTCTATGGCTATGACAACATTCCGGTTTCTTTACCAAAGGGTGAGGCCACTGTTGGTAAGAAGCCATTTAACCAGAGAGTAGAAGATATTGCAAGAGAGATTTGTGAAAGAAATGGTTTCTCAGGTGGTATGTCTTATTCCTTCGAAAGTCCTAAGGTATTTGATAAGTTATTGTTACCAGAGGATGCAAAGGAGCGTGAGGCTATTGTAATTTCTAATCCATTAGGAGAAGATTTCTCTATTATGAGAACTGTTTCTTTGAATGGTGTTTTGACATCTCTTGCAACCAACTACAATAGAAGAAATAAGGTTGCCAGACTTTATGAGTTCGGTAACATTTACTTACCAAAGGCGTTACCACTTACAGAGCTTCCAGAGGAAAAAATGAGACTTACCATGGGTATGTATGGTGAGGGTGATTTCTTCACTATGAAGGGTGTTGTAGAAGAGTTGTTTGACAAGCTAGGCGTGGTTGGTATTGAATGTGAACCAACTAGTGAAATTCCATATTTACACCCAGGTCGTCAGGCATATCTTAAGAAGGGTAAATTAGACATTGGTGTAATTGGACAGATTCACCCAGAGGTTGGCGATAACTACAACTTGAAGGCTGAGGCTTATGTGGCAGTGCTTAACATGGAAGTACTTACTATGCTAGCATCCTTCGACCGCAAGTACGAGGGAATTGCAAAGTTCCCAGCTAGTACTCGTGACCTTAGTATGGTAATGGATAAGAGCATGTTTGTAGGTCAGATTGCTCATGTAATCCAGAAGAATGCAGGTAAGATTTTAGAAAGCTGTGAATTGTTCGACGTATACGAAGGTGAGCAGGTAGGCGAAGGTAAGAAGTCTGTAGCATTCTCACTTATTTTCCGTGCAAAGGATAGAAACTTAGAGTCTGCTGAAGTAGACAAGGCAGTTGATAAGGTTCTTGGTGCATTGAAGGAAATGGGAATTGAACTTAGAGCGTAAGTTCTATTTGTATAAAGATGAAGAAATGAAGAACACTTTTTGTCATAGATGGAAGGTGTTCTTTTTTTGTTTGCAGATTAGTCATATTATATTTCTAGTTTATTTCTATCTGTTCCTACCCTTTTTGACAAAAATGCTTGTAATCCTACACTATTTTATGAAAATGGGTGGGGTGAAATTGTAACATGAATGATATAATATATTATGTGAGGTTTTTAGTTGGGAGGTTATCTATAATCTGATAGATTCTTCTAATGGATGGAAATGTAATACAAGCAAGGAGGAAAAAATGAGGATTAAGGAAAGAATAATAAGTTTTATTATGAGTTTGGTTATGATAATAACTTTGATGCCAATACCAGGCAATAGCGTACAGGCAGCAAGTAATGTGATTGAAAAGAGCATTGTTGAAGGAGAAGAATTGACTATTAATGCAGAAGATTTGGGAGTAGCATATAATCCGATAGATTATAGTATAACTTACTTCTGGAAGATAAAAAAAGGTGATACAGATTATACAGAAGATGAGACCTTGATAAAGTTAGCACAAGATAAAGTTACTATTTTAGATGTGGATGGAAATTGTGTTTTGGATGGTGCGACAGTAAGTTTATCTTACAAATTAACACCGGGCGGAGTTGCTGAAGCATCAAAACAGGTACTCCTTCATGCAACGCATACACCGAAAATGATGGAATCAGGTGATACATGGGTTGTAGGAGAAACACAGCACTATCAAGTGTGTGCTGACTGTAATACGGAATACGGATACAGCGACCATACATCAGGAGAGAAGTGGATTGTAGATAAAGAAGCAACAGAGGAAGAAAACGGAAGTAAGCACAAAGAGTGTACTGTTTGTGGTGGTGTAACAGAGACAGAGGAAATACCAAAGCTTGCTTGTACGCATACGATTTTTCTACCGACGTGGAATTATAATGCTGAGGTTCATTCACGGAGTTGCTTGTGCGGAATTACTTCGGCTTATGTAGGTGAACATACAGCCGGAGATTGGATTTTAGATTCGACAGCTACGGCAGAAGAGGACGGAAAGAGGCATAAGGAGTGTACCGTTTGTGGCTATGAGATGGAAGAAGAAACGATTTCTTATGAGGATTCTGTGATAAAGACAATCTCTGTTACCGGTGTTGAGATACCGAAAGCTGGTCAGGATTATACAGATGTTGAGAATAAATCGGAAGATTTGACTTATGGTGGAGCATACGTGATGGACTACATCAAATATGAAGTGTACGATGAAGAGACAGAGAAATGGAAGGAACTTGGTGACGATGAAAAACTTGCTGTAAGCACAGATTATCGAATGAAAATTGGTCTGCTTGCAGAAACAGGATATACATATGATACAACAGTATCCAATATTACTGTTTCAGTCAATGGATTGCCTGGAACGCTTAAGGAAGTAACGGATGAAAATACTTATGCGGTAATTTACTGCCCATTTACCTACGCATGTGTACACGATTTTACAGATAAGATAGAAAGTGATGAATATTTAGTGCCGGGCAGCGGAAGTGATTGCACGGATCCTTATGAATATTACTTTGCCTGTGATGTCTGCGGTGAGAAGAGTTCGGAATTGACGTGGGAAAGTAAGGTTCATGGTGCACATGATTTAAATGAAGAAAACTACTGTGATACTTGTGATGCAACTATTTATAACATCTGGGTCGGTTCAAAAGAAATCACCAGCAAGAATGCAGCGGATGTGTGCGGAGATGAAACAGTTTCGTATAATCCGGAAACCAATGTGCTGACGCTGAACGGATACTGTAAGGAAGGGGAAGTACATGAATTCGAAGATGATTATTATGCCGCAATATACAGTGAAGGCGATTTAAATCTTGAACTTAAAGGCGAAAATTATATTACAGAGAGTGAAGATTCGGAAGTGCCTGTATACGGTCTCATGAGTTTTGACGGCGATGTAACAATATCCGGCGGAGGATTGTTGAAGGTAAGTACTACCAGAATGATTTTTGCACCGAACGGCGGTGTTACTATTCGTGGCGGGAATATTGAATTGAATGGTGCCGGTACCGGTATAGCAGGTTTAACTGTGGAAATTGCAGGTGGCTATACCGCTATAGCAGGCCAAGATATTTGCGTTCTTGTAGGAAATGAAGGAGAAACGCTGAAATTGACCGGAGGCAGCTTGGATATGTACGCCTATAGTCCGGGCGATTTTATATATAATGCGTCTGATCGTGAAAGAAAAGCCTTGGATTTGAGCAATTATCATGGATACATTGCAAGAGCAGTTGTGCCTACGATAGGTGGACCAAGGTATGTAACATATGATCCGGAGAACATAGAAGACTATGTGGAACTTTCATTTGAGAAGATTCCGGATGATATGGCGCTTACTTCAGTAGAAATTGGAAATGTTATTTTCCCAAAAGCAGGTGAGTTGGTTGATGATATTGAAAGTCCATGGGATACAGCTACCTACGGTGGAAATTATGAAATATGTGAGCTTGGCTGGTACTTTGAAAATGCAGAAGGAGAAATGGAAGGTATTGATTATGATGTTCCGATGGAGGAAGGAAAGGAATACTATTTACATCTTACGGTTGAGACACCGTATGAATCAGGTTTTCCTACCGATTTGGACAGGGAAAAGATTACCGTGAACGGAATAAAGGCACAAGATATTACGATAGTATATGGTCCACAATATTTGTCTTTCAATATACCATTTTATCCAGAGCATGTGCATGGTTTTGCAGATGTGTGGCAGAAAGATGCTGCTAATCACTGGAAAGCATGTAAATGTGGTGAAAAATCGGGTGTGACAGCCCATACCTTTGGTGAAGGTGTTGTAACAACACAACCAACAGCAACAGAGGAAGGTGTTAAGACATATACTTGTACAGTGTGTAAAGCGACGAAAACGGAAGCAGTTCCGGTTATAGAGCAGAATGAGAATGTGGATACTAATCCACCAATGGATGATAATGCCTCAAAAGGTGATGCAGATGAAGTGACTAATGTACCTGCAAAAAATACAATTCTAAAGGATGAAAAAAACGGAGTTCAGTATAAGGTTATAACATCGTCTGCTACCAACGGAACGGTAGAATTTACGAAACCAAAGGATAAGAAAGTGAAAAAGGTGGTTGTGCCGGATACTGTCACCATCAATGGTATTACATATAGGGTTACAAGTATCGCAAAAAATGCGTTCAATGGTTTCAAACGATTAGAAAAGGTGACCATAGGAAAGAATGTAACCACTATCGGTGACAAAGCATTTTATAAATGTACAAAGCTCACTAAGATTACCATTCCTTCTAAGGTGAATAAAATTGGAAAACAGGCTTTCTATGGTTGTAAAAAGTTAAAGACTATTACAATTAAAACGACTAAGCTTACTAGCAAGAAGGTGGGAAATAAGGCGTTTAAAGGAACACCGAAGAATGCAAAGGTGAAGGTCCCAAGTAAGTCCTTGAAATCGTACAAGAAATTTCTTTACAAGAAAGGATTGAATAAGAGAGCAAAGATAAAAAAGTAAGACGTAATTATATATTATATGCTTAAGTAAGATCCCCATTGGTTAGCTTATAGGAAGTTAACCAATGGGGATTTTTATCTCACTTATTTTCGAACTCTCTATATCAGAGGTTGTAAGAGCAGTAGAAGAAAAATGTAAGGAAAAAGTTGTGATTTTATGTATAATAGGTATATACTATTGTAAAGAGTCAATGTGGGAGGATTGGATATGAACTTGCATAAGAACATCATGAGAAAAGAAATTATAGCTATTATGGCACTTTTACTCATAAATGTTTTCTTAGTTGGATGTGATGGACTTGATTCAAAATCAACTAGTTTATCTGTTGTATATGGAGTCACTGCAGTTGTGGCACTATTACTGTTAGTTTTATATTGCACATTGGTACATAAGAAAGAGCTATGGTTTCTACTGCTGTTTTCTAGTGTGTTTATTGTAAATATAGGATATTTTGCACTTTCGATATCGAAAAATTTGGAGGAAGCATTACTGGCAAATCGAATCGCATACCTCGGTTCGGTGTTTTTGCCTATGTCTATATTTATGATTATCATGAATGTCTGCAGAATACAGTACAATAGGGTAGTTCCGTTTTTTTTACTGTCGCTCAGTGTCATTGTTTTTTTAGTGGCTGCGAGTCCTGGATATTTGGATATCTACTACAAAGAGGTTTCATTTAGTGTGGATGCAGGTGTAGGAATGCTTGACAAAACTTATGGAGAATGGCATTGTATATATTTGTTTTATCTAATAATTTACTTCGGAATTATGGTAATTACAATTCTTCATGCATCTGTGTTGAGAAAGATGGAATCCAAGCTATATGCCATTATGCTTGCAGGAGCGGTTTTGGTAAATATTGGAGTATGGATGTTGGAGCAGTTAGTGGATATTTCGTTTGAGTTTTTGTCGGTTTCCTATATCATTACTGAATTCTTTATGTTGAGTTTATGTTTAATAAGGCAAGAGCAAGCTTTGCGTGAAGAAAGCGCTTCTATCAAGGTGACGTATGAAATGGAAAATGAGCTAACATCGCAAGATCAATTGTTAGAAGAAACGTCAAGTCAATTGCAACCGGATGTTTTGAAAACAGTGCCGGATTTTGAAAAGTCGGAAGATGGGCACGTAGTAAATGATGAACAGATGCAACTGTTTTTAGAAGGAGTAAGCCATCTTACCCCTACGGAAAAAAAGATATATCATTGTTATCTTGATGGAAAAACTACAAAAGAAATACTAGAGCAATTGCATATTACAGAGAATACATTGAAGTATCACAATAAGAATATTTATAGTAAATTGGGAGTGTCTTCAAGAAAGCAATTAAAAGAAATTGCAAGGAATTTGTAATGTTGAATTTGCATGGGATGTAATTGTGAAATTCAATAAAAACAACACCAATCCCCACACTTTTATCATAAAAGTGTGGGGACTTTTTTCGTTTGTTCTGTATAATATTTTTTGTGAGTGTTTTGTGATTTATTCACAGTAATTGTATGATCAATTGAGAAATACATATACATGTTTATCACAGAATTCATTCAAAAAAAATTAAATGGGAGGGTACCATATGAAGAGAAGGGTATTAAGTATGATTTTGACAATTGTTATGGTCTGGAGCTTGTTGCCGGTTACAGCTTATGCAGCAACAACAATTTCCACAGTTGCCATAACCGGTGTCGATGTGCCGGTGGCAGGAGCAATACCGGATTATACGGCTGTTACTGGGCTTGGATACAACCCAACGAATGAGTTTGATGAAGCTGGCAAGAAAGAGTCTGGTGTATCTTGGTATAACAAAACTGACGAAGCGTATATGTCAACGACAGATGTCTTTGAACAAGGAAAGACATATGAGATTGCAATTGCAATAAAAGTGACAGATGGCTATGAGTTTTCAGCAAGTGATAATTATACATCCACAACCACTGCAACAGTTAATGGAAACAGTGTAGGTACGGCAAGGGCTATTAGTGGTTCTAGTGCAAAAAATATTATTACGGTGAATTACACATTCGAAGCTTGTGATTACGCAAGAATAGAAGAAGTAGCGGTTACAGGCATTGATGTACCGGTGCCTGCAAAAACGCCGGATATTACCGGTGTGGTGGATGAAAATGCAAATTATATCTTGCATCCGGATGATCCTTTTACATGGTATGATGTGACAAGCGGCAAGGATAGTCGAATGTATCCGGGTGATACGTTTGTAGCAGGTCATCAATATGCATTGGATATTTGTTTTAAGGTAAAGAATAGCGATACACACAGATTCAAATTGGATAAGGATAATTGTCCGGATATAATAGGAACAGTGAATGGATGCCCTGCAGAGAATGTGTCTGCTGTGGCAGATAATGTTGCAACAATACGTTGTTTGTTTGCTTGTAATGGAGAAGATATTACATCAGTTATTATTTCTGGTATTGATAAACCGATTGAAGGTAGCAAACCTGATTTGCTTGGTATGTCCGGAGAGACAGGATATAGTTTTTATACGAATGCTGCGTCGTATCCGAATGGCGTTGAATGGTATGATGAAACCGCAGAAGGTGCTTGGTCTCCGACAGAAGATACATTTGTTGGTGGGCACAAATATACGGTAACGGTGAGAATTAAGGCAAATGAAGGATATGATTTCAAAGAAAAAGATGGAGAATTAGATATCACAGCTACTTTGAATGGTGAAACTGTTGCAGCTGGTCGCACAACAGTGAATGGAACTGAAGTGATAATATTAACGAAAACTTATGAGTGTATAGGAAATATTTCAAATGTGGATTTAACCATTCCGGAACCAGTGGATGGTAATACGCCTGATACGACACAGATTGTAGCAGATAAGTATTGCAGTCTCGGAACCAAGGGGACTACATTAAAGAATGGATTCAAGTGGCATGATGACAAAGCAGATAAGGATATGGACTTAACAGGTACAAGTACCTTCAAAGAGGGTAATAAATATACAGTGTCGATCACCTTGGATACGAATGACGGATTCAAATTTTTAGAGAGTACGACTGCAACAGTCAATGGAAAAACTGCAAACTGTACATATGGAAGTTCATCAAATGTAACGGTTCAATATACCTTTACAGCAGCCCATGCATGCAAGATAACATCGATTGCAAAGGTAGATGCAACCTGTACTACTGATGGTAAAGAAGCATATTATCACTGCGATGGATGTGATAAGAATTACGAAGATGAAGCAGGAACAAAAGAAATAGCAGATATTACTAACTGGGGTGTTATCAAAGCAACTGGTCATACCATTGAGATTCAGAATAAG
>JAGAQX010000121.1 GCA_017622535.1 Lachnospiraceae bacterium | reverse complement strand
TTCCCAGTGGATTTCCAATGAGAAATCCAGAGAACGGGTACAACAGACAAGAAATGCGTTAAAGGGTATTATGGTGGGAATTGGAACGGTATTAAATGATGACCCTCGTTTGACATGCAGAATGGAAAATGGTAGGAATCCAATTCGTATTATCTGTGATTCTAAGCTGCGCATACCGTTAACCAGCAATGTGGTAACTACAGCGAAGGACATTCCAACCATTGTTGCAACCATTGAGCCACACCCAGAGTACACTAGGTTCTGGAATCAGCAAAAACAGGATTTGGAAGAGGAAGGTGTAGAGGTTCTAGCGGTGGCAGAGAAGGAAGGTAGATTGGACCTTCAGGATTTAATGGTGAAGCTAGGAGAAAAGCAGATAGATGGTATTTTGTTAGAAGGTGGTTCCACTCTCAATTATGCAGCTTTGCAGGCAGGAATTGTAAATCGCATAGAAGCTTATGTGGCACCAAAGTTCTTCGGTGGTTCTGGATTTTACACCCCAGTTGGTGGTGAAGGTGTGGAGCTTGCCACGGAAGCTTATGGATGTGAGCTTGTTTCTACAGAGTGTATTGATGGGGATGTGCTGTTGACCTATGAGGTTGTAAAGTGATGAGCATAAAATCATGGATTAAGAAAGTAAAGAATGGATATGTCATTAATCAGGCAAGAAATGCAAAGATTCCAACCTTTGAATCAAGTGAAGTTACAAGAAGACATTACATCTTCAAAGGTAGAGTACAAAAGGTTGGTTTTCGCATCGAAGTTATTGAATTGGCAAAACGTCTAGGACTAACCGGCTGGGTGAACAATCTTGAAAATGGAGATGTGGAAGCGGAGTTACAAGGACCAAAGAATAGGATTGATTTCTTGATAGCATTTATGGAGTCTTTGAAACGAATCAAGATTGCATCTAAGGAAGTGAATGAAATTCAAATTGTGGAAGATGAGAAGGAATTTGAGAGTGACAAGGAATACTAGATTTTAACCATAGGAGAATAGATATGGAACTGATGAAGGGAAGACCAGTAGATGAAACTGGCAGATTAGAGAAAGAAATCAAGGTATATGATTTGTTGGATAGCCTGGGAATTGAATACCAGCGAACTGACCATGAGGAAGCAAATACCATGGAAGCTTGTAACGAGATTGATAAGGTTTTAGATGTGATTATTTGCAAGAATTTGTTTCTCTGCAACCGTCAAGAAACACAGTTCTATCTATTGATGATGCCAGGGGACAAACCATTTAAGACGAAGGATATTTCCAAGCAGATTGGAAGTGCTAGACTTTCCTTTGGAAAAGCAGAATTCATGGAAGAATATTTGAATATTAAACCGGGAGCAGTGTCCATTATGGGACTTATGAATGATACGGAAAAGCATGTGCAGCTTTTGATTGATAAACCCGTGGTGGAAAGCGAGTACATCGGATGTCATCCGTGTGTCAGCACATCCAGTCTTAAAATCAAGACGAAGGATGTGTTGGAGAAGTTTGTGACCGCAGTTGGGCATGAGCCGATTATTGTGGATTTACCGGAAGTGATTCAGTAGATTATTGGAAAAATAAGTTTTTTATAGTATGAATTCTTGTGTCAATCGATATAATGTGTTATTATAAAGGGAACAAATGTTCGGTTGTGCAAGGAGGGGTATTATGGATAGAAAAGTTGATATAATGTGTGATACAGATGGTACAGAAATAGTAGTGATACATGATATTCGTTTTAAAGGAAAGCGCAATATAGATTGGAATGAGGTGGAAGAATATTTAAAATTTTTTGTTGGCGATTTTTACACCATCATAGAAACAAATGATTTAATTTATATTGGTAAGGATTTACCGGATGAATACACAGGATCAAAATATACGCACACATTAAAAGGGGGCAATGCTAAAGCAAAGGCGAATGCAGTGCAAGGGATACCAGAATTGATTCAAATATCAAAAAATAAGCGATTTAAGAAGAATTTAGAAACGAAACATGATATGAATGCTAAATACGGGTGGTATCGTTACACTTCTAGATTTGCACTTCCTGTTTATAATGAATGTGGAGAGGTGGAGAGATTTAATGTGTTTGATGTAGAAATGGTAATTAGACACGATGCGAATGGTAAAATGTATCTTTATGATATTTTGAATATAAAAAAAGAAACGAGCAACCCGCTTAGCCTAATGCGTACGGTAAAAAACCCATTTCTTACTAATGATAATAATGGAAATCTTGAGTAATGTCAATAAAAAAATGATAATGGAGGATTATTGTGGATATAAGGTTTTCAAACATGTCAGATGATGACATATATAAAGCATATATGTCAGAGAATTCAAACTTAATAAAGATGTATTTGCTCAAAGGAGATGAGGCTACCTATCACAAACAATCCGCACTGTTATTAGAAAAGTATAAAGGTACAATTGTAGAAGAGATGGAAGCTAAAAATGTAGAAGATGACAAATTGATTGCAGAATATATGTGCAAACAAGCGATAATAGGTGAACAATATGATGGTGTCGCTTGGGATGAAAAAATGGAAGAATTAGAGAAACAATACAAGGGTACCATTGTAGAAAAATATCTACAAGAAACAGAGGAAGATTTGGTTGCAGAGATTTTACCAATCGAAGAAATTATGCAAATGCAGTATATGAGATTTTACAGGATGCTAAAAAGAGACCAAGAAGAATGTCGTTTGACAAGATAGATGGTAGGCTTTATGAATATCCGGATAATCTAGAGCAATTGATTATGAATTATATTAAAAATGTAGGTGTGTGACACATCTAAAATGAGAAAGATTTAAGAGAAAGGATGCAATCAATGTTTACAGGAATAGTAGAAGAAATTGGTACTGTCGTTTCCATTAGCAAGGGAGTACAATCATCTAAGCTGACATTGCAGGGCGATGTGATATTTGAGGATATGCACATTGGCGATTCCATTGCGGTGAATGGAGTGTGTTTGACGGTGACCACCAAGACCAGCAACACATTTACAGTGGATGTCATGGCAGAGACTTTGCGGCGTTCTTCCTTGGGTAGCTTAACCAATGGAAGCAAGGTGAATATGGAGCGCGCTATGGTAGCAAATGGTCGCTTTGGTGGACACATTGTCAGTGGCCATATTGATGGAACGGGAGAAATTGAGAGCTTTGTGAAAGAAGACAATGCAGTTTGGGTAACAATTAAGACCCCAACTAAGATTTTGAAGTATATTATTGAGAAGGGATCCATTACGATTGACGGAATTTCTCTCACAGTCGCTTACGTGGATAACCATTGTTTCAAAGTATCGTTGATTCCACATACTGCGGCGAACACTACATTACTCAGTAAGAAACCTGGCGACATCGTGAATCTGGAAAATGATATCGTTGGTAAATATATAGACAAGCTACTGCATTTCAAGGAGGATTCTGAGGAAGAACAGAACAGCAAGGAGGAATCTGGAATTTCCATGGACTTTCTTGCAAAGAACGGTTTCATGTAGGATTGTTATGCGAATGAATTATGTAAATGGATTATGTCTACAAAATATGTAAAGTTATTATGTTGATTTGTTATGTAAACGTATGGTGTGAGTGATATCGTATTAAAACAACCGATACATGTCCAATATAAGAGTAAATAATGAGAAGTACAATATAGGAGGAAAAAGACATGTCAGAATTTAACACTACGGAAGAACTGCTAGAAGAATTACGAGCAGGCAGAATTATTGTAGTATTAGACGATGAAGACAGAGAAAATGAGGGAGATGTGATATGTGCGGCTGAGTTTGCTACCACAGAGAATGTGAATTTTATGGCGACTTATGCAAAGGGATTGATTTGTATGCCGATGGATGCAAGCTACACAGATAAGCTGAATCTTCCGCAGATGTGTATTACCAATACAGATAATCACTGTACTGCATTTTCTGTTTCTATTGATCATGTGGATACCACCACAGGAATTTCCGCTTATGAGCGAGGAATTACCGCTAGAAAATTTGTGGAGGAGGATGCAAAGCCTAGTGACTTCAGAAGGCCAGGTCACATGTTCCCGTTAGAGGCTAGACCAGGTGGAGTCATTGAACGTAATGGTCACACAGAAGCAACCGTTGATTTTATGAAGCTTGCAGGCTTAAAGCCAGTTGGTCTTTGTTGTGAAATCATGAAGGATGACGGAATGATGGCACGTAAGGATGATTTGATGGAATTTGCTAAGAAGCATGGCTTGAAAATCGGAACCATTAAGGACTTGGTACAATACCGCAAAGAACACGAAGTGTTTGTTGAGTGTGTGGCTTCTGCTAAGATGCCAACCCGCTACGGAGAGTTCATGATTCATGGTTATATCAATAAGCTAAACGGTGAACACCATGTAGCTTTAGTAAAGGGTGATATTACAGATGGTGCACCGGTGCTTTGCCGTGTTCATTCCGAATGCTTGACTGGTGATGCCCTAGGCTCTGCCCGTTGTGACTGTGGCCAACAGTACGATGCAGCCATGAAAATGATTGCAAAGGAAGGAAGAGGCGTTCTTCTTTACCTTCGTCAAGAAGGTAGAGGCATCGGATTGATTAACAAAATCCGTGCTTATCAGTTGCAGGATAATGGTCGTGATACCGTAGAGGCAAACTTAGAATTAGGCTTCCCAGAGGATGCAAGAGACTACACCATTGGCACTCAGATTCTTGTGGATTTAGGTATCAAAGAGCTTCGACTTATGACTAATAACCCACTGAAGGTTTATGGTCTAGAAGGTTATGGCTTGAATATCGTAGAACGTGTTCCGATTATCATGGAACCAGGAAAATACGACGAATTCTACCTGCGTACCAAGCAGGAGAAGATGGGCCACATCTTGAACTATAAGTAAAAGATTTTAAGAAAGAGAGGATAAAATTATGAGAACATTAGAAGGAAAATTAGTTGCAAAGGACATGAAGGTAGGCATTGTTGCCGCAAGATTTAACGAGTTCATCGTTTCAAAGTTGATTGGTGGAGCCGTGGATGGATTGACACGTCATGACGTTCCAGAGGACAATATTACATTGGCTTGGGTACCAGGTGCATTTGAGATTCCGGTTGCTGCAAAGAAAATGGCAGAGTCAGGAAACTATGATGCAGTAATCTGCTTAGGTACAGTTATCCGTGGTGCAACTAGCCATTATGATTATGTATGTAATGAGGTTTCTAAGGGAATCGCACAGGTTTCTATGAATACAGGTGTACCAGTAATGTTCGGTATTGTTACAACAGAGAACATTGAGCAGGCAATCGAGCGTGCAGGTACAAAGGCTGGAAATAAGGGTTATGACTGTGCATTAGGCGCAATCGAAATGGTGAACCTTCTTAAGCAGATGTAATATCTACGTGGAGAATGTGTGTAATATCGAAATGAAGAAATATTTATTTTAAGAAACATCTGTAGATATATAATTTTTTTGTATAAGGATAAATAAACATAGCTATATCAAGTAGCATGAAAGAAGGGAAATAAAATGCCAGCATTGTTATTTTTTGACATTGATGGAACATTAGTTACATTGGATCACGAGCATGTGATGCCAGACAGTACAAAGCAAGCACTGAACAAGGCAAAAGCAAATGGTCATAAAATATTTATCAACACTGGTCGTGTGAAAACTGCTATTGATAAGCATCTCTTGAACTTTGGCTTTGATGGTTTTGTATGCGGTTGTGGTACTTATGCAGAGTATAATGGTGAAATTATTTATCATCATACGCTTACAAAGGCGCAGTGTTTAGAACAGGCGGAAGTACTTCGTAAATGTAACTATCATACGATTTTTGAGAAAAATGACCGTTTGTTCATTGAGGGTGAACATGGACCAGGAAGCTTTTTGGAGTACATTTATAACTATTTTTCAAAAAATTCGGATTATCCAATTGTAGGACCAGATTCACCAGATTTTCTATTTGACAAGTTCACCACAGCGCAGATGCCAGATAGTGATGCAAAGACTTTCGTAGAGTACTTTTCAAAGGAGCATGATTTGATACCGCATTTTAATAATGTGTTTGAAGTGGTGCCAAAGGGTTGCAGTAAGGCTACTGGAATTCGGCATGTAATGAAGCACTTAGGTGTGGATTTGACAGATTGTTATGCCTTTGGGGATTCCATAAATGATATGGAAATGTTAAAATATGTACCACATTCCATTGGTATGGGCAATTCTGTTGAGGAAGTGTTTTCTGTGGTGGAATATCGGACAACAGATATCTTAGACAATGGAATTGAAAATGCCCTGAAGCATTATGGATTGATTTAATACAAGGATAAAATGCTATATGTATTTGTATTTACACAAAGAGCATAGTAGTAAAACAATCCGTTTGCGTTCAATGATATAACAATGTACACAAGGTAAGAGGATAAGCATATGTTACGATTAAAAGAGCAACAATTGCATATGTTAATATGGATGATGGTAGCAGCCAGCGTTCTGTTTTTCGTGCTGTGGGGTGCGAAACGTGTTGCACCATTAGATGAAAAAAGTGCATGGAAGGGAATGCAGGATTACTCTGGCGGATGGATTTGTACCTACGAAACTACCAATGACGAGAAGCTTAAGGCATATCAGAAACAACATGCTTCGGATACGGCAAAAGAGGATTCAAAGAAGGGTTCAACGATTGTGGAAGTGGTTACACTTCCGTACACATTTCAGGTGGAGCGGGATTCAACTATTGTTATGACCAATAAGCTTCCAGAAATGGATTTGGATACCTTATATGCAACTATGAAGATTGAGAATGCGAATATTCGTGTCTTGGTAGAAGAGGATATCATATATTCTAGCAATGCGAAGGAGGAAATGTTACCTGTTCGCCATATTGTTCCATTATTGGCAGAGTATGAGGACCGAATGATAACCATTGAGCTGTCTAACCTACAGACCAATACTATTCAGGTGGGAGCATTTCAATCCGGTAATTATAATCAGCTTTGGGTTACTACGCTGAAGGCTTCTATGATAACATTGGCAACGGGCTTGATTTTAATTTGTGCAGGATTATGTATGCTGGTTGCTTGGATTGTTGTTCAAAATACATGGCAGCAAAAACGGTTACTTTTATATTCTAGCGTGGAAGGTTTACTGTTAGGTGTTATGTGTCTGTTAGATACAGAGGTTGTGCCACTATTGACTGGATGGAATTATGGAGTATACATGCTAAAGTCCTGTGTGGTTCTTCTCGCCATCATTTTACACTTAACTATTATTCGTTGTTTTATATACAAGAAAAAGGTACTGGGTATTATTGATACAGGCGTTTTGTGTGTTGGAATTTTATATATCAGCGTTATGGTATTGCAGATGTTTTCGTTGGTGCAGTTTGATACCATTTACACCATTGGTATCGTGTTGTATGGTCTGGTGATTGTGTTGTTCACAATTGTTTTGGCCATTACTGTGTTTGATTATCAGCGCAGAGAAGGAATGCCAGTGTTTATTGCCAATGTATTTTTGATTGTTGCTATTTTGGCGCAGATTATCATGGAAGTAACTGGTCGTGGTGGAAGTGACCGCATTTATGTGAGAATAGGATTTTTGTTATACATGATATATATATGGGTGTTTGGATTACGCCAGGCTACATTTGTGCAACCGGTGAAGGAAGAAGCGACCTACGATGAAAGCGATATTCGTGCGCAGGTGGTGGAGCAGATGAATCCGAATTTGATTTTTGCATCCTTCCAAACATTACAGAGTTTAATTAAAAATGGTTCTCCGAAAAGCGTGAAAATGATTTATTATATTTCCGTGTATTTTAAGAATAATTTGCAGGCATTAGAATCCGAGAATAGTATTATTAGTTTTGCTGATGAGATGGAGCATATTATTGCATATTTGCAGCTTCAAAGAACCCGTAATCACAATTTGAATTTTGCGATTGAGTGTAAGGCAAAGGATTTCAATGTGCCACGGCATAGCCTGGAGCCATTGGTGGAAAATGCAGTAAAACATGGTATTGCCAACAATGATAATCAAGGAAATGTAGCCGTTCGTAGTTATATGCGTGCTGATGGTTATGCAGTGCAAATTGTTGATGATGGTGCAGGCTTCGATATGAGTATTTTGAAGAAGAAAAATACGACTGTTGCAAAAAAGCTAGCGTTATTAGAAAAGACTTGTCAAGCCCGAACGGAAGTGATTTCTAGGGAAGGAAAAGGAACGGTAATTACCATTGTATTTCCTATGTTAGAAAATGATTTGATGGATGAAATGTTTGAATAGAAAATGATAGCTAGCAAGAAAAATGACAGCTAGAATGGAAGCATGATAGATTGTATGGATTTTGTAAAGTAATGTAAGACAGGAGAAGCATATATGGAAAAGAAAGTGGAGACAAACAATGACAAATCTTTTTCGTTAATTGACAGTATGATAACGGCGATGTTTTTACCAAAAGAATATGGGAAATTGTTAAAGGTTTCCAATAAAAAGATTGTACGTTATGTGGCAGTTGTTGTATTGTTGGTTTGCATTATTCAGTATGCTATTTGGGGCTTAGGGTCCATTGCTGGTCTTGGTGGAATAAAAGGAATTGTGATGAATGAAATTCCGGAGTTTTCTTTGCAGGATGGTAAATTCTATTTTGAGGAAAAGCTGGAAAAGAAAGATGAAGTGTCTGGCGTGTATTTGTTGATTGACACATCCCAGAAGGAATTTACTCGTGATGATGTTCCACAGAATATGTTGCAGGCCGTATTGGTCAGTGAGAGCAATATGGTTGTATACAATGGTATTAGTGGATTGGGCGGAATGGTTGAAACGCAAAGCTTTGATATATATAAAGATCTTGTGATTAATAATCAAAGTGTTGCAGATATGAGCGGGCTCATTTATTTGGCATTATTTTTCTTTTTTGTATTGTTGTATTTTGCAGCGATTGTTGAATATCTGTTTTATGCGTTATTATATGCGGGATTTACGTACTTTGTAATTAAGACGATAATGGTCGATTTGGAATTTGGAGATGTATATAAGATTACATTGTTTGCCCAGACAATCGGTCAAATTGTTGAAGCAGTTACCTATTGCCTGGGAATAGAGTTGTTGTATATGGCGGGTAGTATATTTGCGGTTATGACTACCGTTGTATTGGTGAACCGAGCGATACAAGAATTTCATGTTACTAGGGAGCATTAGAATGAAATGTATTAAGTAACTATCATTTTCAGATAATAGTATCGCTGTAATTATTGAGTTATGAACTAGTTAAATCGCTCCGCTAATGAATGTAATAAAGTTTCAATTCCCGAAATAGACATTGTACTTAAGGTGGAATTGTGGAATGTGTTTTCGTTGGTGACCTCTGGTCCAAACCATGAAGGCGCCTGATAAGAAAAGGCGTGTTCTTCGTCTGTGAATTCCACTTCCGCTAAATATAGTCCTTCCAATATACCAGAGAAAATATCTAATTCAATGATAAGATTATGACCATCTGGTATTTTGTAGCGTGTTTTAGTAATGATATTACCGTCAGTTTTGGTTAATAATTTTTCATAAGCTTCTTGAGGCAGAGGGAATTCAACCTCTTCTCTTGTCATTAAACCCTGCCCTTTGTATGTAAGAATGTAGGAATTATTCTTTTTTCGAATACGAAGAACTGGATTGGTGATAATATAGGCTTGTTCTAATTCGTCATGTGGATAGCTTTCTAAGCTTGTAGGAAGCTGTTCTTTTTTTATTAAAAATTTTCTCTCGATTTCCATGTCAATACCTCGCTAATTTTGATGTTCTATGTTAGAGTAGCATACTTTGGTTTCGTTGACAAATACAAGCATATAAATTAAAATTATACATATGTATTTTATGGTGAAAATATGATTTGGAAATAATGGGAATGGTCTGAATGAAATGATAAGAGCACAGGAGGATATGAATGAAAAATCGTGTGTATCACATTTTGTATGGTATCATGGTAATCACATTTGTGATTATGGTTGGTTGGATGTTTATAGATTATGAAGGGACATCGGTTATCAAGGCAAATTTCGAAAAGCCAACCGATTTTTCTACAGGGTGGACGCTAGAGAATGGTGATGAAGTGGATGTATCGAAGCTTCGTGATGTAGAAGGTACGAAGTTGCATGAAGCATTTTCTGTTTATCATAGAATTCCTGCAGATTGGAAGGAAGGGGAATATCTTTGCTTCCGAAGTAAGAATGTATTCTTTCGTGTATATTTAGATGGGGAATTGATTTATGAGCCATATGTGCCAGAGAATATTTTTTCAACAAAGGGTCCAGGAACAAGCTGGAACTATATTCCAATCTCAGTTGAGGACGCAGACAAACAATTGGAGTTTCGTGTTACGAAGGTCTATGAATCCGGAACAATGAGTTTTGATAGTATCTGTGTTGGCGAACCTGCTAGAGCAATTATGGATAAAGTGGAGGAGAAATTAGTTGCATTTATTACCTGTATTCTCACATTGTTTGTTGGTTTCATTTTAATTATAGCGGATATTCCAATCAATATGAGAGCACAGAAGAATCATGAATTGATG
Organism: Lachnospiraceae bacterium; assembly: GCA_017622535.1. Taxonomy (GTDB): domain Bacteria; phylum Bacillota; class Clostridia; order Lachnospirales; family Lachnospiraceae; genus CAG-590. Next base: position 6,783 of record JAGAQX010000121.1, on the reverse strand, counting down.
TATCTAGGAATGTTTTCCGTGAGTGTTGCAGCTTGGTGTTTGGTTGAAACCAATCTGTTGCAATATTATTTGGGTAATGCTAGAGCGATGCAATTCATATCCTGTAATTCTTTGATGTTGATTTCAATTCCAATGACTTTGTATCTAGATGCTGCATTTGGTTTCCGAAAACGTGGAGCAATGATCTTTATGATTGGTGTTTCGTTTGTCAGTTATGTTGTGGCGATGGTATTGCATTTTACGGGAATTGCGGATGTGCATGAGACATTGCATTTTAGCCATGTTGTATTAATTATGACTGCGGTGGTATTGTTCTATACAATTATTCGTAATACATTTGTTATGAGCAATAGTACGGGACGTAATATATATCGAGTGCTTCGAGGAGTAGGTCTTTGTGGACTATCGGTTGCCACTGTGATAGATATTATACGCTATTATAATCAGCATAGTAGTGATACAGCAATGTTTGTGCGTATCGGTTTGTTGATATTTATCCTGTGTTTTGGTACTTCTAGTTTGGAAAAGACGGTAAATGCAGTTAAGCTTGGTGTGCAGACGGAGTTTGTCAGTCAGCTTGCTTATCGTGATGGTTTGACTCGTATAGGTAATCGTACTGCCTTTGAAGAACGTTTGGTAGAATTAGAGAAGGTTAAGAGTGAATTAGATGCTATCGGAATTATTATGTTTGATGTCAATGATTTGAAATTTGTCAATGATAATTTTGGACACCGTGTGGGTGATAGTATGTTGATGGAAAGTGCTGCTTTGATTGAAGATGCCTTTATGGACCAGCAAGGGGATTGTTTCCGTATTGGTGGTGACGAGTTTGTAGTTGTGTTAAGCGGTGATAATGTAGTGAAGAGGTATGAAGCGGGAATTGAACATTTCAAGGAAAGCATGAAACAGTTTAATTTGAAGAAGGATAAGGAATTCCGTATTAGTATTGCCCATGGTTTTGCAACCTACAATCAGACAGATGAAAACAAACCTTTGATGACGGTTTATCAGCAGGCAGATATGCTGATGTATGAGGATAAGAAGCGCATTAAGGCGAAGCAGATTACGGCAGAGGCATATTATCATACAGGTGTGTTGACATCTGAAAATGCGTGATTTCGTATTTGATGAGTGAGAAGTATTTTACTGAATAGAAATATAAAACAGAAGGTAGCGTTAAGATATATTTGAATAGAAGGGATAGGTGGTATCAAGAATGAAGAAAGCATATTTATTTTTTGCAACTGGATTTGAAGAGGTAGAAGCATTAACTGTAGTTGATATTTTAAGACGTGGTGGAGTGGATTGTAAGACAGTTTCCATTATGGGAGATTATGATGTTACAAGCTCCCATGCAATTACAATTCGTGCAGATTTGTTATTTGATGAGCAGGATTTAACTGACGCAGATATGCTCATTATGCCGGGTGGAATTCCAGGAACACCAAATCTAAAAGCACATGCTGGATTAGAGAAGCTGATTCATCAGTATGTCGAGGCTGGCAAGTATCTTGCGGCTGTCTGTGCTGCACCAACCATTTATGGAGAAATGGGATTATTAGAAGGCAAGCAAGCAACTTGTTATCCGGGAATGGAGGATGGATTGTTAGGTGCCAAGGCTTTGACCGATAATGTGGTTTGTGACGGACAGTTTATTACTAGTCGTGGTATGGGAACCTGCATTGATTTCGGTTTAGTCTTGTTGGAAAGGTTGACAGATAAAGCAACAGCAGACGAGATTAGCAAGAAGATTGTGTATCGCTAGAGACGCATATTTGTTAGTATGTAATATACAGATCATTTGGTAGCATATAGACAGAGGTTTATATGCTACTATTCATATACTACTATTTACATGAAATAAAGAGGACAGAGTAATGTATCAGATGAAAATATCGGTACGAGGATTGGTAGAATTTATTTTTCGCAGTGGTGATATAGCCAGTGGAGAAGGCTCATTTTCAAAGGAAGCGATGGCGGAGGGAAGTCGAATTCATCGCAAGATTCAGGGGAAAATGGGCTTTGCTTATGATGCAGAGGTTCCGCTAAAGCACGAGGTGAAGAGAGATGATTTTGTACTAATCATTGAGGGACGAGCAGATGGTATTATTACGGAAAAAGATGGCGTGACCATTGATGAAATTAAGGGTGTTTATAAGAAGCTTGAGCACATGGATGAGCCGGTTTTTGTTCATAAAGCACAGGCAATGTGCTACGCATATATCTATGCATTGCAAAAAGAACTTACGGAGATTTCCGTTCAGATGACTTATTGCAATATGGATACAGAAGATATTAAACGCTTTAAGGAGGAGTTTACCTTTGAATATTTAAAGGAGTGGTTTGATACTTTGGTAGAAGAGTATTGTAAATGGGCTCAATTTGAGGTAGATAATCGAACCCTACGCAATGCAACTATCGAAGATTTGGAATTCCCATATACCTATCGTTCGGGGCAGCGGGATATGGTAGGTTCTGTATATCTTTCTATCAAGCGTAGACAAAATCTGTTTGTACAGGCTCCAACTGGAATTGGCAAAACTATGGGTGCATTGTTTCCTGCTATCAAGGCAATGGGCGATGGCTATGGTGAGAAGCTATTTTATTTGACTGCCAAGACGATTGCACGAGGCGTTGCAGTGGATGGGTTAGAGACACTTAGAGCGTGCGGATTACATTTTCGAAGTATTCTTATTACTGCAAAAGAGAAGATTTGTCCGTTGGAAGAAATGAAATGTGAACCAGAGCATTGTCCATATTCGAAAGGACATTTTGACCGGATTAACAAAGCGGTTTACGACTGTATCACAAATGAGGTAAATATTACAAGAGATGTCTTGCTAGAATATGCAAACAAGCATATGGTTTGTCCCTTTGAGATGGGATTGGATGTTAGTTTGTTTGTGGATGGGATTATCTGTGACTATAATTATGTGTTTGATCCAAAGGTTAAGCTACGTAGATACTTTGCAGAAGGAGCAAAGGGTGAGTTTTTGTTTTTGGTAGATGAAGCGCATAATCTTGTGGACCGTGCATCATCCATGTATAGTGCTGCAATTTACAAGGAAGATTTTCTTGCAATGAAGAAGCTGCTTATGCCTTATAATGCGAAGGTTGGAAAGCTACTTAACAATTGCAATAAAGAAATGTTGGAACTAAAAAAACAGTGTGACAATCCAAAACGATATGCCTTAATTGATGACATGGGCAGTTTATATTTAAAGCTGCTTCGCTTACATGCGCAATTAGAATCATTTATGGAGGAAAGCAAGGAGATACCTGCTTTAAAACCTCATAAGGATGAAATTTTAGATTTTTATTTTCAAATTAATCAGTTTTTGAATATATATGAATTAGTGGATGAAAGTTATGAGATTTATGGAGAACAGGTCAGTGACAAGTCCTTTATGTTGAAGCTGTATTGTATTCATCCGGCAAATAACTTGAGTGAGTGTATTGAAAAGGGGAATGCGACGGTATTCTTTTCGGCGACGATGTTGCCGATTACGTATTACAAGGAATTACTTCACAATCAAGAGGAGGATTATGCAATTTATATCCCGTCACCATTTCCACAGCAAAATCGGAACATATTGGCAGGCGTAGATGTCAGTAGCCGATACAGACTACGTGGACCAAAACAGTATGAGAAAATGGCAAGATATTTGGATGTTTTGGTGCATGGTAAGCGTGGTAATTATATGGCGTTTTTTCCGTCATATAAAATGTTAAATGATGTTTATGCAATCGCAATGGAATACAATCTATTGTCTGATGTAAGAGTCTTGTGTCAGACACCATATTTATCGGAAGAGGAAAGGGAAGGTTTTCTGGATGAATTCCGTAATTCAGAAGAACCAGTCTTAGGATTTTGTATTTTAGGTGGAATATTCTCAGAAGGAATTGATTTGACTGGTGATTATTTGATTGGTGCAGCAATTATGGGTACAGGATTACCGATGGTGTGTAATGAGCGTGAGATTCAGCAGAATTATTTTGCACTACGGGAAGATAAAGGCTTTGAATATGCATATCTTTATCCAGGTATGAATAAGGTACAACAGGCTGCAGGTCGCGTGATTCGTACTATGGAAGATAAGGGGATTATTCTTTTATTGGATGAACGTTTTGTTACACAACAGGTAGTAGATACCTTCCCGGCGGAATGGGAGGATTATGATGTAGTAACCTTAGACAATGTAGAAGAGAAAATTCAATTATTCTGGAAACAAAATCTAGAAATGAAATCGTCTGAAATACAAAATACTGAGAACTCAAAGGATGAATAGCAAGGAACAGTTCAGAGTGTTTTATTAGAAATACTTCAAGGCTGCGGTTGTGGGAAAGAATTGCATGCTAGATTAAAAAGGAGTATAATGTGTAAGAATTGTTGTTACAAGGTGGAGGAACCAATGAGAAGATTATTTGTAAGTGATTTAGATGGAACATTATTGAATAGTGATGCACAGGTGAGTGATGAAACAGCTCGTATTTTGAATAGTGAAATTGAACGTGGTTTGAATTTTACAATTTCTACAGCGAGAACACCAACTACTGCACTGAAGATTGTTGATAAGCTCAATTTACGTATTCCTGTAATGATGATGAATGGTGTGCTCATTTATGATATGACATCGAAGAAATATATTAAGAAAGAAGCAATGGATTCAAGCGTAATTATGGTCTTGCTAGGACTCATTAAGGTCAAAGGCTTGAATTGCTTCCTATACGGACTAGAGAATGAACAGTTTGTTGCATATTATGATAGTGTGGAATCTACTTCTCTGAATTATTTCCGCAACGAACGAATTATGAAATATGATAAGAAATTTACGGAGGTAGAGGATCTTTCTTTGGTTGCGGGAAGAGATATCATTTATTGCATGCTTCGTGAACCAAAGGAAAAGTTGGAGGGGCTGTATCGTGAGCTTTCCGTTGTGAAGGGTGTTAAGGCGGATTTCTATCCAGACGTGTATAGTGATGATTATTATATGTTGGAAATCTATAGTGACCAGGCCTCAAAGAAGGAAGCAGTAGATTATCTTCGGAAAATAGGTCGTTTTGAAAGTGTGACCAGCTTTGGAGATAATTTGAATGATAAAGCTTTGGCAGAAGCAAGTGATTATTTTTATGCAGTGTCAAATGCACAGAAGGAGATTAAGTTGATGGCAAGTGCTGTCATACCATCCAATGATGAGGATGGAGTTGCCCGTTTTATCGAACAGATGATGTTGGCGGGAGAAAGGTCGTAGTTATGGAGAATATAACTGTTAAGGATATTGTGGAAATGACAGGTGGAATTCTAATGTGTGGAGATGAGAATACCCCTGTTACCGATATTTGTATTAATTCAAAAGAGATTAAAGAAGGAGACTTGTTTGTTCCTATTATCGGAGAACGAGTAGATGCGCACCGTTTTATTGAGTCTGCATTGGAGATAGGTGCTGCGACACTTACTTCTCAGCACAATGGAGTAGTAGTGGCAGAGAAACCATATATTCGCGTCGATGATACGGCAGAAGCGTTAAAGAGAATTGGCGCAAGGATTCGAGATCGTTTTACGTTGCCGGTGGTCGCAGTTACTGGTAGTGTTGGTAAGACTACTACAAGAGAGATGATTACACAGGCGTTAGCATCTGCAAAGAAGACTTTCCATACGGAGAAGAATTATAACTCTCAGATAGGTGTGCCAATTACGATATCAAAGCTTACTAGTGAAGATGAGATTGCGGTGCTAGAGCTTGGTATTAGCGAGGAGGGCCAGATGGATATTTTATCAGAAATGGTTCGTCCGGACATGGCAGTTGTAACTACTATTGGAGTTGCACATATAGAATTTATGAAAACACAGGAGAACATCCGTAAGCAAAAACTCTCAGTTGTGCATTTTATGAAAGAGGGTGGCACACTGTTCTTAAATGGTGATGACGCACTTTTGAAGGATGCTGTTCAGGCAGAAGGCTTAACATGTCGTACATTGTTCTACGGAACCGAAGAGTGGTGTGATTATTATGCAAAGGATATTGTGTATCACGAAAGCTTCACAACCTTTATTTGTGTCCATGGTGATGAAGAAATAGAGGTCAAGCTGAATACACTTGGCAAACACAATGTAGGGAATTGTGTTGTTGCTTTGGCTGTAGCAAATGAAAATGGTATTCCGATGTCTGTGGCAGCGAAAGATTTTGTTGATTTTGCAGGACAGCGTCAACAGATTATACGTATTGAAAACAAGTTCACTATGATTGATGATACCTATAATGCAAGTCCAGATTCTATGAAGGCAAGTATCAATGTTCTTTGTGATATGCCGTGTGAGGGGCGTAGGGTAGCTGTGCTAGGTGATATGTTCGAACTTGGAGAGAATGAAGTACTCTATCACAAGGAGATTGGAGAATTCTTGTTAGATAAGAACTTGGATGAAGTGGTTGTACTTGGTAATCTTTCCCAAAATATTAAACAGGTCTTAGAAGAGAATGAAACCGAGATTAAGGTTTATACATTCTCTGATAATGAAGAGGCTGCAATTTATTTACTAGCAACCATGAAGCCGGAGGATATTGTGCTTATTAAGGCTTCGAATGGAATGAAGCTAAAAGAGATTGTGAATATATTGAAATCAGAATAAATGAGCATACCCTGAGTGTAAGATGTAAGTCTGGCGTTTGGGGTTTTCTTGCAATATGAAATAAAAATTAAAATTGTTATTGACAAAGATTATCACTAGTGATAATATAATAACAGTAATCATTACTATTTTGATTACAAAATAAGAACTTATTA
>JAGAQX010000002.1 GCA_017622535.1 Lachnospiraceae bacterium | reverse complement strand
TTGCTTGCAGCGATGTTAGATAATCATATCCAACAAGGTAATTCTTTGAATATTGATACCAGGCAGATTGTATGGAAAAGATGTTTGGATATGAATGATCGTGTGCTTCGTAATATTGTTGTTGGTATGGGAAGCAAGATGGATGGTTATGTGAGAGAGGATCATTTTGTTATTTCAGTTGCATCGGAGATTATGGCAATTCTTTGTTTGGCAAATGACATGGATGATTTGAAAGATAAGCTTTCTAAGATTGTAGTTGCTTATTCTGTGGATGGTAAGCCGGTAACCGCTGCTGATTTGAAGGCAGTAGGAGCTATGGCGGCATTGTTGAAGGATGCGTTGAAACCGAACTTGATACAAACATTAGAGCATACACCTGCATTTGTACATGGTGGACCATTTGCAAATATTGCCCATGGCTGTAACTCAGTTCGTGCAACAAAGCTTGCGTTAAAGCTTTCAGATATTGTTGTAACAGAGGCGGGATTTGGTGCAGATCTTGGTGCTGAGAAATTTTTAGATATTAAATGCCGTAAAGCTGGTATTTCACCAGATGCGATTGTAATTGTAGCAACTGTTCGTGCATTAAAATACAATGGTGGAGTTGCAAAGGCTGACTTGAATAATGAGAATGTTGATGCTCTTAAGAAGGGTATTGTTAATCTTGAGAAGCATATTGAAAATTTACAGCAGTATGGTGTACCGATTGTTGTAACCTTAAACCAGTTTATTACAGATTCAGAGGCTGAGTTAAGCTTTGTACAGGAATTTGTAGAAAATATGGGTTGTGATTTTGCTCTTGCTAAGGTTTGGGAACAAGGTGGCGAAGGTGGTTTGGCTTTGGCTGAAAAAGTAATTGATGTATTAGAGAATAAGAAAGCAGATTTTAAGATGCTTTATGAAGATGATATGTCATTAGAGGATAAGATTCATACGATTGCAACAAAGATATATGGTGCAAATGGTGTGAATTATACTGCGGCAGCGAAGAAACAGTTGAAGACAATAACAGATTTAGGATTTGGCAATCTACCTGTTTGTATGGCAAAGACACAATATTCATTATCAGATGACCAGGATAAGCTTGGTAGACCAACCGATTTTGATATTAGTGTAAGGGATGTCTATGTTAATGCCGGTGCAGGGTTTGTGGTTGCAATCACTGGTTCAATTATGACTATGCCAGGACTTCCGAAGGTTCCAGCTGCGGAAGGAATTGATGTGGTAGATGATAAGATTGTTGGATTGTTCTAGTTTGGTTTAGGCTTGAATAAAGAATATGACAATGTATTTATATAACAAATAAGGAATAATAGGAGGGTAATATGGCACAGTTAATTGATGGTAAGATGATTAGTCAACAAATCAAAGACGAATTAAAGGAAAAGGTTGCAGCTTTGAAGTCTGAAGGTAAAGAAATTGGTATGGCTGTTATTCAGGTGGGGAATGACCCTGCTTCCTCTGTATATGTAGGTAACAAGAAAAAGGCTTGTGAATATATTGGCATTCGTTCTGAAAGCTATGAATTACCTGAAGAGACAACTCAGGATGAATTGATTGCATTAATTGAGAAGTTGAATGCAGATGATAAGATTCATGGTATTCTGGTGCAGTTACCAGTTCCGAAGCATATTGATGAGGATACGATTATTAAAGCAATTTCACCAAAGAAGGACGTGGATGGATTCCATCCTCAAAGTGTAGGTGCGTTGAGCATTGGACAGCCTGGCTTTGTTTCCTGTACACCTGCCGGTGTAATTCAGCTCCTTAAGAGAAGCGGTGTTGAAATTGAAGGGAAAGAATGTGTTGTCATTGGTAGAAGTAATATTGTTGGTAAACCGATGTCTCTCTTACTTCTTAGAGAAAATGGTACTGTTACCATTACACATTCAAGAACAAAGGATTTGAAAGAGGTTTGTAAAAGAGCAGATATTTTAGTAGTAGCTATCGGTAGACCGAAGATGATTGATGCTTCCTATGTTAAAGAAGGTGCGGTTGTGATAGATGTTGGTATTCACAGAGGTGAGAATAATAAGCTTTGTGGAGATGTTGATTTTGATAGTGTTGAACCAATTGCATCTGCTATTACTCCGGTACCAGGTGGCGTTGGACCTATGACAATTGCAATGTTAATGAATAATTGTGTAGAAGCGGCTACTATGTTTGAATAAGTTGATTTATGAAATAATACAAGTTATTATTTTTAGACAGTAAGACATTAGAAGGATTTGGTTCATTTTATGGTTCAGATACTATTTGTTTCTCTTGGTTGTGACAAAAATCTGGTAGATAGTGAAGTAATGTTAGGTTTGTTGCAAGAGAAAGGATATACAATTACAAATGAAGAAAAAGAAGCAGATGTCGTTGTTATCAACACCTGTTGTTTTATTCATGATGCAAAAGAAGAAAGTATCGAGAATATTATAGAAATGGGTAGACTGAAAGAAACAGGAAAGCTAAAGGCTCTTATTATAACAGGCTGTCTTGCACAGCGTTATAAGGATGAGATTCGTAAAGAACTACCTGAAGTAGATGCGATTCTTGGTACTACTAGTACGGAAGCAATTGTAGAAGCGGTGGAAACGGTGTTGCATGGTGAGGAATATGAACATTTTGAAGATATTAATTTCCTTCCACCAAGCCACGAAACGAGAGTGATTACATCTGGAACACATATGGGTTATCTAAAGATTGCCGAAGGCTGTAATAAGCATTGCACGTATTGTATTATTCCTAAGGTTCGTGGTAATTTCCGTAGTGTTCCTCTAGAAGATTTGATTTCACAGGCAAGATTTTTAGTAGCTAGTGGAATTAAAGAGATTTGCTTAGTTGCTCAGGAAACAACTCTTTACGGAGTAGATTTATATGGCGAAAAATCTTTACCACTGTTGTTACAGGAATTGTCAAAGATTGATGATTTGGAATGGATTCGTTTGTTGTATTGTTATCCGGAAGAGATAACAGAAGAGCTTATTATTGAGATTCGTGATAATCCAAAGGTTTGTCATTATATGGATATGCCGTTACAGCATTCAGAGGACAATATACTAAAGCGAATGGGTAGGCGAACAACAAAGGAAGAAATAAAGAAAACCATTCGTCATATTCGAGAAATGATTCCTGATATGGTTTTACGTACCTCACTAATTGCTGGGTTTCCGGGAGAGACGACTGAGGACCATGAAGGTTTACTAGAATTTATTGATGAAATGGAATTTAATCGTTTAGGCGTATTTACTTATTCGCCGGAGGAAGATACTCCAGCGGCCTCTTTTGAAAATCAAGTTTCTGAAGAGGTAAAGCAGCAATGGAAGGATGAGATTATGGAATTACAGCAAGAGGTTTCCTATGATCTAAATGCTGCTATGGTTGGAAAATGTATGAAGGTTATTGTAGAGGGATATCTCTACAAAGAACAGATGTACATGTGTCGTTCCTATATGGACGCACCAGACATTGATGGTTGTGTATTTGTTTCTTCAGAAGAGGAATTATTGTCAGGTGATTTTATTGAAGTGACAATTACAGATTTTAATGAATATGATTTGATAGGAGAAATAGTATGAATTTGCCAAACAAGCTTACAATTTTAAGAACTATATTGATTCCATTTTTCTTAGTGGCATTATTATGCGATGAAAATTATGGTGGTTTTATTCCTTTCGGTAATTGGGTTGCTTTAGCTATATTTGCAATTGCATCCATTACAGATATGTTAGATGGTATGATTGCGAGAAAATATAATTTAGTAACTAATTTTGGTAAATTTATGGATCCGTTAGCAGATAAGTTGCTTGTTTGTTCTGCTATGATTGCATTTATTGAGCTTGAACGTATCCCATGTTGGATTGTAATCATTATTATTGCGCGTGAGTTTATCATAAGTGGATTCCGTTTAGTTGCATCTGATAATGGAATAGTGATTGCGGCAGGTATTTGGGGAAAGATTAAAACAGCAGAGCAGATGGTCATGCTTTGTATTTTGATTGCAGATTTTGGCAATGTTTTTCCTACTATAGCAAATGGAATTCATTTGTTTGAGAATATACTTATATATGTTGCATTAATTCTTACATTAATTTCTTTGTTTGATTATTTGTTGCATAACAAAGGTGTTTTGGCGGAGAATAATAAATAATAAGGATAGAATTGTTTAATAATCAACAGATATAATTATAATGTTTATTATATTAAGAAAAAGGGTGTAAATGTTGTCTTTTTTAAGAATAATATTTATATCCTTTTTTAGTAAAAAACATTTCCAATTTGTTACAAGTTATCCTTGCAATCAATTCGTAAAAGTACTAAAATATAATTGGCTAAAATTTGGTTTACTTACCAGAGTGAGCCTTAGAATAAATATAAACGGAGGGCTAAAAATGAGCAATAAACTTATGTTGTCAGCAAGTGATAGAATTGCAGCATTACTTGATGACTCAAGTTTCGTTGAAGTTGGTGCTTATGTAACTGCTAGAACAACCGACTTTAACACACAGGATCATGAAACACCGGCAGATGGTGTCGTAACAGGTTACGGTACTATTGACGGAAGATTAGTGTATGTATACAGCCAGGACGCTAAGGTATTAGGCGGTTCTGTTGGCGAGATGCATGCAGCAAAGATCGCTAAAATCTACGATATGGCACTTAAGATGGGTGCACCAGTAATTGGTTTAGTAGATTGTGCAGGTTTGAGATTACAGGAGGCAACTGATTCTTTGAATGCCTTTGGTAGCATTTATTTGAAGCAGACAATGGCTTCAGGCGTAGTACCTCAGATTACAGGTATTTTCGGCGTATGTGGTGGAGGTAGTGCGATTATTCCAGCATTATCTGATATCACATTTATGGTAAAGGATCAGGCTAAGTTATTTGTTAATACACCTAATGCTTTAGATAGTAACTATATTGAGAAGTTAGATACATCAGCAGCTACTTATCAGGAAAGTAATAATGCTTTAGTTGATGAAGTGTTAGAGGATGATGCAGCTGTACTTGGAAGAATTAGACAGGTAGTTGCAATGCTTCCTTCAAATAATGAGGATGATTCAAACTACGCTGATTGTTCGGATGATTTGAACAGAGAAATCCCTAACTTAGAAGGTCTTGCAGATGATGCGAGAGCAGTTCTTACACATATTTCTGACAGCAATGTATTTGTTGAATTGAAGAAGGAATATGCAAAAGATATGGTTATCGGTTTCATTAAGTTGAATGGTATGACAGTTGGTTGTGTTGCTAATCAGGTAGCTGATGGTGGTGATATGTTATCTACAAAGGGTGCATACATTGCAGCCGAGTTTGTTAATTTCTTAGATGCATTTAACATTCCAGTGTTAACATTGACAAATGTAAAGGGTTATAAGGCAACAATTGCTGAAGAGACTGGTATTGCTAAGGCAACAGCTAAGCTTACTTATGCATTTGCAAATGCAACCGTTCCTAAGGTTAACTTAGTGATGGGTAATGCTATGGGTAGCGCATATCTTGCAATGAACTCTAAGTCAATTGGAGCAGATATGGAATATGCATGGAAGACAGCAAAGATTGGAACAATGGATCCAGAGGCAGCTGTTAAGATTATGTATGCGAAGGAAGGTTATGACGCTGAGCAGTTGAAGGTTGCTAAGGCTGAATATACTGCAAAGATGTCAAGTGCAGAAGCTGCTGCAAAGCGTGGCTATGTAGATGATATTATTGAAGGTGCAGCTACAAGAAAACGCTTGATTGCTGCATTTGAAATGCTCTATACAAAGAGAGAAGATAGACCATTGAAGAAGCATGGTGCAGTATAAGAGAGGAGATAGCTACATGAAAATGAAGAAAATTGTTTTATTATTTTCAATGATTGCTGTTCTCTTTTCGTTGACTGGCTGTAGTGATGGTCAGGAACATGTTAATTTCGAATATACCAGTACTAATATTGTTGGTGATACATTATATCAGTCTTATCAATTTCAGAATGCTTCTGATTCTTATCGAGCATATTTGGAAGATTCAGAAGAAGAATTGGCTAAGGCTTTGTTAGGTGGTGTCAACAATTTTGAGACCGCAACAGAGGAATGTGGTAATTTTGTTGGTTATCGATTGAAGGATGGAGACAGCAAAGAATTTGATTTTGCAGCATTGCAAGCACAGGATGAAGCTGTATATTATGCTGCAGTAGAAGACTTGAATACATTGGTTGCGAATGTAGATGCTTCTATAGAGGAGAGTGGCAATACTGTTATTGTTAAAGTCACTGCAGCTCATGAATATCGTGATGTTATATACACTTATATTTATGAGAAGAACCCAGCGTATGATTATGCGCAGGAGATATATCAGCAGTCAGTTGCACCTTATCAGATTAAGGAAGTGACTGCAGCACCGAATTATTCATTTGGTGAGAAGATGTCTAAAGCTGGTATGAATACCTTGATGGGTATGGGAACTGTATTTATTGTATTGATTTTCATTTCGTTCATTATTGCCCAATTTGAAAAGATTAATAAAGCATCTATCGCGGCTAGTGATTGGTGGGCAAATCGTAAGAACAAAGACAATGCAGTTAAAACTACAGATACAGAAACCAAAGCAGTTGTTTCTGCTCCGGTTTCGACAGTGGCAAACCCAATGGATGATTCACAGTTGGTGGCAGTTATTACAGCAGCAGTAGTTGCAGCTAGTACAGCGTCTGGTGGTACAGATAAGTTAATCGTTCGTTCCATCAGAAAAGCAAAGAGATAATATAGGAGGAATATCATAATGAAAAATTATAGAATTACAGTGAATGGTGTAGCTTATGATGTAGCAGTAGAAGAATTAGGTGCAGGTGTAGTTCCTGCAGCGGCTCCAGTTGCGGCAGCTCCAGTTGCAGCAGCTCCAGTTGCAGCTCCAGCGGCTCCAGCAGCAAACGGTGCAGCAGGTTCCGTTAAGATCGCAGCTCCAATGCCAGGTAAGATTCTTGCAATTAAAGCGAATGCAGGACAGGCTGTTAAGAAGGGCGATGTTGTAATGATTCTTGAAGCTATGAAGATGGAGAATGAAATCACAGCACCTGAAGATGGTACGGTTGCTAGTATTAATGTTGCAGTTGGCGATAGCGTAGAGTCTGGTGATACACTTGCTTCATTGAACTAATTGACGTAGACGTTTCATTTTAGACAGGAGGCAGTGAGAATGGATTATATTTGGAATACATTGCAGAACCTGGCTGGACAAACAGCATTTGCAAATCTTTATTGGGGTAATTTTGTAATGATTTTGATTGCTTGTGTGTTCCTTGTTCTTGCAATTAAATTTGGCTTTGAGCCACTTTTATTAGTTCCGATTTCCTTCGGTATGTTATTAGCGAATATGTTTCCTAGTATTATTGCTGAAGGCGGACTTTTACACTATTTCTATTTGTTAGATGAGTGGAGTATTTTACCATCTTTGATTTTCTTAGGTGTTGGTGCAATGACAGACTTTGGTCCGTTGATTGCGAATCCTAAGAGTTTCTTGCTTGGTGCGGCAGCACAGTTTGGTATCTATTCTGCGTATTTCTTTGCGATTATGATGGGCTTTAACGACAAAGAAGCAGCAGCGATTTCCATTATCGGTGGTGCGGATGGTCCTACATCTATCTTCTTAGCTGGTAAGCTTGGAATGGGTGGAAGTTTGATGGGACCGATTGCTGTAGCAGCTTATACTTATATGGCATTGGTACCAGTAATTCAGCCACCAATCATGAAGTTCTTTACAACAGAGAAAGAACGTAAAATCAAGATGGCACAGTTAAGACCAGTATCTAAGTTGGAGAGAATTTTGTTCCCAGTTGTTGTAACAATTGTGGTTGTTTTGATTCTTCCTACAACAGCACCATTGGTTGGTATGTTAATGTTGGGTAACTTGTTCCGTGAGTGTGGTGTTGTTAAACAGTTGACAGAGACAGCATCTAACGCACTTATGTATATTGTAGTAATCCTACTTGGTACATCTGTTGGTGCGACAACGACAGCGCAGTCATTCCTTAATATTTCAACATTAAAGATTGTAGCGCTTGGATTAATTGCATTCTGTATTGGTACTGCAGCAGGTGTATTGTTTGGTAAGTTGATGTGCTGGGCTACTAAAGGTAAGATTAACCCATTAATTGGTTCAGCAGGTGTATCTGCGGTGCCTATGGCAGCTCGTGTATCTCAGAAGGTTGGTGCAGAAGCGGATCCTACAAACTTCTTATTGATGCATGCAATGGGACCTAACGTAGCAGGTGTTATTGGTACTGCAGTAGCAGCAGGTACATTTATGGCTATTTTTGGTGTGTTCTGATAATCAGGATTGAATATTGGAGCAAATTATAAGTTAAGACGTTTATAGTTTTAATATCATAAATTTATGGAGGAAATAATAATGGCAAAACAGGCAGCAAAACCGGTTGGAATTACCGAAACAATATTACGTGATGCGCATCAGTCATTAGTTGCTACCCGTATGAGTACAGAGCAGATGCTTCCTATCATCGAGAAGATGGACAAGGTTGGTTATCATTCTGTAGAGTGCTGGGGTGGTGCAACATTTGATGCTTCCCTTCGTTTCTTAAAGGAAGATCCATGGGAGAGACTTAGAAAGTTAAAAGATGGATTTAAAAATACAAAGCTACAGATGTTATTCAGAGGACAGAATATCTTAGGATATGCTCCATATGCAGATGATGTAGTAGAGTATTTTGTTCAAAAGTCAATTGCAAATGGTATTGATATCATTCGTATTTTTGACTGTTTAAATGATCTTCGTAACTTGGAGACAGCTGTTAAGGCTGCTAACAAGGAAAAGGGTCATGCACAGATTGCACTTTCTTATACATTAGGTGATGCTTATACAATGGATTATTGGAAAGACATTGCTAAAAGAATTGAGGATATGGGTGCAGATTCAATCTGTATTAAAGATATGGCTGGTCTTTTGGTTCCATCAGCAGCAACAGAGTTGGTTCAGGCATTAAAGGATGGTACTTCATTACCAATTCAGCTTCATACACACTATACATCTGGTGTGGCTGCTATGACATATTTGAAGGCAGTTGAGGCAGGTTGTGATGTGATTGATACAGCAATGTCACCACTTGCTATGGGTACATCTCAGCCAGCTACTGAGGTTATGGCTAAGACATTTGAAGGAACAGAATATGATCCTGGATTTGACCAGAACTTGTTAGCTGAAATTGCTGATTACTTTAAGCCAATGAGAGAAGAGTGGTTAGCATCTGGTTTATTAGATCCAAAGGTAATGGGTGTTAATATTAAGACATTATTATATCAGGTTCCAGGTGGTATGTTATCAAATCTTGTTTCTCAGTTAAAAGAGATGAAGCAGGAAGATAAGTTTGATGAGGTGTTAGAGGAAATCCCACGTGTACGTAAAGACTTTGGTGAGCCACCTCTAGTTACTCCTTCTAGCCAGATTGTTGGTACCCAGGCTGTATTGAATGTTGTAATGGGTGAGAGATATAAGAACATGACTAAGGAGTCTCGTGAATTGTTGGCTGGTAAGTATGGTCAGACAGTTAAGCCAATGAACCCAGATGTTCAGAAAATCGCTTTGGATGCACTTGGTATGAAGAAGCCGATTACACATCGTCCAGCAGATGATATCGAGCCACAGCTTGAGAAGTTAGAAAAAGAGGTTGCACAGTATAAGCAGCAGGATGAGGATGTACTTTCATATGCATTATTCCCACAGGTTGCTACAGATTTCTTTAAGTATAGAGAAGCACAGCAGACTAAGGTAGATGCAACTGTTGCAGATACAGAGAATGGAGTTTATCCAGTTTAATTAAGATAAGAACAAAGGCAAATAAGATATTTTCATATTTTATTTGCCTTTTCTTAATAGGAGTTATTTTTAGATGAATCAAAGATTAGATGTTATTGTGATTGGTGGCGGTGCAGCTGGAATGATAGCTGCAATTTTTGCTGCGCGTAATGGAAAAAGTGTTACTTTAATTGAACAGAATGAGAAGTTAGGTAAGAAATTATTTATTACCGGTAAAGGTAGATGCAATTTCACAAACGCATGTGATACAGAGGATTTGTTTCAAAATGTTGTGACAAATCCTAAGTTTTTGTATAGTGCATTTTATACCTTTTCTAACCAGATGGTAATGGATTTTTTTGAGGAAATAGGGTTGCCGTATAAGGTGGAGCGTGGAAATAGGGTTTTTCCGACATCCGATCATTCCTCGGATGTGATTAAAGTATTAGAAAAAGAACTAAAAAAAGAACATGTAGAGATTTTGCTTAATACAAAAGTAAAGTCTTTGATTATAGAAGAGGGTATCTGCAAAGGCGTTTTGTTAAATAACAAGAGACAGCTATTATCAACCAGTGTTATTGTTGCAACGGGTGGAGTATCCTATCCTAGAACCGGTGCTTGTAAGGATGGATATATTTTCGCTGAATATGCAGGTCATAGTATTATTAAACCACAACCATCTTTGGTTCCTTTTGAATTATCTGATGGGTGTTGTAAGGACATAATGGGAATTTCCTTGAAGAATGTTTCTGCAACCATTTATGCAGAGGGGAAGAAAGTGTATTCTGAATTTGGAGAAATGCTTTTTACGCATTTTGGTGTGAGTGGTCCGATTATTATTAAAGCAAGTGCTTATATACACAAATATTTAGAGAAGGAATTAAAGCTTACCATTGATTTGAAACCAGCTTTGGATGACAAGCAATTGGATGAAAGATTATTGAAGGATTTTCAGATTTTTCAAAATAAACAACTAAAAAATAGTTTAGATAAATTAATGCCTCGGGCACTAATTCCGGTTGTGATAGAAAAAAGTGGCTTAGATGGTGAGAAAAAGGTAAATGAACTGACAAAGGAAGAACGTAGGCATCTGGGTAATATAATCAAGAATTTGTCATTTACTATTATAGGTTTGCGAGGATGGGATGAGGCGATTATTACCAAGGGTGGTGTCAAAGTAAAGGAGATTGACCCTGGTACGATGGAGTCAAAGATTACGAAAGGATTATATTTTGCCGGTGAGGTATTAGATTTAGATGCATTAACAGGTGGTTATAATTTGCAAATTGCATGGTCTACTGGTTATTTAGCGGGTATTAATTGCTGATGCAACCTTTTTGAGATACATTTAGTGTATATATTGATTGCTATTTTTAAATAATGAATATAGGAGAGAATATGAGGAGGTATAGAAGAAGTGGCGGTAAACGTTTAACTGGTATTGAATTTGGTTTTACAATATTTCAGATGTTTGCAATTATGTTTTTACTAGGAATTATTGTTCAATATTTCAATGCCAGAACTACGTTTAAAGATGTAGCAGAATTTGTTCCGGTTACCATTACTTATGATAGTGTGGAATCCTATGTTGTAAAAGATTCAGACGGAGATCGTGAAACGAAATATAGGTGTGAGTATTCCTATGTTGTTGATGGTAAGCGATATCAAAAAGAGGTAACAAAGTCAACATCGGTATCGGTAGGAGATCAAGCGAAACGTTATTATAATCCAGAGAATCCATCACAAATTGCAGGTTATCGCAATGCTGAAGAAATGTTGGCTGATTTGAGCAACGTTCGTGTTCTGTTTGTTTGTTTTCAATGTATCGCGATCATTTTTTTGTTTATTTTAATTAGGAAAAAACTGAAAAGAAGAAAAGAAAAAAATGACTATGATGAGCGGCTTCGTAGGAATGTAGAGCGTAATATGGAAGTATATAAAAATATTGATATTACAGTTAATCACACGAATGTAGCAGAGATTTTGGAGCCACTAAGAGAAAAGGCATATATAGCACAGAAAAGGTTTGAAACTTATGAGAAATGGGAAAATTTCGTTATAGTGGGTAATCCTTTCATTGCTATATTTTATATTGTTTTACGCCTGATTGCACAAATCTTTATTAAAAATGCAAAAGAAAAAATGTTAGAAACAAAAGCTGCATTTTCAAAAGAATACAAACGCTTGATTGCGGAGCCTGTTTTGGAACATATATTTGACGATTATACATATCGACCATCTCAAGGATTTTCTGCTAATCAACTTACAAGCTTCAAGTTATGTAGAGATAGTATGTTATATGTTACGACAGAAGATTTAATTGAAGGTACATATAAGGGTGTGCATTATTGCCAATCAGATATCAAACGTGAAAAGAGAAGTAATGAGAGTAATGAGTTTGCTTATGCTGGACGTATTTCTGTATACGATTTCAATAAGCCATTAGAAGGAGAAATATTAATTGCCAATAAAGGAAATTCTAATCTTGTGTCCTTTGGTATGGTACAGGTTTCAATGGAGTCGGTAGAGTTTAATAATGCCTTTCAGGTGTATGCCTCTGATTCACATATTGCATATTATGTATTGACTCCTCAGTTTATGGAATATATGCTAAGACTCAATGTTCATGGTGAATTTTCAATGCGTATTTGTCACAATCATGTTTATGTATTGCGAAATCATATTGATGGTATTTTTGAGCCGAATTTGAAGAGTCCAATTGATGTTGATTATGAAATTGGAAAGAGTTATGTAGAGTTGAAAGAGATATTGGATTTTGTTGAGGTTTTGAATTTGGATCGCATCACTTTGTCCAATAATAATTTGGAAGAGCGTAGCTGGGAAGAAACTATAGAGAAAAATAATTCTTTGGAAGAATGTGATTTAATATGCAATACTAATGAAGAATGTGTTTATAGTGAAAATCTCCATTTTGAAGATTCCATTGAGGATGTGATGAGTAGCACTGATGGAATTGGTAAGAATGGCTATAATTCAGCCACAAGTGGATTAAGGTTAAGGTAATAAGATGATTAAGGAGCGAAGATATGAAAAAGAAAATGAATCTTTTAACATTAATGATTTTTATAGAATTAAATGCAATTGGAATATTTTTATACTTTTGTGGTGTGCTTGGTGAACAGCAGGCGTTGTTTAAAGATGCAAAGGAATTCAAACCAGTTACTATAAAATGTGTTGCTTCAGAAAAGAATCAATACAGAACGGTAAAAAGACAAACAACCTGGTATGAAAATACATATGAATATTTGGTGAATGAAAAAACTTATACGAGAGTTTATTACGCAGAAAATACACCTGGAAAAGATAAGCTTATGTATTATAATCCAAATAATCCAGAGATTCTTTCGGAATATAGCAGTTATTCCACTGCAGTAATAGACAATTTTGGCTGGATACTATTGTCAGCGTTGGCGCAGGGAATCGTTGTAGTTTATGCGTTAAGAGTTGTGAAAAAAATGAATAATAATACATATTTACATGACGCAACACAAAGTGTTGGAGTAGTGTTGGAGGATGATTATGAATTTATTTTAAACCAGGCAAATAAACCTAATGAACAAAGAACACTAGAAAGGGAAAAAGACTATAATGAGTAAAATTAATAAAACAGAATGTTGGGTTGCTTTTGGATTATGTATATTTTTGGTATTTGTGATGAAATTATCATATTCGTCTCATCTTTCGGATGAAAAAATAAAACACAGCTCAGATGTTTCATATATACCAGTAGTTGGGACTATGCATACATATCAGAAATATGAAGAAATTGACTATACGGAATCTAGTGATGGGACTTATACGAAAAACTCTACAACCAAGTATAACATTACTTATTCATATAAAGTAAATAATGTTACCTATTATAAGACCATTAATGATAAAACATCATTAGATACTACCATTTCATTTTATTATAATCCTGATAATCCGCAACAAACCTCCTTTTTTGCGACTTATGAAGATGCGGTAGAAGGATTTAAGGTTGTCAAAATCATAGGGGATGTATTTGTAGTATTATCCATTTTAGTAGGCTTCTTTGCTGTGTATAGAACGTTTATTTATAAAGCACCTGAAGCATTAGGTGGGATTGTTGTTAGGGATGATATGGATTCCTTTATTGATAAGGATGATTTGGATGAAGAGTTCGATCAAGTAAAAATGTTTGAAAATTATGGTGTTGTCACAACAGAAAATTTTGATTATATTAGTAATGTAAATGTTCCATCGATGGTGGTACCGGAACAGGGCAATAAAAAAACGGTAGATAAAATTGAAACAATTCCCTTTCCAGGAAGTAAAACATCAAAGGAACCAGTTGTTTTATATACAGAAGAAGAGTACAACAATATAAATAAGGAGAATTAGTATGGCAAGTATAGCAATTGATGGACCAGCAGGAGCAGGAAAAAGTACTATTGCAAAATTAGTAGCAAAGGAAATGAATTATATTTATGTAGATACCGGCGCATTATATCGTGCAATCGCGTATTATTTTGTGACAAATAGTATTGATATTGAAAATGAAGAGGAACTGTCAAAGGCCTGCGAAGGAATTTCGGTTGAAATCAAATATGAACAGGACGCACAGCAGGTATATTTGAATGGTGAGAATGTTACAGCATTTTTGCGAACAGAGGAGACTGGCAATATGGCATCTAAGTCCTCTGCAAAGGCACCTGTACGTGCCGCTTTGTTGGATTTGCAAAGAGATATGGCAAAAGAATATAATGTTGTAATGGATGGACGAGATATTGGAACCAATGTATTACCTAATGCAGAGGTAAAGATTTATTTAACAGCGTCATCAAAAGAACGTGCAAATCGCAGATATAAGGAATTACTTGAAAAGGGCGAGCAAGCAGATTTTGATAAAATCGAAGCGGATATTATTGAACGTGATGAACGTGATATGAATCGTGCGATTGCACCTTTGAAACAAGCAGAGGATGCAATATTGGTAGATAGCTCAGATATGGGGATTGATGAGGTTGTAAACGCAATTCTATCTGCAGCAAAATCAAAAATATTATAATACATGAGGTTTATATGAAGGTTATATTAGCAAAGACAGCAGGCTTTTGTTTTGGAGTCAAACGTGCAGTAGATACAGTGTACGAACAGGTGGGTAAAGGTGATGTCTATACCTATGGACCAATTATTCACAATGAAGAAGTGGTCAAAGATTTAGAGTCTAAAGGGGTTCGTGTTGTTGAAGATGAGAACGAACTAAGGGCTTTATCAAGTGGAACAGTAGTAATTCGTTCGCATGGTGTAGAGCGAAGAATATATGATGTGATTAAGGAAAATTCTTTAGAACTTGTAGATGCAACTTGTCCGTTTGTTAAAAAAATTCATAATATTGTCGATAAAGATAGTGCGGAAGGAAAGCAGATTATTATTATTGGTAATCGACAGCATCCAGAGGTTATGGGTATTGTTGGATGGTGTAATACGGATCCTATTGTATTAGAAAACGCCGAAGAAGCAAATGATTTGGTATTACCAGAAGGACAACCAGTTAGTTTGGTTTCGCAAACTACATTTAATCATAAGAAATTCAATTCAATAGTTGAAATTTTCGAGAAAAAAGGTTATAATATAACCGTTTATAACACCATATGCAATGCAACGGAAGAAAGACAGAAGGAAACTGCTTCTATTGCTCAGCAGGTAGATGCGATGATTGTTATTGGTGGGAGAAACAGTTCTAATACACAAAAGCTATATGATATTAGCAAAAAAGAATGTGCAAATACTTACTATATACAGACACTCGTTGATTTGGATTTAGCTGCTTTTGAATCCGTTGGTAGGGTAGGTATTACTGCAGGGGCATCTACCCCTAATCATATTATTAAGGAGGTTCATGGTAGCATGGCAGAAGATTTTGGAACAATGTTTGAAGCTAGTTTGGCTGAGGAGAGCAGAATTAGCGTAGGAAAAGTAGTGAAGGGAACGGTAATTGATGTGAAAGAGAATGAGATTATTTTGAACATCAATTATAAGGCAGATGGAGTAATTACAAAGAGTGAGTACTCTAATGATGTTAATGTTTCATTGAAGGATAAGGTACAGGTTGGAGAGACAATCGAAGCTAAGGTTGTTAAGACAAATGATGGTGATGGACAGGTGTTGTTATCTGTTAAGCGTGTAGCTGCAGAGAAAGCAAATGAGAAGCTTGAGGAGGCATTTAACAACGAAGAGATTTTGAAGGGTGTTGTAACACAGGTATTAGACGGTGGTTTAAGTGTTACAGTTGAGGAAGCTAGAGTATTCATTCCTGCAAGTCTTGTATCTGATGTATATGAGAAGGATTTAACAAAGTATAAGGGACAGGAAGTTGAGTTCAAGATTACAGAGTTTAACCCTCGTAAGAGAAGAATTATTGGTAACCGTAAGATGTTAATCGAGAAAGAAAAGAAGGCTGCTAAGGAAGCTTTGTTTGCTAAGATTAATGTAGGTGATACAGTAGAAGGTACAGTTAAGAATGTTACAGACTTCGGTGCATTTATCGATTTAGGTGGTGCTGATGGATTACTTCACATTTCAGAGATGTCATGGGGAAGAGTTGATAATCCTAAGAAGTTATTTAACGTTGGTGATGCTGTTAAGGCAATTATTAAAGACATCCAGGGTGAGAAAATCGCACTTAGTCTTAAGTTTGAGGATAGCAATCCATGGTTAACAGCAGCTGATAAGTATGCAGTTGGCAATATCGTTACTGGTAAAGTTGCTAGAATGACAGATTTTGGTGCATTTGTTGAGTTAGAGCCAGGTGTAGATGCATTGTTGCATGTATCTCAGATTGCAAAGGAGCACATCGAGAAGCCATCAAGCGTATTATCTGTAGGTCAGGAAATTGAAGCAAAGGTTGTTGACTTCAAGTTAGAGGATAAGAAGATTAGCCTTAGCATGAAGGCTTTACTTCCAGAAGATGAAGTAGTAGAAGAAGCTACAGAAGAGGTAGCTGAAGAAGTTGCTACAGAGGAATAATTAGAATTGAGACCTCGCTTTAGTAAGTCTAAGGCGAGGTTTTTGTGTTATAAATCTGTCAAGCAATTGTAATTATAACATTAATTTAATTATGATATAATTATCAGGTGGAGGAGAACTGGTATGGCGTATGATTATGAAAGTTTTAAGCAAGATGTATATAAGCTAACCAATATTAATTTAACAATGTACAAAGAACGCCAGATGAAGCGTAGAATTGAATCATTAATGAATCGAAAGGGCTATACCACTTTTGATGCCTATTTTCAAGCTATGAAAAAGGATGATGCGTTGTTACGCTCATTTGTAAGCTATTTAACAATCAACGTTTCTGAGTTTTATCGTAATCCGAAGCAATGGGAAGTTTTTGAGCAACAAATGATTCCCTATTTAAAGAGTCAGTTTGGTAATAAGATTAATATTTGGAGTGCTGCATGTTCTACTGGAGATGAGCCATATACGATTGCAATGTTATTATCTAAATATTTTCCTCTCAATCAGATTAAAGTGTTAGCCACAGATATTGATGAAGATGTATTGGCAATTGCTCAGGAGGGATATTATCAGGCTCGTAGTTTGGAACGATTACCAAAGGATATGCTAAATAAACATTTTATAAAGAAAGATGCTGGATATCAAATAAAGGATGATATTAAGAATTGTGTTGAGTTTCGCAAACATAATTTGCTTGAAGACAAATATCCCGCTAGCATGCATATGATTGTTTGTCGCAATGTAGTCATTTATTTTACGGATGAAGCAAAAGATGGAGTGTATGCTAAGTTCCATAAAACATTAGAGAAAAATGGAATGCTATTTATTGGTAGTACTGAGCAAATTATTCATGCAAAGGAAATCGGTTTTGAATCCACAAATTCATTCTTTTATAAGAAACTTTAAGTGATTTGTTTCTATACTTGAACAAGTGAATATCATTAGAAATAATAAGTTCATTTTAATGTAAATATTAGATTGAATAATAAGATTTTATAAAAATACTCCTCTGATTTAAAGAAAAGTCAGAAGAGTATTTTTTATATAAGAACATTGCGTCTTAAAATCTGTATTAATGAAGCTTTCTAATGGACAGAAACAAACCTTGTCATTATATTCTTTTTTAAAGGTGAGTGTTGTATCATTTGGGGAGCATACAATGAATGTGTCTGCTTTTTTGATATAACAGGTACTTTTTGTTGCTTTAACCTTATTCTGGCTTTCTACATAGGTGGCAATACTTTTGTGGACGGCCATGTCCTCTAAAGGAAGATAATAATAATTCTTGTAGTCCTCAAAATAATGCTTAAGGGTATCATTGCAAATAGGGATATATAGAGTACCTTTGCAATCAATTGCATTGAGATAAATACCATTCCGTGTAGCTGTGATGCGACGTGGAAGTGGAATTTCTGGGTTAAAGCTAAAATGAATAATCAATTGTCCGTCTGTACTATCTATATTTATCTCAAAAATCTCTACTTGCTCGAATAAGTTTTTGTAATGCAAAATATGACTGATATTAGTCATTCCAAGTAAATCATCATGATTGTGTAGGAGTAATAGATGTTCTGCTTCATCATTTGGTTTTGCAACATAGCGTTGATAGATATTGATTAGTTCTTTTCCATTATAGGTATCTTCTCGTTGAAGATTTAAAAACCGTTCAATGGAAACTTGTTTCATGTTATCCAAGGCAAAGATGCTTTTGTATGCCCGAATTTCTTTGTATATGTCGATTTGGGACATAGTATGTTCTAAGTTAAATGAAAGAGATAGAAGCTCGGCCTTTTGGCGCAAATAAGGTAAATCAAAACCAATTCCATTAAAATGAATTAAATGGGTAAAGTTTCTTGAAAATGCTGTGAACGATTCTATTAATTCTGTTTCGCATTGACCATCATCGTTAAACCATTGACGAAGTTGGAGATTACCATTTTCGTACCAAAGTACACCAATCAAATATAAAGTGCTATTTTTAGCGATAAAGCCGGTTGTTTCAATATCGAAAAATAGTAGCTTCTCTTTATTGTAATAATGGGAAAGATAACCATCTATAGAGTATTCTTCTGAACAGGAAACATTGTAATCAATGATTTTCATATATTATCCTCTCGTGTTCAAGTTTTTTCTTTCTATCATAGCATAATGTTAGAGAATGTGCTATAATCAAAATAATTATGGGATAAGGACAGAGGCTATATGATTGGTTATATAAAGGGAACAATTGAAGGAATTACACAGGATAGTGTTTTGGTAGAGAATCAAGGGATTGGTTATCGCATTTATACATCAAGTATGGTATTAGGACAAATTGGAGCAATGCACCAGGAAACGATGTTGTTTACCTATATGAATGTTAGAGAAGACGGAATATTCTTATACGGTTTTCCTACAACAGAGGAATTGGATACATTCAAATTATTATTAAGTATTTCGGGTATAGGTCCTAAAGCAGCATTAGCAATTCTTTCTGTGTTGTCTGTTAAAGATTTGTCATTGGCAATTATGGCTGGGGATGTGAAGGCAATTACCAAGGCCAATGGTGTTGGAAAACGAGGTGCAGAGCGTGTGATCATGGAACTCAAGGACAAGCTTACAATTGAGGATGTCTTTGGTGATGAGAATGATTATAGTGATGTAGATGTTAACGTAGGAGTATCAGGCAATAGTAACAGTATGGAGGATACAGTTCTTGCTTTAGTGAGTCTTGGATATTCTGAATTTGAAGCAATTAAAGCTATTAAGCAAATTCCGGGAGCAGAGCAAATGGAATCAGAAGAATTGTTGAAAGCAGCATTGAAGAAGATGTTTTAATATATAGATAGAGTATAGATGGTGTTATATGATTGATAGAATGATTAGTACCCAGATTATGCCAGAGGATGTTAAGATTGAAAATAGTTTGCGTCCAACCTTATTGGCTGATTATATTGGGCAAGAAAAAGCAAAGAATAACTTGAAGGTGTTTATTGAGGCGGCAAAGAATCGTGGTGAATCTTTGGATCATGTATTGTTGTATGGTCCACCAGGGCTTGGTAAGACAACGATGGCTTCTATTATTGCAAATGAGATGGAAAGTCATCTGAAAATTACTTCCGGCCCAGCAATTGAAAAGCCAGGAGAATTAGCGGCTATTTTGAATAATCTTAATGAACATGATGTTTTGTTTATTGATGAAATCCATCGTTTAAATCGTCAGGTAGAGGAAGTGCTTTATCCGGCAATGGAGGATTTTGCAATTGATATTATGATTGGTAAAGGTCAAGCAGCAAGAAGTATCCGGTTGGATTTACCACATTTTACTCTAGTGGGTGCAACAACAAGAGCCGGAATGCTTACGGCACCTTTGCGAGATCGTTTTGGTGTTGTGAATCGTCTTGAGTTTTATACGAAGGAAGAGCTTTCGCAGATTGTAATTCGTTCTGCAGAGGTTTTGGATATTACCATTGATAAACGTGGTGCGATTGAGATTGCAAAGCGCTCTAGAGGAACTCCTCGATTAGCAAATCGTTTGTTGAAACGTGTGCGAGATTTTGCACAGGTTTCCTTTGATGGTCATATCAGCGAAGAGGTTGCGAAACAAGCGTTAGATCGTTTGGAGGTTGATTCCTTTGGATTGGATCAGATTGATCGTAACATTATTCTTACAATGATTGAGAAATTTGCAGGTAAACCAGTTGGTTTGGATACTCTTGCAGCAGCAATTGGGGAAGATGCAGGAACTATTGAGGATGTATATGAACCATATTTAATCCAAAACGGTTTATTGTCTAGAACCCCACGAGGCAGAGTAGCGACAGAAACAGCCTATAAGCATTTTGGTTTAGAACACTTATTAGATAAAGGAGAATAGATATGGCAGACAAGAATGATATTCCAGTAGTGATTAATGGTAGAATTTATAATTTGAGTGGATATGAGGATACAGATTATTTACAAGAGGTTGCTAATTATATGAATAGCAAGATTGCAGAATGTAAGGCTGCAGATGGTTTTCGAAGATTGAATCCAGAGTATCAGAATATTTTATTGGCAATCAATATTGCAGATGATTATTTCAAGGTAAAGAATGAGACAGGACAGCTGGCAGCAAAGGATGATGAGAAAGAAAAACAGATTTATGATTTGCGCCATGAGGTAATTGAGACACAGATTAAGTACGAATCTTCTATGCGTTTGGTGGAAGAATATAAGGAACAGGTGAATGCATTACAGCGCAAGATTATTCAGCTTGAAGCAGAGAAGACGAGACAATAGTTTTGATTTTGAAACTGTGTGAGTACACAATATAATTAAGAGGTAGAAGTATGCGACCAGAGATTTTAGCTCCGGCAGGCTCTATGGAGGCTTTGAAAGCAGCTGTGCATGCAGGAGCAGATGCGGTCTATTTGGGTGGTGATAAGTTTGGTGCAAGAGCTTATGCCAATAATTTTGATAGTACTGCTTTGATTAAAGCAATTGAATATGCACATTTGTACGGTGTTAAGGTTTATCTAACCATTAACACCTTATTTCGTAATGAGGAAATTTTAGAATTAAAGGACTATTTGCAACCATTATATGAAGTAGGATTGGATGCAGTGATTGTTCAGGATTTTGGTGTAATGAACTATGTATACACCGTTTTTCCTGATTTACCAATTCATGCTTCAACACAGATGACCATTACCACGGCTTATGCATATGAATTGATTCGGGAATATGGAGTTACGAGAATTGTACCGGCACGCGAGTTGTCGATAGAAGAGATTTCTACACTGAAGCAATGCGATAATCCACCAGAGGTGGAAGTATTTGTGCAAGGTGCATTATGCTATTGCTATTCAGGGCAATGCCTTATGAGTTCCATGTTAGGCGGTAGAAGTGGTAATCGTGGACGCTGTGCACAGACCTGTAGACTACCTTATACATTATACGATGAGAAAGAGAGCATAGTTGAGAGTAAGGGAGATTATCTTTTAAGCCCGAAAGACTTGTGTGGTTTAGAAGCGATTCCTGATTTAATACAGGCGGGTGTGGATTCATTTAAAATTGAAGGTAGAATGAAGCGACCGGAATACGTTGCTGTTTGCGTGAGAGCATATCGAAGATTGTTAGATGCTTGGTATTCAGGTGAATTTTCGAATGAGCTGATTCAGAAATATCAGACGGAAATGGCGGAGGTATTTAATCGCGGAGGTTTTACGAAGGGATATTACCAGCAAAAGAATGGTAAGAATATGATGTCTGTTGAATATCCAGGTAATATTGGTGTTTCAATAGGAGAAATTCGCTCAATTCAAAAGAATCAGATTTCGATTCAGTTGAATCAAGATGTATATAAAGGTGATGTTCTTGTACTGAATAGCGAAAAGGACTCGATTACACTTACTTGTAATTTGGATGGAAAAGCAGGACAGAACATTGTTTTAAATGCGCCTAAGACAAAGCTGTTATATAAGGGTCAGCAGGTGAAACGTATGTCTATGCAACCATTGATGCAGGAGTTGGCGATGTTGATTGAGAGTGAGCCTGAGATTACATTAAAGGGTGAATTGTTCTTAATTACTGGTAAAAGAGCTTTATTGCGATTAGAAACAAAAGTTAAAGGTGAAATTATATCCTGTGAATATCAAGGGGATGTGGTTGAGGCGGCAGCTAACAAACCGTTAACAAAGGATACCGTTTATGATAAGGTTGGTAAAACAGGTGGAACCAGATATCAGTTTTTATCATTAAATATTCAAATTAGTGAGGATGCATTTTATCCACTAAAAGCTTTAAAGGATTTGAGAAGAAATGCGATTTCGATGCTTGAAAATATGATTGTATCCAGAAGTAGAAGAGCATTTGTGACATGCCATGACAGTGATGGGTATTATAATAGGGTTAACTGTTCTGAGGCAATAGAGAATGAAGATGTTTTATCTGCACGGAATTTGTGCAACACTTCATCACAATTCAAACACAATTATAGTAAGGTTAAGAATACTGTAATGGTTTCTAGGGTACAACAATATGAGATAGTTCGAGAATATGATTGTTTTGATTGTATATATATTGATATGCAATATTTTAATCGAGACGATTTGACTCGCATATTGAGTGAGAATGACAATGTGTCTATTGTCCTTCCGCCAATACTTCGGGCCAATTTTATCAATGACATTGTCATGGCGATTAAAGCTATTCAGGACCAGAATCAGAATGTCACAATTGTTGTTCGTAATATCGATGAGTTGGCAATGTTAAAACAATTAGGTTATATAGGAGAAGTGATTACAGATTATAGTTTGTATGCGATGAATAATTTGGCTGCCGCATTTATAAGAAAGGTATTTCCAGTAGCTAGAATTACACTTCCAATGGAATTGAATGAACATCAAATTCTTGGATTAGACTATATATCTGATGCTTGCGAGATGGTTGTGTACGGATATCAGCAGCTTATGGTAAGTGCACAGTGCTTACAAAATACAGTAAAGCAATGTGATAAGAGAAATGCACATTTTATTATGAAAGATCGATATCTTAAGAATTTCTCTATTTTTTCTGTATGCAAATATTGTTATAATCTAATCTATAACGGAATACCAACAGTGTTATATGATGTGATTAATGTAACGCTCTCGAAGCAAGTTACCAAAAGACTTCATTTTACAATGGAGAACGTGGATGAAACAAGAACGGTCATTGATGCATATCTAGAGAACAAGAGTTTAGATGTATCAAAGACAAGAGGACATTACAAACGTGGAGTGGAATAGATGGCAAGTGTAATTATGAATATATCAAAATATGTAATTTTGATATTAATGGCACTGTACACCTTATCCTGTTTTACAATATTTCAGGTGGAGAGTGAGCGGGCTAGGAATCAAAAATTGAATAGGCAGATTATATACGTGTTTTTAATACATTTTCTTTCTTATCTGACATTTTCGTTAAATGACCCAGAGCACATGAAAGAGATTGTGATTTTCTATGGTGTGCAGATATTTGTAGCTACCTTGTACATGTATATTTATCATTATATCTATCCATATTCTTCTAGGGTAATTGCCAACAACATGAGTTTTTTGTTGTTGATTGGATATACGATGCTGACAAGATTAGATTACTCTTTGGCAAAGAAGCAGTTTGTGATAGCTACAGCTTCTCTTATTGGAGTTTCTATTATTCCGTGGATTATGGATCGATATAAGAATCTACGCAAGTATGGAATAGCGTATGGTATTATCGGAATTCTTGCTTTGGCGTCTGTGTTTGTCATTGGTGTGGAGCAGTACGGTTCTAGGAACTGGATTAGTTTGTTTGGAATTACCATTCAGCCGTCAGAGTTTGTGAAGATTTTATTTGTATTTTTTATTGCCAGTATGCTGTCAAAGAGCCGGGATTTTAAGCAGGTTTGTATTATTACAGGCTTTGCAGGTATTCATATGGCAGTTTTAGTGCTAGAGAAGGATTTAGGTGGAGCCCTGATTTTCTTTACAATTTTTATATTTATGATTTATGTAGGAACGGGTAAGATCAGATATCTATTGCTATACATTGCTGGCGGTGTTGCAATGGTAGGACTTGCATTTTTACTTTTCAAGGATCGTTTGTTTGATCATGTAATGGTTCGTGTAGAGGTTTGGCAGGATCCTTGGGCAGATATTAGTGGTAAGGGATACCAGATTACCCAGTCTTTGTTTGCAATCGGCAGTGGTGGATATTTTGGAGCAGGACTGACGAAGGGTTCTCCAGATGTGATACCTGTAAGTGAAAGTGATTTCATATTCTCTGCTATTGCGGAGGAGTTTGGTGTATTGTTTGCATTAGCACTTATTTTGGTATGTTTTAGCTGTTTTATTTGCTTTATTAATATTGCGATGAAGGTGCGAAACCGTTTCTATAAGAATATGGCCTTTGGTTTTGCAATCTGTTATATTTTCCAAACATTTTTGTCTATTGGTGGTGTAACGAAATTCATTCCTTCAACGGGTGTTACAATTCCTTTGGTTAGTTATGGTGGTAGTTCGGTGTTGAGTTCCCTGGTTATGTTCTCGATCATGCAGGGAATTAGTACAATTGAGAATAAAGAGGCGAAGAATATTGAAGAAGAAAGAAGAAATATCGAAGAAGCCGCAAGAAAAACGCAAAAGGCGTAAGAAAAAAGAGTTAGACATGAACCTTCTTACACCTGAACAGCAGGAATTCTTAGAGCGGGAAGAGAAAATTAATAAGATTAATGAAAAATTGAATCGTCCGGTGCTTGGTATTACTTATATGTTTGCGTTTCTGATTATTGGTCTTATGGCGTATATATTACATTTTATGGTAGTTGATAAAGACCAGGTGATTGCGAATGCAGCCAATAGTCGTTTGGATAAGTATGCTGCGAATGTGGTTCGTGGTGATATTGTCACTAGCGATGGTAAAGTGGTTGCAACTAATAAAGGTGATGAGCGATATTATCCATATGATGACTTGTTTGCTCATGCGGTTGGATACTCAAAGTATACGAAGGCAGGAATTGAGTTAGTAGGTAACTATTATTTATCAGATAGTAATGCTAATGTAGGAGAACGGTTTGTGAATGCACTTCGTGAGGATAAGAATGAAGGAGATACTGTTATAGCAACCTTGGATTATGACTTGCAAAAAACTGCGTATGATGCACTAGGTGGTGCAGATGGAGCAGTTGTGGTAATGGAGCCAGATACAGGCAAAATATTGGCGATGGTTTCAAAACCGGATTTTAATCCTAATGATATTGACGCGGTATGGAAAGAGGCAAATCGAGAGGGCTCAGATAGTTCTATTTTGTTAAATCGTGCTAGCCAAGGATTATATCCGCCAGGATCTACATTTAAGGTATTAACCACATTATCTTATATGCGTCAAAATCCAATCAAATATAAGAAATATAGTTATAGTTGTAACTCAGAAGAGTGTATTTTTAATGGTGTATCTGTTCATTGTTATAATCGCAAGCAACATGGTGAACAGGATTTAGCAAGTGCATTGGCAAATTCTTGTAATCAGGCATATGCAGATATTGGAATTGATTTGGATGTGGATAAGTGGAGAGATACGTTAGAGGAATTTATGTTCAATAAGTCCCTTCCTTATACGGATGCTAGTGCGACTAGCCGTTTTTATTTAGATGGTGATTCAAATGCTGGATACATTCCGCAGACTGCATTTGGTCAAGGCGATACTTTGATATCGCCGTTGCATAACGCGATGATTATTGCAACCATTGCTAATGGCGGTTTGATGATGAAGCCTTATATGATTGATAGCATTGAGAATTATAAAGGAACACGAATCAAGAAGTTTTCACCATCTTCTTATGCTACACTTATGACTGCAAAGGAGGTAGAAGTACTTACCTCATATATGAGAAAGGTTACTGAGGAAGGTACTGCAGCGAATTATTTTGCAGACGCCGCCTATGAAGTGGCAGGCAAGACTGGAAC
>JAGAQX010000120.1 GCA_017622535.1 Lachnospiraceae bacterium | reverse complement strand
TAAGCAGGGCTTTATCAAAGCAATGTGGTGTGAAGAGAGAGAATGTGAGGAAGCGATTAAGGAAGAGACAGGAGCATCTACACGTTGTATGCCATTTGCGCAGGAGAATTTGGGAACAGTGTGTGTTCACTGTGGAAAGCCTGCAAAGAAGATGGTATATTTCGGTCGAGCATATTAAGAATTTTATATGTTGATAAAATGCAATCGGCTTGTGCTGGTTGCATTTTTGTGTTAACGATGAGCCAAGTAGACAAGCATGCTTGCATAGAACGGCGTTAAGATTTATAATGTACCCGAAATATCTTTGGGTTTGGAAATGGAGACATACAAGATGAAACGAATGAATTGGATTTTGGGAATAACAATCGTAGTACTAGTAATGGTGTTTAATATCACATTTACATCACATGCGTATACAGAGGAGCAGAAGGCACAAGCAAAGGCGTGGCTGTCGGCACATGGCTATTCGCCGGATATGGGTGGTGCAAATCAAGCATATCAGGATTATTTGAATGGAAAATTTGACGAGGAGCTGGGTGTGGATGTGAATGGAGATGGCATTCCTGCAACCACACAAACCACGGAGAACTCCACGGAAGAGGATACGGAGGAGTATGCAGATGCAGATGTGGGTGAAGAGGATAGTACGGAGTTAGATGAAGATGAACAAAATGAAATGACAGATGTGACGGAGGAGGAATCTGCAGATAAAGAACCGTCAACGGATACAGATACTGCTACGGAAGCAGGAGCTGATGCAGTAGAAGAAGCTGCTACGCAGGATGCCGCAGGGGAAGTGGATGAGAAGGATGCCGAAAACCAAAAGGCGGAGAATGATGCAGCTGAAGCTGAGAAAGAGGAGAGCACACTTTTTCTAACGGATAAGTGGGAAGAGTATCAGGAAGGGCTGCTGGTTATTGTATTGTCAGTGGTTTTGATGCTGTTGGCCGGATTGTTTATCAAGGGAAGAAAGTAGAGAAATCATTTCTACTTGTTATTACCTTGAATGTTTGATAGAATAGCTTTGTTCGCGACTACATATAAGCTGGAAGCGATAATAGTAAGGATATATTTTGGATAGAAAAAAGTAGCTAATAGGAATGAGTAACAATAGGATAGGGTATTAGAAGAGAAGGAGATTGAAGATGAAGGATATTGCATTAGTGATTATGGCAGCGGGAATTGGTTCTCGTTACGGTGCTGGTATCAAGCAGTTACAGAAGGTGGGCCCAAAGGGAGAGATTATTATTGATTATTCCATCCATGATGCATTAGAGGCTGGATTCAATAAGGTGATTTTTATTATTCGTAAGGATATTGAGGATGAATTTAAGGAAGTAATTGGTTCAAGAATTGAGAAGATTTGTCCAGTGGAATATGTATTCCAGGATAAGAATGATTTACCAGAAGGATTTACTTGTCCAGAGGATAGAACGAAGCCTTGGGGAACAGGACAGGCAGTGCTTGCCTGCAGACATATTCTTGATGTTCCTTTTGTTGTAATTAATGCAGATGATTATTATGGTAAGGAAGCATTTGTTAAGATTTATCAATTTTTATCAGAACATGAAAATACTACGGATCAGTATTGTATGGCAGGCTTTAAGCTTGCAAATACCTTGAGTGAGAATGGTACTGTGACTCGTGGTGTGTGCAAGATGGACGAGAACAATAATTTAATTACAATTAACGAGACACATGAAATTGCAAGAACAGAGGATGGAACCTACACCTCAGAGGAAGGTTTAGAGCTTTCAGATGAGACATTGGTTTCTATGAATATGTGGGGTGTGACGCCAGAGTATATTGGAATATTAGAGGATAAGTTCGAGGAGTTTTTGCAGAACATGGATCCTGCGAATTTGAAGGCGGAATTTTTATTGCCGATTATTATGGATGATTTGTTGAAATCGGGTCAGTCCCAGGTGAAGGTTCTTTCGTCTTCAGACCGTTGGTTTGGTGTGACTTATCAGGAGGACAAGGATAGTGTTGTTGCAGCATTTAAGCAGTTGGTAGCAGATGGTGTATATGGCGAGGATCTTTGGGCGAAATAGTGTATAAAAAATATCGAGTGGGTAGATTTACCTGCTCGATTGTTTTGTAAAAAATGAATGCTAAATGGTTTTGAATGTAAGTAAGATATTTGATAACAGATATGTAGGAGGATGCGACATGATTTTATTAACAGGTGGTGCAGGATATATCGGTTCCCATACAGCAGTGGAATTGATTGAGGCTGGATATGATGTGTTAATTGCTGATAATTTTTACAACAGCAAACCAGAAGTATTAGATGCAATTGAGAAAATTACTGGTAAGAGACCTGCGTTGGAAGAAATCGATGTTTGTGATGTGAATAAAGTAGATGCCATGTTTGAAAAATATGATATTGAGGCGGTTTTGCATTTTGCCAGCTATAAGGCGGTTGGTGAGTCGGTGGAGAAGCCGTTGATGTATTATCGAAATGATTTGGATACACTATTGACGGTAATGGAGGCAATGAAAAAGCATGGAGTGAATAATCTCATTTTCAGTTCATCGGCAACAGTTTATGGTGTTCCAGAGACTGTGCCTTTGGTGGAGGGAATGCCAACGGGATGTACCAATCCATATGGTTGGACTAAGTACATGGCGGAGCAGATTATTCAGGATGTGTGTTATGCCCAAAAAGATATGTCTGCAGTAATTCTTCGCTATTTTAATCCAATCGGTGCGCACAAATCGGCGTTGATTGGAGAACAGCCGAATGGTGTGCCAAACAATTTGATGCCATATATTACACAGGTTGCTTCTGGAATTCGTCCGCATTTAAATGTGTTTGGTAATGATTATGATACACCAGATGGTACAGGAGTAAGAGACTATATCCATGTGGTAGATATTGCGAAGGGACATATTGCAGCGGTGAAATATGCAATGAATCATAAGGGCGCAGAGGTGGTGAACCTTGGAACTGGCAATGGATACAGTGTGTTAGATATTGTGAAGACCTTTGAACGCGTCAATGGTGTTCCGGTACCGTACCAGATTGCTCCTCGTCGAGAAGGTGATGTGGCACAGTGTTATGCAAATCCTGATAAGGCTGAACGTCTTCTGGGATGGAAGGCAGAAGAGGATTTGGATTCTATGTGTAAGGATGCATGGGAATGGGAGAAGCATATAACAAAATAGATATAGAATGTACAGATTACTGATACTTTTTCGTTAAATATAATACTTTCTTTTTTTTGAATGTTAGAGTATAATGATGGCAAGTGTGCAGGTGAGAATTCATTTTTGCCTGTCAAATATAATTTATTTAAAAGAGATGGAGGATTTATTCATGTTAGTTTCAGCAAAAGAAATGTTAACAAAGGCAAAAGCTGGTAAGTATGCTGTTGGTCAGTTCAACATCAACAACCTTGAGTGGACAAAGTCAATTCTTTTGACAGCTGAGGAGTTAAAGAGCCCAGTTATCTTAGGTGTATCTGAGGGTGCTGGTAAGTATATGACAGGT
>JAGAQX010000119.1 GCA_017622535.1 Lachnospiraceae bacterium | reverse complement strand
GTGAAGATGATGGGTAACTTTGGTAATGAAGAAGCAGGCAAGAAGGTACAGCTTGGATTCTATGAAGGCTCAACCAACAAGTCTATTATTAATGGTAAAGAGTTTTCGGCAAAGGATATTGGTAAGGTAGAGACTGTGGAATCAGCTATGATCGGATCTGATGAAGAGAATATTGTAACGGTTACAGTGACAGAATTCAAAGCGTCTACCGAATGTAGCAAAGCACCAATTAATGGTGAAAGCTGTGAGGTAACCTTGGATGGTGAAAATGCTGACCTTCGTGATAAGATTGACATTTATCAAAAGGGTGATGATGACTATGCAGATGCCAAAGAGCTTGCAGAAGGTAAGCCACTTAAAGTTAAACTGGATGTAAAAGAAGCAAAAGAAGACGATGCAGAAGCAAAGAAGGTTAAAGAACAGGTAGAAAAAGATTGTAACAAGGATAAAACAAAACCATCAAAGGTACAATATCTGGATATTGATATGAAGTATCAGGTGGGTGACCGTGATCCGAAAGCAGTTACTGAGACCATGGAAGAAGTGGATATTACTATGGATATTCCAGACAGCTTCCAACAGACAGGAAAGCATGCTAAGAAACGTAAATACAAAGTATACCGTTATCATGATGGTAAGGTAGACATGTTAGAGGCTGAGTTTGATAAGG
The DNA here is from genome assembly GCA_017622535.1 of Lachnospiraceae bacterium. GTDB lineage: Bacteria > Bacillota > Clostridia > Lachnospirales > Lachnospiraceae > CAG-590. Next base: position 9,575 of record JAGAQX010000119.1, on the reverse strand, counting down.
ATAAGAAGAAGTTACATTTCAAGACTGACAAGTTTTCAACATATGCCTTAGTAGCGGAGGATGTGGCACCGGTATCTATTGAAGTAAGTGCAAATCCAACGAAACTATCTTATGTAGAAGGTGAAATGTTTGACACAACAGGAATGACGATTTCTTTGGTATATTCAGACGGAACAAAAGAGATAATAACTGGTTATACTTTATCAGCAACTAGTGCACTTGTATTGACGGATAAGGCAGTAACAGTTACATATGAAGGATTGACAGTACAGGTTCCAATTACAGTATTAGAAAAACCAGCGGCAACGGACCCAGAAAATGATACACCACAGGTTATATTACCAGAGGTTGGAGAAACTGTAACAACAGCAAATGGTAGCTGTAAGGTTACAGCTATTGGTTTAGAAGGTGTGGTAGAGGTAACATTTACTCCAAGTAAGGCCAATAAGAAGGCAAAAAAAGCCAAGATTGATAAAAAGGTTACTATTGATGGAAAAGAGTATGAGGTCACTGCAATTGCAGCGGGAGCATTCTCGGGTAATACCAAGATGACGAGTATTTCGATTCCAACGACAGTAACTAAGATTGGTAAAAATGCATTTAAAGGCTGCACAAAACTTAAAAAGGTTACTATACCAAAGAATGTAACTGAGATTGGCAGTAACGCTTTCTATAATTGTAAGAAGATGACAAGTGTTACAACCAAAGGAAGTAGTCTTACAAAGATTGGTACAGGTGCATTTAGAAAATGTAGTAGTCTGAAGTCAGTAACGATTACAAAAAATGTAACTGAAATCGGCAAGGATGCATTCAGCGATTGTAAGAAATTAAGTAAGGTGACAATCAATGGAACAAAGCTTAAGAAGGTTGGTAAGAATGCATTTAAGAATATTGCGAAGAAGTCAACCATTAAGGTTCCAAAGAGCAAAAAGAAGGCTTATAAGAATTTGCTTAAGAAAGCAGGCTATACTAAGACTGTAAAGTAGGAAGCGTATGTTGTTGAATGTAACAGTAACGTATATTGTAATATAATTTATAGTAGATAAGTAAAAATGAAAAGGGATATTCGGATGAAAGATAGTACTTTATCTATTCGTCTGAATATCCTTTTTCTGTTGGTGTTTCGTATCCATAATAATTATCAAAAGCACTGTTTAGAGTAGCAATATAGTCAATGAGAGCTTGTTCGAAGTAAGAAGCTTGTTCTTTTAATGATAAGTTATCATCTATGATCGTTTGGTTTGAAGAGTGTGTTTTTGGTTGTTGCATATTGTTATGGAACAAAGTAATTCCCCATGCGCAAAGGAATAGGAGTTAATAGAAAAAGGCCTACGATACCCATTCGAAAAGCAGGGGATGTAAAAATAATACGCGGTTGTTGATTGTGTAGTGTATGTATAATATTGCAGATATCAAGAGAGATGTTTAAAAGCTCATTTACTGATAAGTAACCTTTATTATCGAGATAATCAGCAAGCGAAGAACCATGTATGATTGTTTCTAATTGACTATGGAATGTATTTAAAAAATTCTCTTTATTTGAAATCATAAAGAACACCTCCCTTTTTTATGTATTGTATCATAGAATGAAAAATAACAGATGGAAAATGTTTTAAAATGCTACAAAATGAGATATCTGAATAAAATAGTAAATAAGAAAAATAAGGATTTAATTTATGAGTAAATTAGAAGCATGTTGGAGCAGTAAAATATACACTCTTAGGAAACAATATCCAGCAATTCGGGAATTTGAGAAAAGAATTAAAGAAGTAGAAAAAGAATTGAATAAAGAACATGGAAAGAAAAAATCGGTGTGTGACGAATGTGGAAAGCCTGTGTGCAAAAATGTCTGTAAAAATAGACAAAAGCGATAGGCTTTTTCGTTGTATTTATCTAAAAAATATGGTACTATAACAATAATTGTTAGGTTTTATGGTGGGAGACTGTCGGAACTTGCAAAATTGTCATGGTAGTTGGAGAAGATCATGAGGTTTAGACCCTGTATTGATATACATAATGGTAAAGTAAAACAGATTGTGGGTGGCTCTTTGTTAGATGCTGGTAATCAGGCACAGGAGAATTTTGTAGCAACCCAAGATGCAGCATTTTATGCAAAGCTATATAAGGAGAGCAATATACGAGGCGGACATATTATTTTGCTTAACAAAGCTGGAACGCCATATTATGAAGAAGATATTGTCCAAGCAAGAGGAGCACTTTCTGTATATCCTGGTGGTTTGCAGATTGGTGGAGGAATTACAGCTGAGAATGCGAAGGAGTTCCTCAATATGGGAGCTAGCCATGTGATTGTGACTTCGTACGTATTTAGTAATGGTGTTGTGGATTACGATCGCTTGGAGACATTGTATAAGGCTGTGGGTAAGGAACATTTAGTATTGGATTTGAGTTGTCGTAAGAAGGATGGCAAATATTATATTGTGACGGATCGCTGGCAGAAGTTCACGAAGGAGATTGTTTGCGAAGAGACGATTTTAAAACTGCAGGATTATGCAGACGAGTTTTTGATACATGCAGTAGATGTAGAGGGTAAGGCCAGTGGTGTGGAAGAAGAATTGGTTTCTATGTTGTCACAATATGCAACCGTTCCGATTACCTATGCTGGCGGAGTTGGCTCCTATGAGGACATTAATGTGATTCGTAAGCTTGGTAAGAGTAAGCTGGATGTGACAATCGGCAGTGCTCTTGACTTGTTTGGAGGAAATTTAGAGTATGATAAAGTCCTGTCTATGATGGACTCTTAAAAGTTTGAGCATACGATAATGTTTTGGATGGTTATAATATAGAAAAGATTGGATATAGAAAATATGTGGAATCGAATATACGCCCTTTTGAAGGACAAGTATGTGTATAGTATTACGATAGGGCTTGCATTCATTATGATGCTGGGTGCATGGATTATCGGAGATGTAGGACCTTTTGGTGGTAGATGTTTGATAGTGGTAGATGGTGTACATCAGTATCTTCCTTTTTTTTCAAATTACCAAGAGAAGCTTCAGAATTTTGAAAGCTTACAATATTCCTTTGATGTAGGAATGGGTAATAATTTTATATCGCTATGGTCTTACTATTTGTCCAGTCCGTTGAACCTGATTATTATATTATGTAACAAATCAGGTTTGCCGATGATGATGAATATTATTATTTCTATAAAGATTATATTAGCTGCGGGATGTTTTGCTTATTTTTTAATGCATGCTGGGGAGAAACCAAGGCAAAACCCAGGGATTATAGTTTTTTCTCTTTTTTATGCATTTAGCAGCTTTGTAGTTGGATATTATTGGAATTTAATGTGGCTAGATTGTGTGTTCATTTTTCCAATTATTATTCTTGGAATGGAACGCCTAATGAAGAAAGATGATAGCCGGATGTATATTCTGGCATTGTTATATAGTTTTATTTGTAACTACTATATCAGTTTTATGATATGTATCTTTTTGGTATTGTGGTTTTTCGCTTTTCACTTTGATAATGTGGCTCAATTCTTTAAGCGAGGAATACGGTTTGCAATTGCGTCTTTAGTGGCAGCGGCCATGGGAGCAGTGGTTTTGCTTCCTGCTTACGAAGGAATTATGACTACGGCATCAGCTGATTTTGAATTTCCAGAGTGGGAATTTTATGGAGAGTTTGTAGACACACTTCGTTCTCATTTATTCTGTTCAGAGGTGATGACGAATCAAGTAGGAGACGGAGGAACAAATCTTTATTGTGGATTATTCACTCTTTTGTTGGCGATTATGTTCTTCTGTATAGGAAAGATTTCTATCGAGAAGAAAATCAAATATTTGGCATTGTTGGTGTTATTTGTAATTAGTTTTAACAATCAGCTTTTAAACTATATATGGCATGGGTTCCATAATCAGTACGGAATACCAAACCGCTTTGCCTTTTTGTATATTTTTGTTTTGATTATCATGGCTTACGAAGTATACTTAAAGCGAAGAAATGTACGACTTCCGATGATTATTGTGGCATATATGGCATGTATGTTGTTTGCAATCTATGCATATTTTAATGCGAAGGTTACTTACGATAAGAGAACATACATTGCATCGATGGTTGTGTTAACAATTTATCTGGTTATGTTTATTTTATACAAGAAGCTACCAGGTAAATGGAAACGAGGAGCCGGATATGCGCTGCTTGTGATAGCAATACTAGAAATGGCAGTAAATGGTTGGATTGCATTTGTGCAGGTAGGAACCTCGGATGCAGAGTATTATTATGGAGAGACAAAAACCTTTGAAACTCTGATTGACAGAGTGGAAGAAGGTGACGAAAGTTGGAGTCGTTCAGATGTGTTACAACCGTTAATGGTGGATGAAGCGACTTGGTATAATTTGCGAAGTGTTGGAATATTTGGATCAACAGTACCGGGAGAGATGGTTTCCATTATGGGTGACCTTGGATTCTATACAGGTGCCAATGAGTATCTATATTATGGGGCCACGCCGGTAACGAATGCGCTGTTTGGTGTGAAATATGTATATGCTAGAGACGGAGATTATATCAACGTAGATATGGGTTTACATGATACAGAAGCAAATGTATCTGTCTACAGAAATTTATACAATCTTCCAATTGGTTATATGGTTAATCGTGAGATTTTAGATTATGAGACATTGGATAATGGACCATTTACGGTGCAGAATGAGCTAAGTGGTGCACTGACAGGAGTGGAGCCGATTTTCTCAACTATATTTGATGATATGGGAACAGATACCTATGGAACCAATATGGACATCACCCTTACGGATGATTTTAATGCATCCTATAAGAATGCTAATGGAAGTGCAAGGGGTGATTTCATTTATACTATTCCACATGACATGGATTTGTATGTTAGCTGTAGTGGAAGTAATGTGCATAAGCTTGCATTGTTAATCGATGGCAATGAGGTGGCATTTGACCGTTATCATGGACAGCTGTTCCGAGTGGGCGAGGTTAAAGCTGGACAGATTGTGGATATTCAATTTGTTTTGAATGAAGGTGAGGACTTAAGTGGTAACCTATATTGCTATCCGATGGAATTCTTAGACGGTCAGTTCCAGCAGTTTTACGATGTTTTATCCAATCAGTCAATGGTAATGACATCCTTTAGCGAGACAAAAATCGAAGGTACTGTTACTGCAATGGAGGACGGTGTATTTATGACATCGATTCCTTATGACGAGGGATGGTCGATATACGCCAATGGTGAAAAGATAGAGACTTGTAGAGTATTAGAGGGCTTTTTGGGAGCCGAACTACCACAGGGTGATTATACAATAAAGATGGTTTATCGTTGTCCAGGATTATTGAAAGGATGGATAACATCTTTATTAGGTATATTATGTTTCTTAGCTATATGGAGAGTAGAGAAACATTTTAGAAACAAGACACAAAAACAAGTAACGATTCAGAGGTAATTATTTTGAAAATGACTTTGGATAGTTACAAAAATATTAATATCAAGGGGTGACGCATTTATGGAAAAAGGTGGAAACGCAGGTAAAATGAGAACAGTGTATTGTGCAATTGTCGGTGTGCTGATTGCAGCGGTGATTATTGGAGATATTGTACTGCTGGGTAAGCTGGGAGACATTGCTGGTGCAGAAGGTCTGAAGGGAATTGTTACAGTGATTTCCATATTGGTAATCATTTTGGCTATTGCTGCTGCTGTAGTAATGTTCAAGATGATGTCTGATGAAGAAAAGGTCTCAGCAGTGAAGAGTGACAAGTATAAGAGATTGTTTTTGAACTTGCCAATCGGATTTGCACAGGCTCAGATTATGAGAGATCCACAGACAGGACGTAACATGGGATATCGAATTTCTGACGCAAATGAAACTTTTGGTCGTCTGTTCAACTTAGATTATTCAGACTATCAAGGTAAGATGATTTCAGATAGTAAGATTGAAGTGTTACAGGATATTAATGCTTGGTTTGAGGCATATAACAACTCTGGTACAAAACAGGGAGAATTGATGGCTGTAGAGATTACCATGGAGAAGTTGGAAAAGGTATTCAATACGGTAATGTACAAGTCAGAGTCTGACTATATTAACATGGTAGTTATTGATATTACAGAGGAGAAGGAAACACAGAATAAGCTTTCTAAGGCGATTAAAGATGCAAATGCAGCTTACAAGACACAGTCAGAATTTCTTGCAAATATGTCACACGAAATTCGTACACCAATTAATGGTATTTTAGGTATGTTGCAGTTGACTCTGATGGCAGATGATTTGCAGGCTGATCACAGAGATAATTTAACTACAGCTAAGAATTGTGCGGATACATTACTTCGTTTGATTAATGATATCTTAGATATTTCTAAGTTAGAGGCTGGTAAGTATAACTTGCGTGAAGAAAACTTTGATGTGAAGGCAGTAATCGAAGAGACAGTTGCAGCTCAGGTTCAGATCGCTAAGAGTAAGGGATTGACATTAGATTGTACCTTTGGCAGCAATATTCCAAAGCTTGTTCGTGGTGATGGACAGCGAATCCAGCAGGTATTGAACTGCTTGTTATCAAATGGTATCAAGTTCACCAATGAGGGTGGTGTTCGAGTTAAGGTTGCTTGTATTGATGACATGTTAGATAAGATCAAGTTGCGTATTGCTGTATCAGACTCTGGTATCGGTATTGCTGACTCGGATCGTAACAAATTGTTTATCCGATTCTCACAGGTAGATGCATCAGATACACGTAAATATGGTGGTTCTGGTCTTGGCTTAGTTATCACAAAACAGATTGTAGAGTTGATGGGTGGTGACATCACTGTACAGAGTAAAGAGGGACTCGGTTCCACATTTATCGTAGAGGTTCCTTTGAAGCTAATTAAGGCAGCTGAGGTTGAAGAGGTAGAAGAAGAGAAGAGTTCAGAAGATCCAGCTGTATTCTCTCTTATGGCACATAACCGTGCAAGAATTCTTGTAGCAGAGGATGAGCCAGTAAATCAGCAGGTTATCGGTAAACTTCTTGGTATGGCAGGTTACGCTTATGATATCGCTGAAAATGGAGAAAAGGCAGTAGAGTTATTCAAGCAGAAAGAATACCAGGCAGCATTGTTTGACGTACAGATGCCAGTCATGGATGGTCTTGCTGCAACTCAGGAAATTCGTGCAATTGAGTTCCGTGAAGGAAGAAAGCGTCTTCCAATTATCGCTGTAACTGCTCGTGCTATGTTCGGTGATAAGGAACGTATCTTAGAAGCAAAATTGGATGATTACATAGCAAAACCATATAACTTAAATGATGTTTGTGAGACATTGAATAAGTATGTGGAGAAAAATGATAAGTAGAGTAGTATTCATGACTATTAATTTTTAGCAAAATAGAGCACACGTAAAGGTAGACAAAAAGGGATGTTGTTCGTGAAGGAACAGCATCCCTTTTGTATTAAGGAAGAAAACCAATAAGATTATATTTGGATGTAGTTTGTTTATGTGTTCACTATATTAGTTTGCAGTCTGTTGTATTTGACGAAGAAGAAATTTGTACTTCATATATGCACCCTTTAACTGATAGGAATAGCAGTCAATCATATCCGGATCCGTCTGATAATCCAAATGTAATAGCAAGGTTTCGATATCACGTTTGGTATCGTTGATATCATCTAATAGATAAGAATTTGAGCTCTCTTTTTTAAGAGCGCTTAGGTTCTTTTTTTCTTGAATAAAAGTATCTGCTGTTTTGTGTAAAGGAGGTTGGTTTAGTATAGATGGATGTTTCATTGTAATAGCCATATAGGTACTCCTTTCATTTCTGAGAATAATTTAGATAGTTGAAAAATAATAACATAATCACCTAGCTTGTATCTGTTCTATTTTCATTATAGACAAGTTTGGAAAAAATATTCTTCTTTGGTTAAATCTTCTTTTTTAAAATTAGTTCAAAATTATTAACTTCAGATAAGAATTATGAATGAGAATTCAAAAATTACTTCGTAAAGTTCAAAAATAGAGGTTTTGAAGTTAATAAAAAATGATACTTTTTGAACTTTCTATGTTTATTTTGTTGTTTCGTTCATAATTGTAGACAATGAAAAATCACAGTTCTATAATTGCAAAAAATGTGAGGCACACAAGGAAGGAACATGTTAATAACCAAACAAAAAGGGTATTGGAGGATTAAAAAGAAGATGGAATGGTTGCGAATTGTACTTGTGTTGATGATATTAACAAGAGCAATCTATACAGATATCAAAAAGGGGATTATTGAAAATCGATGTATGGTGTACGGCTTGATATCAGCTGGATTGTATACAGCTTTATATAGAGGAGGAACTGGATTGCTACAAAGCATAAAAATGTCAGTAGTTATGTTAGTTGTGTTGTTTGCCCTGTTTGTGTTAAAGGGTCTCGGGGCAGGAGATATTAAACTGTTTTGTGTCCTTGCAGCATTTTACCAAAGAGATGCTATTGGAATTGTGGTTGTATCATTTCTTGTGGCAGCGGGACTGGCAATTGTTAAAATGCTAATCCGTATTGTGCGAGGAGAACAATTTTATTTGAAAGGAGAAACGATGAATTTTTCGATTCCTATCGGAATTGCTACGATAGTGATAGAGAGTATGAAATGGGTGAAACTATGAGGTTGGGAAAATGGAGTTGCACAAATATTAGGAAAATTGTGATAGAGAGGTTTGTGAATGCACAAGATTAAAATTGGAGTATGGGATGAAGAAATAGAATATGTATCTAGGCTGGCAGATTATTTACAGAAGTATGGAAAGGGAAAATGGGATGTACGTGCTTTTACTGACGTGGAGATGATACAGGCATATATTAAAAGTCATTCTATGGATTTGTTATTAGGGACAGATAGGAATGGCTTGAATGTGTTTGAAGAGTATAAAGAAATGACTAAGTTGTGGCTGACAGATGAGCCTAAGCCTAAGAATATAGAACGTAAAGGTTGGTATGCGTTGTGCCGATTTCAAGGTGCGGACAATATTGCAAAGCAGATAAAAATGATTGTGACAAAGAAACAGTGTGCACAAAAAAAATCAAAGCAATTAGTGGCAATATATTCTCCTATAGGACGTTGTGGAAAGACTACATTTGCATTGGATTTTGTAAAGGAAGGTGCGTATGGAAGGTGGTTATATGTTGGAATGGAGGATTACAGCTCCTTTGGAGAAACGGATATAGATAGAAAAAAGACGGCTGATGAATTCTTCTATTATTGGAAAACACACAATGAGGAACAGGTAATGCATTATGTGAGAGGTGAAGAGGATGTGATTGTAAGTGGTAATTACTTTTTTGATGCAAGACAAGTAAATGTGGAGGATTTAAATTGGTTAAGATCAAACTTAGAATCGAGTGAATATAATGGTGTCTTGTTTGATATGGGAAGTGGTGTTTTACAGAATTTCCGTATGCTAGAGGGATTTGATATTATACTTGTTCCTTTTATGGAGGAAGAATATGCACAGCGAAAAAGAAGCAATTTTGAATGGATGTTCCATTATCAGGAAATGGATGAATGCAAGAAAAAAATAAGATATTTAAATATGACGAACAAGAATGAAAGAGAGCATCAGCTACAGCACATTTTTGGAGGTGATG
>JAGAQX010000118.1 GCA_017622535.1 Lachnospiraceae bacterium | reverse complement strand
ATTTTCTCAATAGTAGATTCCTTCCAATCGAACTTAGAAGCATACTGTTCCCAAATACGCATTCCCTTATCCGTTCGCACAATCACACTACTGCTGCCTCGCTTATCTGCATTTTCCTTGGTATAATTGTCTCCAACCGAAACATCTGCATACTTGTTTAATTTGTCCAAACAATACAAACAACGCTCTGGATGAAAATAATCCTTTACCTTCATTCGCTCCGTATTTGGCAAATCCACCTGTTCTCCCTTCGATGTTTCTAAGCGAACACCACCCGGCCAACCGCCTACCTCCTTCGAACGGAAATACATACTATTTAATTCTCGCCCCTTCAAAGCGGAATGTTTCGAAAAATAATCCACAATATCATAAGTCATAGTTCGGTCACAGAACAAACCTATAATGAAATAATTATCACGATTCAATTTGTAAGCTTCTATTACATTCAAAATCCCCTGTACAAAACAACCTGTGCCAACCAATACCACCTTATCATCTCTATGTGACAGCATATAAGAAACAGCTTTTTCCTGTGACACTGGAAGATAACGGGATTTCTGTGTTACAGATAAATCATCACCCTTTAAAACACATTCTGTCTCCAACATATGATTCTGATATTGATGTGTTTGAATTAAAAATGCAGCTTGATATTCCTCATCTTTTAACAAATTGTACACAAGCTCGGTAACAACACCACCACTTACAGCATTCTGCAAACGTGTATTATCCTTTGTTGCCGCCGAATAGATTGCCTGATAATCACCTTCCCAAAAATCGCCCGTTGCTGGCTCATCATACCTTGTATAATCAAAGCCTTTGCCTGGACAAACCTGGTAACATCTACCACAATCTACACATGCAGCTTTGTCTATAATCGGAATATATAGTCCATTATGACGCTCATAGGATATGCAATTTTTCGGACAAACAGCCTTACATATCCCACATGAGATACATAAATTATTGTTTGTGGTAGTCTCAACTGTACTCATAATTCTATCCTTTTTTGTAATTATCCATTCTTACGATGCTTCTTAATATCCATCCACCACTGTAGCTCTACCTTTGCTTTGTGGAATAAGGTCACTGGGTTCAATAATCCCCAATCAAAAATATAGATTCGATTCTTAATATATAGCTTGGAAATCCAGAAAAACTTCTTTGGTCCCCATTTTTCAATAAATACATCCACAAGCTTTCCCAACGCTTGTCGGTCAAGATGTGTGTAACGGAATTCCTTCTTCGAAAGATGTTCTCTCGCATAAATATAACGGTTTACAAACACTTCCACTCGTGTATCAAAACGTTTCTCATCCTTATTGGTAGTCAAGGAATTACCACCTCGAGTGACACAATAAATGGTCTTATCAGACAATCCTACGTTCTTGCTATGATATGCGCATTTTGTCAGGCACATAATATCATTAGATACTGCCACCTCATCAAAAGTAATATCATTCTCCTTCATCACAGAGGTACGAATCAGCTTCGACCAAGGAGAACAAAATGCAAACTTCATTTCTGTAATATTCTTAAGGGTAGGATTCTCATAGGCTGCAAGAATCATCTCCATGTACATGACATGACGAGACGAAAGTTCACCAGTTGTTAGATCCATACTAGTAGGTGGAAAATAAACCATATCATAATCAGTATCCAAAAATGGTGTCACTACTTCTACCCATCCATCCACAAAGAAATCGTCTGAGTCTGCAAACAAAATCCACTTTCCTGTCACATGCTTCAATGCAACATTACGGCTTGCTCCTGCATTCTTCACGCCAGAATCATTGACAAGAAACTCAACATTCTTACGCTTTGCCACATAATCACGCACAGAAACCAAATCAACCGTACTGTTATCATCCACTGCAATAACTTCAATATTCTCTGTATCCGGAATACTTTCAAATAATTTAATTAACAAATCTGGTGAATTGTAATGTGGAACAACCACCGAAATCTGACATGCACTCATATTAACCACCTAGTCAGGCTTTCTCTTCACACAATGATTCATCCGCCTAACATTCTTTCTTCGTTCTATTTCCAATTCTTTTTCTATTTCGAATTCTTATTCACGTTTTACTATTTGTCCTTATTCTTCTTCTCTTTCTTGGCGTCCTTCTTTGCCTGCTTCATTGCCAAATCATAATCAATCTTTCTCACATGATACTGTACATCCTCTAAAATCTTACGATTTGCAGCAATAATATCTGCCTGCAAGCCAATCACAAAGGTCATGGTACCCATCATCAACAGAGTAGATGCCAAAATCAAGGACTGCACGTGTCCAGCCGCATCTCCTGTAAACATAAATACCAAATATCGAATTCCTAAAATCAAGCCAATCAAGAACAATACTGCACCAACTCCTCCAAAAAACCGAAGTGGCTTGTACATAATGAATGAACGAACAATCGTCACCATTGATTTCTTAATATAACCAAACATACTGCTAAACAATCTTGATGCACGAAGCTCAGCGTTAGTACGAATTGGTACAGATGTCATTGCCATTTTCTCATGACCAGCCTGCACAATTGTCTCTAATGTATACGTATATTCATTCACTACATTCAAACGCATAGCAGCTTCTCTACTATAAGCACGGAATCCACTTGGTGCATCCGGAATATCTGATTTAGAAGCAACACGGACCGTCCAGCTACCAATATGCTGTAGCTTCTTCTTGAGTGGTGAGAAATGCTCTGTATCATCAATCGGTCTCTCACCGATTACAATATCAGCCTTACCATCAATAATTGGACGAACAATCTTCTCGATATCCTCACCATTATACTGGTTATCCGCATCTGTATTCACAATAATGTCCGCACCAGCGCGAAGACAAGCGTCCAGACCTGCCATAAATCCTCTGGCAAGCCCTTTGTTTTTCTTAAAGGTTACAATGTGGTGAACACCCCAGTTTCTTGCAACCTCTACTGTATTATCTGTACTACCATCATTGATAATTAAGTACTCAATCTCATCAATTCCGTCAATCTGACGAGGTAAATCGTTCAATGCAATTTCTAATGTTTCTGCTTCGTTAAGACATGGTATCTGAATAATTAACTTCATGTTTCGTCTCCTTTATCCTTATTCATTATTAACAGTATTCTACAATCAATAAAATAGTATCCTTTAATTGAAATCTAATGGTTATTATATCCCATTTTATGGTAATGTCAATCAAAGGATACTACTCATTTATCCTGCATAAATATCACAAATTTTAGTTAGAAGATTGCTCTTCATTCATTTCTAACTCATAGTTTTCACTTAAACTATTGCTTAAATACTCATCCCATATGCCAATCCATTCATTTTTGTCTAACTGATATACATAGTCTGGTTGATATTTTTCAAAATGCTTTACATCATTTGCCAATAAAATTGTATCATCTGTAATTTGGATATTCGACAAATTATAATGAATATCCTTATCGTAACACGAAACTAATACGGACTTTCTATACGTCTCGTCACCAATACAGTATATCGCATTTTCATTCCCAAATGCTTTGTCATTAAGCAATTCATATGTTGCATTGCTGGCTCTATAACGTCTCCCAGCAGCAGGGGCATTCTGTTTATCTTCTACTTGCCAAACTAACATCATTGAAAAAATAATAGTCACTAGACAAAAACAAACAAACTGTCTTTTCTTATATAAAAACAATAAAACTATTGTAAAAATCAACAATAATCCTAATGCAATAAATATCACATTTTTTGAAAATGTTGTCTGTGATTCATACCTAGCAAAAGGCATAAACAAATACAACGATGCATTATCCTTCATGCTAGTTTTATTCAATCGCGGCAAAGAATAAAATACAAAAGTAAATAACACCAAAACATTCAACACAAAAGACCATATTGCAATCCACTTATATTTCAAATCTTTGTTTCTTTGCAATATGCTAAAACCTAGTAAAAGGTATGGACCAATAAAAGGTGCAAAGTACCTACTGTACAACAAGAATCTCGCCTTCTCATTAGAAGCACCAAATAATGCTATACATACTACCATCCCCCAAAAAGAAACAAAACTATAAATAATCAACAGAAAACTTTCTTTATCTCCTTGTCCATCTTTGTATGTTTTAAAATTCTTCCACACAAAATACAGTGTTATTGCTGAAATAATTGTAAACATGCCACCTGTCTCAATAGAAATGGTGCCTGCTAGAGAGAAAAATTGTTGAATTAACTGTCCTATTCCTTCAAAAGAAGTCAAAACTCTGTATTGCCATGTTCCCGTCGCCATGTGTTCAACAGAATTCGGCATAACAACATCTGAACCTTCCAAATAAAGATTAGTCTGAACATGTTGCAACAGTATCTTCTCTAATGCGTATACCACTGCAAAGATACTACCGAATGCAATCGGTTGTACAATAAACTTTTTGTAAATACATAAATAGAGTACCACCACTACAGCTAACGTGCCAAATAAAATCAGACATCGACTATGCACTAAATACGAATAGGCAACAACAACACCTAATAACATAGACAGAATTACTCTTTTTTTACCATCTGATTGAATCAATTCCAACAGTAATAATAACGATAACCACATAATAAATGCCAACGGCAATTCATTATATACAAATCCTTTAAAAAACAAATTAATAGAATTGTAAGAACACACAACTGCAATCACAGTACTATACAATTTATTAAAATGAAAATGTTTTCTTGCAATATAATATGTTATAACCATATTAATAGCAAAAAGAAGTACATTGCCAAATAACATGCCACGGTAAATAGTTATTGGGTCATCAAATATTTTGTAGAGAGGTGCAAATAGCATAGTATATCCAAAATTATAAAACTTATGCAACGACATATAATCGCTCCAATCATAACCAGCAAAATACGCTGCACCAGATATAGAATACACCTCATCCGCAACAAATGGCAATTGACGTGAAAATATAACAGAACCCTCTAATATTATACTAAAAAGTACTATCACAAGTATTATATTGTGATCTTGTACGCGCTCTATTTTATTTGATACATTCTTCCATAATTGCTTGTGTTTACCAACATACAGCCAAACAACAAGAAATATCATCATAAATATAAACAATTCTATTGTCAGTTTCATCTCAATTACCTTTCCTATTCATGTTCAATCATCATCTCCATTTGTACTTTTTATTAGCCAATAATTTTACTTGTTTTATCGATTTAGGATGAAGTACTATTGCCTTTGATTTTCCTGCTTTCGCATAACATTTGTTCTTTTTTGCAATTACTTTTCCAAATTTTGAAGATGAATGCGAATATACGTAAAGCCCCTGTCTTCCTCCTTTAATGGTATTGTTATTCACCTTGTATACTGCCTTTTTCATGCTAGAAGGCGCTTTACCAAACATCGCAATATGTAATCCAACTGAATATGCAGTTCCTGTACGTTTGCTTTTTGTAATAATTTTATTATTCTCAACTGTCGCTCCTATGACATTAAACAAAGCAACCGCTTCGGATGACATACCTGTTATCTTATTGTTTTTTAATACAACATTTTTATGAAATTTGGTTTGATATTTTTTCTCCTTTGAAGCATAATTTGCACAAATTCCACGTGCACCTGTAATAGTACAATTCGTAACAGTAATATTCTGACATGTCTGTCCTTTGACAAATTGTGCCCCATATTTGCCTACTGTTGGTGTTGTTTTCGGCGTAGCTATATCAATCTGCAATTGCTCCTCAGCACATGTAGAACTATATTTACCTAGTCCTATCAAAGCACAATTATCAACCAACACATTCTTGCACGCAACCAACTCTACAGCATGCCCCACATAATTACAATAAATAGTCGCATTTTTAATTGTAATATTACTACCATGTGAAAATTGAACCGCAGATTTTTTATAACCTTCATCATCAACATTCATCCATGTACCACCATCAACAGTAAAATTCGTAATAGACTTATAATTGGTCTTAGATGGACGGTTACGAAATGCACCTGTTTTTGAAATAATTGTAGCACCAGTAGCTGTAATTGACTGGTTACTATCAACCCATATTGTACCTTTGATATAATATGTAGAACCCGCTTCAAGGACAATATCGCTAGAACTTTCTAATGCTGCATTAATCTTATGAAAGTCTTTATTACCAGTTGTATCTCCTGAAGCAGGCACAACTCTTGCCGCTTCTACAGTTAATGTTGGTATTAAATAAACAACGAGTAATAAAACAGAAATTTTTGCTACTTGTATAATATGTTTCATGATAAAAACCTCCTTACATTATAATACATTCATTATATATGTTGATGCCATATAAATCAATATTTTTAACACACTGCAACCACTAACAGGTGGTTTATTTGTTGCCAACTTTCTGTTTCTCTTTTTTTTAACCGCAGCTAGCAACAAGGCTTAAAGCCTAACAACAAAAAGCTGCTTATTTAAAAATAAACAGCTTACTAAATACATAATTCAAAACAACGACAGCTACACTAACTAGCACCTTGGCAACCATACCTTCTACGCCAAATATGGTCTGCGACAAACCAATGCTAACTAAGAGCGGAACTGCTACAATCTCTAATATTCCTGTGACAATTCTAGCAGACAAAAACTTCCATACTTCCGACAACCATACAGAACGCTTCCAGCTCTTACTTTCAAACACCCAAAGCTTATTCACCACAAAAGCGAAGGTTATGGCACAAATCCATGATAGTATATTCGCAATCAGTACAACCATGGACATTTCCATTCCAAACAGCTGCACTACACTAATTTCTCCCTTGAATATAATTGCAAAAATGCTGTAGCTTGCCCAGCTTACAACCGTAGTCATCACTCCCCAAAATAAATAAGAGATGACCTCACGATATTGCTTTATAAATTGCCTGATTCGATTCATACAACAAATCCCTCATTTTCCTACGATAGTTTTCATAGCTCACTTTAACACTATCTCCCATAAAATACAAGCACAGATAACCCACACACCTGTGAGTTATCTGTTGTAATCATACTAGAATGCAAATGTATCCTTCAAACCTAACCATAACTGGTCCTTGTCACTCAAATTCAAAGCTGTACCATCTTCAAGCTGATATCCCGCTGCCGAAGCTGTTCCAGCATATTCACCTGAAAGTGTTGGCCATTCAATACCGATTTCCGGATCATTCCATGCAAGTCCACCTTCATCTCCTGGATGATAAAAATCTGTACATTTATAACAGAATTCTGCAATATCCGAAAGTACTAAGAAACCATGAGCAAACCCTTCTGGAATATAAAACTGCTTCTTGTTCTCCTCGGTCAATTCTACACCGAACCACTTGCCATAGGTTTCAGAATTCTTTCTCAAATCCACAGCCACATCAAATACCGAGCCCTTTACAACTCGAACCAATTTACCCTGTGGATACTCCTTCTGAAAATGAAGTCCACGAAGCACACCCTTTACAGAGCATGACTGATTATCCTGTACAAATTGCATCGTAAGACCAGCTTCCTCCATATCTCTCTGGTTATAGGTCTCCATAAAATATCCTCTGGCATCACCATGTACTGCAGGTTCAATTACACACAAACCTTCAATGCCACCAGCATTCTTCTCTACTTTAATCTGTCCCATAATCTTACTCACTTTCTTAATCTATTCATATACACATTCTACTATTCTATATAGCTACACCAATCATGCCATTTTCGTCCTGCATGCCTAAAAATCTAACTCTTTTAAATATCTAGACAACGCATCCTGCCAGATTGGTAATGGCTCAAACCCATTTTCTACAAGCTTACTCTTATCCAAACGACTATTAAATGGTCTTGCAGCCTTCGATACGCCATATTCCTCTGTAGTCACCGGATTTACAGTTACTTTATCCTCGCTATACTCTGTGTGTCCCAATTCTACAGCCTGACGGAAAATTTCCTTTGTAAAATCGTACCAGCTAATATAACCACCTTCATTGGTTGCATGATAATAGCCATACTTATCCGTCTGAATCATATCCACTAAAAGTCTTGCCAAATCATAGGTATAGGTTGGAGTACCAATCTGGTCATTTACAACCTTTAACTGGTCATACTTCTTACCTACATTCAACATCGTCTTGATAAAGTTATTGCCGTTCACACCAAATACCCATGCAATACGCACAATAAAGAATTTCTCCAGATTAGCAGCCACAGCCTTCTCACCTTGAAGCTTCGTGCTTCCATATACACTAAGTGGCTTATAATCAGTACAATCCGGTTTCCAAGGTTCTTCACCCTGACCATCAAACACATAATCAGTAGAAATGTACATCATGGGAATATCCAATGTAGCACAAACCTTAGCAACATTCCTTGTACTACCAAAATTGATTGCCTTTACCTTTGCCTGGTTCTCCTCATCCTCAGCTGCATCCTCTGCAGTCCAAGCAGCACAATGAATCTCCGCATCTGGCTGTTCAAATATAATTCTCGCCTCAACTGCTTCACCATCTGTCAAATCCATTGGCACATACTTCAT
>JAGAQX010000117.1 GCA_017622535.1 Lachnospiraceae bacterium | reverse complement strand
GTGATTAGTGTGATTGTTTTGACGTATCGTAAAAGTACAAGATATTATTTCAAAGAAGCAGAAGCTGGCAAAGCCTTAGCTGCCAAGATTTTATGTATTTTATGTAATTTGATTGTTGGCTGGTGGGGCATTCCTTGGGGACCAATTTGGACGATTAAGGAAACATTCTGTAATTTGATTAATAAGAACACTGTTATGTGGGGAACTTTTGCCGGAAAGCCTGTTGAGAATTCTGATTTAGATTATACAGAGCAACAACCACAGGAGATATTTAAAGAACAGCCAAAGGCAAAGAAGAAGATACCAATAAAGGATATACTAATCTACATTACAATCGGCGCTATAATTGCAGTTGCTTTGATAGTTGCTGATATGAACGGAATGTTATAAGATAAGTAAAACTATAAAATGAATTAGTAATAGTGCATTGATTTTTTAGGAGGAGAGTGTCGTATTATGAAAGTTCAAGATTACGCAGTCAATAATATCGGTGTGGCGGTAGATGTTGGTTCTACCACTATCGGTGTGTGTTGTGTAGACTTAGAGCATAATACAGAAATACTCTCTTTTTCTTTTGCGAATCCACAGCATATCTATGGTGCAGATATTGTGACGAGAATTAAACATTGTGTGGATGATAATTCAATTCTTCATGCAATGCATGTGCTAGTAGAAGAAGAACTTTATACGCAAATAAAGGTGCATTTGCAAGAAGAAAACTTTTGTATATCAACAATTGTATATAGTGGAAATCCAACTATGTTGCATATTCTGCAGGAATTGCCTGTAGAAGGGCTGGCCAATGCACCTTTTCAACCTGTTAATTTAGAATACACAGAAGACAGAAAGGCAAAATATCTGCCAGGTTTTTCTGCATTTGTAGGTGCAGATATTCTTTCGGGTGCAGTTTTTTTGAAGATGGGAAAGACGGAAAAATATGATTTGTTAATTGATTTGGGCACCAATGGTGAAATTCTTTTATTAAACAAGAACAATGGCTTTGCGACTTCTACTGCCTGTGGACCAGTATTTGACCATGTGATAAGTGGTGCGCGGTATGGAAGTGAATCTATAAGAGTGATTGCTAATTGTGTGAAAAGAGGTTTGATTGATAAAACAGGAAAACTAACAGATGCGTTATTCGAAAAAGGAATTGTAATTGACAAGAACCTGACTGTAAAACAGGAGAATGTAAGAAATTTTCAATTGGCAAAGGGTGCAATCTATGCTGGAATACAGTGTGTATTAGATAAAGCAAATATTCAAAGCAATGAGGTTGATAAAGTATATACCAGTGGTGGTTTAGGATTTCATATGGATAAAGGGTCTGTATTTATACTAAAAATGTTACCAGAAGAATTCAAAGATAAAATCGTTGTTTCCGGAAATACTTCTTTAGAGGGTGCGAAGCAGTGGTTACTTTCAACAAAGATGGAACAATCGGATTTGTTACGGGAATACGATTCGATACGCAAACGTACAGAAAGCTTTGAATTAGCCAATTTTGATGGGTTTCAGGATATATATATGAATTCATTAGAATTTTAAAGTAAATGGAGGTTCGTAGATGAACATACCGAGACAGTTTTATGGAATGAATTACATATCGAGATTGTTTTCAAATTTTCAGGATACAGAAGTGAACGATTGTCCAAAACTTTGCTTTAGTGAGCTTCAGGATATTGCAGAAGTTTCATTACCTGTAAAAGAAACAATGGAATTAGGAATGTCTGCAGCAGAGCTGTCAAAGCTGCTTCGAGCATTAATAACTACACGTTCCTGCAGGTTAGATGGATTGGGGATTGCTCGAGGGGAGAATTTAATATGTTCTGGTTATCGTCCACCGTATTCAAAGGAAAATCCACATATTACCAATTCCACCTGTAAAACTATTACAGCCATTGCGGTTATGTTTGCGGTGTCAGAAGGTTTATTGGGGGTAGAGGATAAGGTTCTATCCTTTTTTCCTGAATATGATACAATGCTAACTTCAAAGTATGTAAAGCAAATGACAATCGAACATTTACTTACAATGACATCTGGTACAAAGTGTACAGAGGTTACAGCTGTTGTAGAAGAGGATTGGGTAAAAGCATTTTTATTAACAGACTGTCAAAGTGAACCGGGAACTCAATTTATCTATAACAGTATGAATACGTATATGCTATCTGCAATTCTTGTAAAGACAACAGAAATGAGTTTGCTAGAATACCTTAGACCGCGCTTGTTTGAACCTCTTGGAATTAATAACGTGACATGGGAGTTATGTCCAAAAGGAATTGAACGCGGAGGCTGGGGATTGCATTTATCTATCAATGGAATGTTGAAGATTGGTTTGTTCTTGGCAAATGATGGTAAATATAACGGTAAGCATTTAATTGACTCATCTTATATTCGTAAAATGAAAGATGTGAAGGTGAAACAAGATACGGATGCATTATCTACTGGATATGGATATCAATTATGGCATTTACCGAATGATTTCTATATGTTAAGTGGTATGTACGGACAACATGTTATCATTGATGAGAAGCATAAGCTTGTAATTGCAACCAACGCCCACAATGATAAAATGTTTCCGGACTCTCAAATGACTAGGATAATATTAGACTGTATGAATTGTGATCATTTGTATCAGTCAGATTTGAAACGAAAAGAAAAGATTTCCTATAAGAAGTTCATACAAGAATTTCAGGCCTTTTGTAACGGATGGGATTTGCCGAAGGTGACAAGAGAATTACCCTTTGCCCTGTATTGTAAAAATCAGGAAAAACGTATCCTAGAAGAAATGACAAGACTTCTTGAGATCACTTCACCTTTTGACGGAAAATATTTGCATATTGAACAAGCGTCGTTTAAACTTTTTCCATATATGATGAGAGGTATGTACCAATTTCCGCCCTTTGCTGTAACAGATATTGCCTTTAGAGTCACGGACAAGACATTAAAGCTATGCTTCTTTAAGGAACAAAGCAAGAGGGAGCAGAGCAAGAAAGAACAAAGTAAAAAAGATAAGGAACAAGGGAACAGAATATCGAAACAGGATGATTCGAAACAGGAGAAGTTGATTGTAAAAGCTGGTTTTGCAAGATATTATAATCAAAGGATTTCGATTGGACCCAATGATATTTCTCTAGCTGCCAAGGCTTATCTATCTACAGATGAAGATGGCAATTCTGTGATACAATTGGATATGGTTTTTCCCGCGACCGGTTTTAGTAGAAAGATTAAGTTTTTCTTATTAGAAGATCGGATTGCTATCGAATGTATGGAGTATCCGGATATGAGGGCGATTGTAGACCAGGTGATTTATGGAGAAACTGTGCTTGCAGGTAATGCCATTGATTTGACTGGCAAGCTGCCAGAAGGTTTACGTGTATTGATGGAGCACAAGGTAGAGCCGAAGGTGAATGGAGTTTGGGTCGAATAGAATTCCTATATTGAAACGTAGATACAATATGTGCTATACTAAATGCGTTTGAAAACAAG
>JAGAQX010000116.1 GCA_017622535.1 Lachnospiraceae bacterium | reverse complement strand
CTTGCCCGTTTTCTTGTCGTAAATCTGCCATTCGATTTTCTGTGCATATGGATCTAAGTTCGCACCAGAAAGGTACAATACATCTTCCACAACAATCGCTTGACTTACAGTTGGTGTTGATAAGGTAGCAGCAGGCGTTGGATCTGGTACTGGTGTTGGATTAGGTGCTGGGGTTGGATTAGGTGTTGGGGTTGGATTCGTTGGGGTTGTCCCATTATCTTCACCACCCGAATTAATATTACCATTATCTCCGGTTTCGAAGTAATCAAAAGTATAATATTGATCTGTACTTCCATCCGGATGTTGATAATTCACATATACATATACAAAATGCATAGTTCCAGATGCTATATTAGATAAACGAACCGAAGTAGCTGTTCCTGTAGAAACAAGAGTTTCTCCTAAATATACATCATATCCTGTTATTGTTGTTCCTTCTACCGCAAGGTTATTCAATACAAATGTACCAACCCCACTCCAATCAACTGTCGCAGATGTCGAGGTCAGATTTGTCACCGTTATTCCGTCATCCATAATATACGCGTTAACATTCTCTTTTGTAAAAAATACGCATAAAGTCATTACCAAAAACATTATCATCGTCTTTTTCATCTTCATTTCACATTCCTCCAAAATCATAATTTGCAATTATCAAAACGTTTTTGTTTGGTACCCAAAATTGCATTGTGGTAATATTATCGAATATTTTTTTATTGCGCAATGGGTTTTTTTTAACTTTTTTCATTTCAGCATTTTTGATAAATTCTATTACAAAATCGAATATTTTCATTATGGAAACGGACGAACACATAAGTTTACAAACCTAGTAAAATCAAGCAACTTTGGGTTGCATTCCATATTTTTACACAAAAAAGCACATCTTTTGCTTAAATCCTGCAAAAGATGTGCTCATCTACAATTTTCTGTACTCGATACAAATTATATCTCTACAACCAACTCTACTGGGCAGTGATCCGAACCCATAATCTCTGTATGAATTTTCGAATCCTGTAACTGATCCTTCAGACACTCCGAAGCAAGGAAGTAGTCAATACGCCATCCAGCATTCTTTTCTCTCGCCTGAAAACGATAAGACCACCAGGAATAGATGCCTTCTTGATCCGGATAGAAATGACGGAAGGTATCCACAAATCCATTATCTAGTAATCTAGTGAACTTCTCACGCTCTTCATCTGTAAAACCTGCATTCTTACGATTAGTCTTTGGATTCTTAAGGTCTATTTCCTTGTGTGCCACATTCATATCACCACAAACAATCACAGGATGCTTCTCCTCTAGCTTTTTGAGATACGCTAAAAATGCATCCTCCCATTCCATTCTGTAATCCAGACGAGCTAATTCATTCTGTGAATTTGGTGTATAGACCGTAACCATATAAAAATCCTCAAATTCTAAAGTAATTACTCGTCCTTCCTTGTCATGTTCTTCGATTCCAATGCCATTCATTACAGACAAAGGCTCCTTCTTGGTAAAAATTGCCGTTCCAGAATAACCCTTTTTCTCCGCATAATTCCAATATTGGTGATAGCCTGGCAAGTCAAGTTCTAACTGTCCCTCCTGCATTTTCGATTCCTGAATACAGAAGATATCTGCATCTATCTCAGCAAAAAAATCCATAAATCCTTTGCTCACACAAGCGCGAATTCCATTCACATTCCATGATATTAATTTCATATAATCCTTCCTCCAAATCTATCTCTTTATACTACTGCTGTGCAGCTGTCAAAAGATAAATAAGTGGTGAGTTCCAGTAAATAGTTACCTCATTTACAGAGAAGCTCTGCGCATTATCCTCATAACATTTTGCTGCAGGATAATCTACAAATACCGCCTTTGCATATGGATCCTCCAAATTACTGTTCGGTCCACCTACTAACATTCCAGGAACACACTTTTCAAGCACTTCACAAACGCGGTGATGTGGGTGCTGTGGATATAATGTACCTGCACCCGTAACGAAGCAATATCCTGTTGCATTTACACCATAGATATAATTCAAATGGTGATTTGCATAGGTTACATATTCCTCATTTGGTTTAATATCATTTGCCATATATAACAGCATACCTGTATTGGCTGCCGATAGGTTTGACCCCCATTCGTAGACAGATTCTTTATTCACCAGATATGCATTCTCTTTGCTTGTGTCGATAGCTGCATCTACTGCCGCAAAATAATTCTTCTCAATTTCACTGTAGAAGGATGCATCATCATTCTTCAAATTAGTATTTGTCAATGCTGCATAAGAACCATATCCAGCCATATCTAACCAGCCTAATCCATCATAGATTTCAACCTTTTCATAAGCTTCCTTTGCTCCCTCAAGATAACTCACATCGCCAGTCGCCTTGTAAAGCTCCATTCCAGCCCAGAAATATTCATCCTTACTGTTACCATCAGGATATTCACCAGTTACAATATCTGTTGGGTTTTTGAAGCCTCTTGTATCCTTATTCTCTAACGCATACACCCATGCTTTCTTTGCTGCCTCTAAACAAGTATTACCAAACGCAGCATACTCGCCCTCGCCGTACTCACTATAGACACGTCCTGCCATCGCCATGACTGCCGCAAAATCTGCAGTTGCTACCTTAGAAAGAGGTGAAACAATCAATTCATCTGTCTCATCCTGTGGCATTACCGTCTCCGGGAACACAGCGCAAGTCACCTTGTGATATACACCACCAGTCGTTGGATCCTGCATCTTTAACATCCAATCTAATTCGTATTTTGCCTCCTGAAGTGCGTCGCTAATTCCATCTCCACTTTCCGGAATTCCACAGTCATCTCCAATTACTTCTGCATCCACATTACCCAAAGCCTTTGCATCCTTCTCAAATGCCAACAATAAATCTGCCACTGTCTTAGCACCCGGTACTACATATCTTCCGTAATCACCAGCATCATGCCAACCACCGCTGACGTCAATCTTCTCATTCGTTCCATAAATGGTTGCCTCAGTATTATGACAAACCGGATGAGCAAAATCACCTGCTAAATCGCTGGTAAGTTCACATCCACAACGCTGTAAATATAACATTCTCACAACATCTTTAAAGCTTTCACCATAGACATCATCTCCGATAGAGAACTCGTAAGACTCCTCTCCACCGCCTGTAACAACCTTGTATGTTCCCGCTTCTGTAAGAGCAGTAAAATCACCTGTACTATTCATCTCATCTGCTGCATAATTTTTAACCGGAGTTGAAATGTCGCCTTCAAACGCCACTTCGCCAGAGTCTACATTTACCACAGTAAATGTATTATCACCCTCAGCCAAGTCTGCAAATACGGCCACCTTCGGTGCATCCTTCTCATAACCAATCTGGTTCACCTTCACCTTTGGAATCTCAATCTCAACAGTATCATCCACAATACCATCTGCATCTACTAACTCCAAAGAAACATTATCAATCCATATTGTATGCTCACCCAAACTTGCTGCGTCCACACCTGCTTCTGCCATTGCATTCACGTAACCTAAGTTAAAGCAAAGTCTTGGTGCCGGGTCAGATGCTTCTTCCATCTTAAATTGCACTTTGACATTCTGTGTCTCCTCCGAAGTCACCACAGTGTCTGTCGCGTAAGCATGGTAATCACCACCATTAATCTGCAATCTCCAATCTATGTTACGCTCGATTGTTCCTCTTACATCAAAAGAAAACTCATATTCTGCACCATACTTCAAATCGAATCCATCATGGAATACTTGAATACCATGCTCAACATCACCTGTATCATACACAACTACCTGAAGCTCGCCATTATTTACTGAAATATCACAGCCACCACCGTTCAAATAGGAATCCCATTTATTCATTCCGTCTGCAAAGTCACCGTTCACGATTAAGTTTCCCATTGCCTCTAGGTCAACTGCCTCTGTTGTTGCTTCCTCTGTAGCTTCTTTTGTTGTTGCTATTGCTTCTGTTACTACCTCTGTCGTTATTTCGGTACTATTACCACCACAGCCTGCTAAGCTTAACACCATTGCTGTTGCAAGTAAAAGACTTGTTGTTCTCTTAAATCTACGCATTACTTCTCCTCCTCTTACATCTTTTGTAACAATCACTGTGCTTCTACAATATCCACTGTTGCAGAAGTTCCCAGTCTATCAGCTCCTGCTTGAAGCATCGCCTTGGCTGTTGCCAAATCTCGAATACCACCAGACGCCTTCACTTTCACCCGGTTTCTTGTAACCCCGGTTTCTTTTTCTAGCGCTGTAGTTTTTGCATCCACGGTCTTACGCATCAAAGCAACATCCTCTACCGTCGCACCGCCTGTACTAAACCCTGTGGATGTTTTAACAAAATCCGCACCAGCTTCCACAGATATCTCACAAGCCTGTATCTTCTCCTCCTTCGTCAGCAAACAGGTTTCAATAATCACCTTTAATACCACATCTCTGCCCATGGTATTGTTAGCACAAACCTCCTTCACCTCAGCAATATCCTTCTTGACAATATCCCAATCGCCATCTTTCACAGCCCCCACATTAATTACCATGTCAATCTCTGTGGCTCCATCTTCAATTGCCGTCAAGGTTTCTAACTTCTTCGCCATAGTACTCATGGCACCAAGAGGAAATCCAATAACTGTACACACATCAATGTCTGTATCCAACAAAAGATTTGCCACCTGTTTTGTCCTATAACTATTAACACAAACCGAAGCAAAATTATATTTCATCGCTTCTAGGCAAATTGCATTCACATCCTCCTCACTGGCATCTGCCTTCAAAATTGTATGGTCAAAATATTTACTAAATTCCATTCTTCTAATTCCTTTCATTCTACTATACAAAAAAGTGTCATCTTTCTATTCATTTACAAAATCCCAAGAGCTTCCTTTGCCAACTGATCAGCCATCTCGTTAT
Source organism: Lachnospiraceae bacterium (assembly GCA_017622535.1). GTDB lineage: Bacteria > Bacillota > Clostridia > Lachnospirales > Lachnospiraceae > CAG-590. The sequence continues at coordinate 3,028 of JAGAQX010000116.1, read as the reverse complement.
ATTTCACACCCGTATGTGCTGCCACCTTTTGAAAAGAAATCTCTATGTCCTGTCGCTTTTCTTGAATAAATGTCTTGTATCGTTGAGTTCCTGGTTTATTGGCCTTCCAAATACCGTTTGCCCACTTTTCAATTCCTTCATAGTCATAGTAAATGGTAACTTTCTTATAACCATGTTCCAATGCCCAAAGCACCGCTTGCTCACTTCCCATGATCTCGCCAGCTACATTCCGCATCGAAACATAATCCTCATGATTGTCACTGCCATTCAATGTAACCTCTTCCTCCGGCAACACTAGCACACATCCATAAGCGTATCGAAGCTGACTGTGATCATAACTCCCATCCACATATGCAACCAAGTGCTCAGACGTGCTAATCTGTTCCTTCACGCCCTTTTCTTGCAACGGTATCTCTAACTGTTCATATGTATCTACCTGAACATTGCCATTCACATTTTGCACAAAGACTTCCGCTTCCTGCAATGTTGCGAATCCTTTATAAACAGCTCCCGGAAAATGATCCACCTGTGCTTTACAATCATCCCAAGTGAGATAAATCCCTGGTGTTTTTCCTTTTGCCACTGCATAATATTTTTTCGCCATACTTCACTCCATTTTTTAATAATTCCCACACATATTATTACTTTGAATGATATTGTAAAATCATCTCTCTAGTCATGTTCATTCAACAAATCAACAATCATCAAGCCTATTTAAGTTTAACAATTATCACCTATTTTGTAAACAATTATCAAGTAATCTTTCTTTATCAAAATCCTACATTTTCATTGCAAGGAAATGGCAAAACCATTATAATTATATAACAATTCTATCTTACATTACTATAAACTGAAGCATGACCTAAAGCATTCAATAAAAAACTCTCCGAAAGGCTTTTATAAATCTATACAACCACCTTTCAAGCACTAGAGTTTTCAATTGTTTCATTATATGAAAGGATCAAAACATATGGAAAAGGGTAAAATTTTTTTAAATGAAAATTTATCAGAAATACTAGAGTACAATTCACCAACCACAAACATTAAAGCGACCTACGCTTACCTTTCCGATTATCCAAATGGTGTTGTCCCTGCACATTGGCACAAGGAATTAGAATGTATCGTGACTTTGTCAGGAACCATCACCTACCACGTAAACAACCACTCTTATGTTCTATCCGCTGGCAATGGTTTAATTGTAAACACAAACCGACTTCACCTTTGTTGTCCAGCAATTGACAACGATAACGTACATCTGGACAATATTGTAATCAATGAGTCCAACGACGCATGCTACGCTGTTTTGATATTTAATCCTGACACCCTTCGTTTCAATCACAAAATGGAAGAAAAATACATCAACCCACTTCTATTTGATACTAATAATGATGTATTTGCATTACAACAGGATATACCATGGCAAAAGGAACTCATCAACCTTATATTGGATATTTTTCATGCCGTCATGGATAAATCCCCATATTTTGAATTGTTTGCCCAAGGAAAATTCTTTGAATTATGGAAAATTCTTTTCGAAAACACAATTGCTAAAACCGGCTTTGAACTAGCAGACACAGACCCAATGAACCCCCTAAAAACAATGATTTCATTTATGCAGAAAAACTACCAAGAGAAAATCACCTTAAAAGATGTAGCGGAAGCTGGTATGATGTGTCAATCCAAATGTTGCCGCTTATTTCGTGATGCACTAAAACAATCACCAATCGAATACTTACAAAATTATCGCATAGGAAAAGGACTCTATCTATTAGACCATACTGATATGAGTATTACTGAAATTGCTTTGGAATGCGGCTTTCACGGTGCCAGCTATTTCACAGAGACCTTCCGAAAAATCAATGGAATCACCCCAAAAGAATATCGCAAACAAGCAAAATCCTAATGTTTTGCTCTTACCTTTTCCCATTCATCAAATCGCTCTTCATATTGCTGATTCAACCAATCTATCATCTGCTGCTTTCCCTCCATATCGAAGGGAAAAGTTGCAGTAGTTTTCTGTTCATCCGCAGTATTGTCAAAGCTAAAAGGTTCCGGCCATATAATAGCCTCAAAAACAGCCTCTCCCTTTTCACCTGCTGGTTTCAGTGATACATCCTCCATAGGATTTCTAGCAATTCGAAATCTCATTCCTCTGTGACTTCCAAAATACGGCTGCGCATGTTCGTACCATGTAATGCCATAAGAATCTTTATTTTCTATTTTGATAATTCTATTTTCCATGCTCATTTACCTCCTTGTTTTGCTATATCGTCCACTATTTAACAATCAAAATTCTTCACAGTTCCCTTGGCCCATGGACTTCCTACATCACATCGACCATGGTGATAGACCTCTTTCACCTGCTCTGCATTTTCTTCCTCTGACATATTGATTTTAATGCGGCTCGCACCATCTTCCACCTTACCATCTAATATATCAATAATATTTTGAATATCCTGTTCTGTCATCTTATTCCCTCCCTCATTTATATTCTTTCAGTTGTACATGACGTCTTTATTTTCTCCCTAACTGTTTTATATATTCACTTTTACTTCCATCCCAATAACAATAGATACATCTATTATTCTCAAACACATGATTACATTTTGGACAACCATATACAATATGAGCACATTCCGGGCAAAGATTTTTCATCTTTGACGCAGTATTCAAAAACTTACTTCCACACTCCTCACAACATCCTATGCTTACATGTTCTCTGTCACACATATCTTCGTTGCCACTTCCCTTAACATAATCCATCACTTCAAATAGCGATGACAAAATCACCTCTGAAAGTTTTTCCATCTCCGCAGTTGGTTCTGCCAAATCTGGCACCATAATCGGACGTAATCCACCTGCACAGGCTGCCCTTATTCCATTATAGGAATCTTCAATAGCAAAAGCATTCTTTGGATGTACATTCAACAATTCACACGCCTTCAAGTAAATATCAGGTTCTGGCTTACTTCTACTTACCATATCACCACATACTAACACATCAAAATAATCTATAATTCCTGCATAG
>JAGAQX010000115.1 GCA_017622535.1 Lachnospiraceae bacterium | reverse complement strand
CGAAGTAGCATTGCATAAGTAGCCGTATTAATCTCCACTGGAAAGTACTCCAAATGTCTAAGTGCCCATTCACACTTTGGATCTAGAAACATATTGAAATTAGGCTTATCCTCCGAAAGCAATTCATTTGCTTCAAAACCATAGAACCGCAACAACCAGTCTGCTTGATATAAACGGTGCTCTCGAAGCAACGGTGGTTTCGTATCCAGTGCTGGTAGCTTGGAATCTTCATTCAAGGCAACATACGCAGAATAAAATACTCGTTTCAAATCAAAACGATTATATAACGCCTCTGCCACGGATAATATCTGATAGTCATTCTCTGGGGTTGCCCCAATAATCATCTGTGTACTCTGTCCTGCTGGCACAAACTTACTATTTGCTTGATATGGTTTTACAGGTAACCCTCCTGTCTTTGATTGCAGTAATTGATTCTGCATTTCCTCATGGTCAGTCACACTATGTAACAAATAATCTCTTCTTTCTGAAGTATTCTCTAGTTGCAAAGTGGATAATCCCCATCCATCCTGTTCTAAGAGTGAAATCTTTGGCGCTCTCAATCCCCACTCATCTACTGTAGACTGTTGATCCTTCTTCCTACAATCATGCGGCATACAATCTAGTCCCGTCTGGTTATTGTCATTCATATCAATTGTATTATTCCGTTTCTTGCAACCAATTCTATGTATTCCGCCTCTTCCATCTACAATTCCATTCTGTATCTGACGCATGGGTGTCAGTATTGTTTTCCTCGTCTTATTCGGCGCTAGTTCCTTAAGCCCATCCGCGGTTGGCAGTTCCAGATTCGTACTCATTCTATCTGCAAGAAAACCAACTTGCTCAATAATCTGTGGATCCGCGCCTGGAATTGCTTTCACGTGAATATATCCATTAAATCGATACACATTACGAAGTAAGTGCAGAGCAATATATATTTCTTCCATCGTTTTGGTTGGATTATCCTTAATCCCGGAACTTAAAAATAATCCCTCTATGTAATTGTGACGATAAAATTGCATAGTTAGCTCACATACCTCTTCCGGCGTAAAGCTGGTTCTCAACACATCATTGGACTTTCGGTTAATACAATATTTGCAATCATAAATACACTCATTGGTATATAAAATCTTCAACAATGACACACATCTTCCATCTGCTGCAAAACTATGACATATTCCACAAGCTGCCGCATTACCAGTCATTCCTGCTTGCCCCTTGCGGTCCACTCCACTAGATGTACATGCAACATCATACTTTGCCGCATCCGATAAAATAGTTAATTTCTCTTCCAATGATAAATTCTCTACAAATGCCATAATTCCTCACTCCAAGCTACTATATGTATTATTCCTTCAATCAAAAAAGCTATAACAGAACACATTCAGAACATCTGTTCCGAACATATATTCTATTATAGCATTTTTGTGCAATCTTGCAAGTTGTTTTATATGCGTTGTTTTATATGTATCGTTAAGTGAATTTAAGCGTTTTATATGTATTTATGTATTAAAAATAGCAATCACTCATTATACGCTTAAAAAATTCCGTTTGATTTTGATTCGCTATAGTACTGTATTCATTTCGCATATCCACATGAAAAACATGCCCTGTCTGTTCATTTCCATAAATCTTATATTCACACTGAACACCTTTACTTTCCAATAGTTCTGCCATAGGTTGACATTCCTCCATCAAAAAATCACCCTTTGCAGTAAACAAAAACACTGGTGGAAAGTTTCCAGTAATATGTTCAATAATATCTAATTTTTCTCCAAATCGTTCTGGATTTGCAGTTAAATAATCCCTTATCACCCCTGTTTTACCTTCTGCTACAATTCTTTTTTTAAGGTCATACATACCACAAGCCAGGCTTAATGCTTTTATTGTAACCTTTGGTTTCGTAATCTCCATTATCCTTTCATATTGACTATTTGAATATATGCATCCATACTGGCATGCAATCTGTGCACCTGCAGAATCTCCAATCAAGAATACATTTTCCATATCAACAGGATAATCATCCTGATTCTCCAAACTCCACTTAATCACTTCATTTAAATCCTCAAGAGGAGCTGGAAACTTGTATCTCGGTGCAAGTCTATAATTATAATTAATCACAACAAAACCTTTTTGTGCCAGATTAGCAGCATAATACTGATACACTTCCTTGTTACCATACACATACCCTCCACCATGTACATTTATGATAACAGGAAGCTTATCCTTGCTACAATCAATCAATCGTTCATCAATGTATTTCGGCCAACAAATGTCCAAAATATGATATTTTTTATTCTTTCCGTATCTAATATCTTTGATATATTCAATGTCCCTCGGAATTGTTAATCCTTTGTCTCTTTTTAAATCTGACTTCTTACACATTTTACAAAACACATAACCTTGTAGTGACATATCACACTCTCCCTACCACAAATATATTTTTCTTTTCACCAAGCTCATAGAGATTCCTTAGTCTCTTTCATTTGTTCGTAAGTAATCCCATACTTCTCTGCAATATTTTTTGCATAAGATTTCAGCTCCGGCTCACTTCTTTTTACACGAAATGTATTCACATTATTCTTTATTTCCATCACAATACTTACTATGTCACTTTCACCTTCCCAACCATTCATCTCTTCTATAGACTTCGCCAGTTCATGAATGTGTGTGTTAAATATAACTGCACTTCCTAAATCCTTTAATACATGAAGCAAATCCATAGAAAGATATAGACCGTCACTAGCACTCGTTGTAGAATACGTCTCATTAAAAAGAATCAGCGTCCTATCATCCGCCTCATCCACAATTTCCTTTATTCTAATTGCTTCTTCACCCAAGCGTCCATAATTAATAGTTAAATTCTCATCTATCGGAAAATGTGTCAAAACATTACCAAACGGAACTCCCACACATGAAGATGCTGTAACAAATGACCCTATCGATGTCATAACCGATATGATACCTAGCGCCTGCTCAATAATCGTCTTTCCACCACGATTAGGTCCCGTTAATATATACATATTTTCCTTCGGAGTAAATGAAAAATCATTCTTCACAACATTTGTTTCATGTGCAAAAAATAGTCTCACATTGTATAAATCTTTTATTTGAAATGTACCCTTTTCCCCTGACACCTCTGGCATACAGATCTCATAACCTTCCTCTTGAAGACGTCTTGCAAACTTCGCCATTGCCAGATAAAATGTAAATCCTTCATACATTTCTGTAATAAATGCCCCATCAAATTTCACATATTGCATCATAATATGTTTTATTCTACTAAAATGTCTCTTCAAATGCTTTTCTATTTGCGGAGTCATTGTTACTAAAAGGGGGTCTAACACCTTTGTATCAACAGGAGGACCACCAACAGAATTGGATGCCATTCCTGCATTTATAATATTACTCATAGATGCTGCAATTTCAGCAAATGTATATTTCGATTTCACTTTATAAGGAACAAATTCCACAACAGATACTTGTTCAACATTTAAATCCGGTGTAAAATTCACACCAACAATAGCACCCTTCACGCTGGATATTTCTTCAAGCATTTGATTAATGTCCTGTTTCGTCTTTTCAAAATGCTCATCCTTTACTATCTCCTCCAACGATTCTAAGACACTGCATAACCCTTTCGATTCTATCTGATTATTTCTTAGACACTTTACAATTGCTTCTGATACATTTACATAGACCGAAAGTTCTCGCAATTTCTCCAACAGCATATACAAGGAGTGATCCTGTTGCACTCTTGCTGGTCTCATATTTTCATAATCCTTTAGCGTTTTTATCATGCTAAGTGCTTCTGCAATTTCATCTGCAAGCATTTCATTTTTCAAAAAATCCTTCATGATTTCTTGTCTATATCTTATATCTTCCAAATCAGTAGGAATTTTCCCAAAAATGTCTTTCAAAATCAAGCGCTCACTTTCATCCGCTGTAACGCCATCCACAATTTCCCAAAGTGCCAAATCTTTTACCGTTTCTTTTTTTAACTGTGTTACATTCTTCTTAGAATTTTTAGCAAACAATATATCCATAATCTTATCTTTCCTTTCTTCCACACAATAAACCAAGGAATCTACATCAAATCATATATTTCACACAAGAATTGTATATCATTTTCTTTTGTTTTGTGTTATATTTTTTATATCATATGAAGTAGAGGTGCGATATGCGAAAGAGCGATGAAAAAAGAATAATTAGTTGGGACGAAATACGAAAGCTTTTACATAATAATGCAGAGAGGGGATTTATTCATACAACATACCAGGAAGAATCTCAACGTTTTCATTATCTTATAAATGGTGACGAACGAGCAATCGAAGAATCTGTGCGACTCATAAATCCCGAACTTCAAGGCAAACTCTCTAGCGACCCTCTTCGCAATATAAGATACCTTTTTGTTATCAATACAGGACTGGCAACTCGATATATGATTGAATCTGGTATTCCGCAAGAAACGGTATATTCCACAAGTGATTTATATATTCAAAAAGCAGACATCGCAACATCCATTGATGAGATTATAGAGCTTACTCGCGAAGAATGGACTGTATTTGTGGAAACCGTCAATGCATACAAAAAAGAAAGCCTATATTCCAAACCAATCCACTACTGTTTGAATTACATAGACTCTCATTTTAACGAAAAGATAACACTTGCTGATGTAGCCGCGCAGACCAACTTAACCCCCTGTTACCTCTCTACACTTTTCAAAAAGGAAACAGGAAAAAGTTTTGCAACCTATCTAATGAACGTTCGCATCGAAACCGCTATAGCACTATTGACCAAAACAGATTATACATATTCACAGATTGCATATTCCCTTGCTTTTTGTTCCCAAAGTCATTTTACCAAAACCTTTCGCCTCTGTACCGGATATACGCCTAAACAGTATCGAATGAATTTTCATAATACCAATTTTCTTACACCAAAAAACTTTCACTCTTAGAAAAAAATTACTGAAAACAAAAACTCCGAAGAACTGATAATACGACCGTTTATTATCCTTCTTTCTTCGGAGTTTTTATTATTGAATCAAATATTCTTACTCTCCAAACACTGCCTTATAGTCAGCCTGGAACTTTTCAATTCCCTGTGTTGTAAGTGGGTGCTTTGTCATCTGCTCAATTACACTATATGGAACAGTAGCGATGTGAGCACCTGCAAGAGCACAATCTGTAACATGGATTGGATTACGAACAGAAGCACAAATGATTTCTGTCTCCATTCCATAATTATCAAAAATTGTTACAATATCCTGAATTAAATCAATACCAGTTGTGCTGATATCATCTAATCTTCCAAGGAAAGGTGAAACGTAAGTAGCACCAGCCTTAGCAGCTAACAACGCCTGCGCCGCAGTGAAAATCAAAGTAACATTTGTCTTAATACCTTCTGCTGTCAATACCTTAACTGCTTTCAATCCCTCGATTGTCATTGGAATCTTCACTACCATGTTTGGATGAATTTTCGCAATCTCTCTACCTTCTGCAATCATACCCTCTGCATCTGTTGTAGTAGCCTTCACCTCACCACTGATTGGCCCGTCAACGATTGTTGTAATCTCTTTGATTACCTCGTTAAAATCTCTTCCTTCCTTTGCAATCAAAGATGGGTTTGTTGTTACACCACAGATTACGCCCATTTCATTTGCTTTACGAATATCATCTACGTTAGCTGTATCAATAAAAAATCTCATATATAAATTCCTCACTTTCTGAAATTATTATAAGTATCTATTGTCTCATACGATTCTATTCAGCATCCAATGCCTCAAGAACTTCCTTCTTATATGGAATCGACTGAACTGCACCTGGTCTGGTTACTGCGATAGAGGACGCCTTTGCACTCATTTTAAGAATATCTGGAATCTCCATTCCATCCACCAAACCTGCAAGGAAGTATCCTGTAAAGGTATCTCCTGCTGCTGTTGTATCTACAGCCTGCACCTTATAAATTGGCTGATGATAAGTCTTTCCATCTTCTGCATAAATTGCACCATCCTTACCTAAGGTTAACACAATCTTAGCCTTTGGATACATCTCCTGCATCTTTGCAAGAATCTCTTCTGGGTCTGTGAGGCCAGTTACCTGTCCACCCTCTATCTCATTTAAGAGGAAAATGCTAATCTTTGTCAAATCACATTCCTTTAACGCATCATTAAATGGAGAAGGGTTCAATGCGATTGTCATGCCCTTAGCATATGCCTGGTCAATAATGTATGGAAGCATATTGACTTCATTTTGAAGAAGTAAAATGTCGTCTGATGTAAAGTTCGAAAGCACATCATCTACATATTCCTTTGTTAACATCAAATTCGCACCACCATACAATAAAATGCTGTTCTGTGCATTCTTGTCTACCTGAATAATGGTATGTCCTGTCTTACCCTCAATTGGTTTAATATAATTGGAGTGTACACCATATTCATCACATGCATCTAAAAATACATGTCCATCTCCACCAATCATACCACCGTGATATACTTCTACTCCAGCCTTAGCAAGAGCCATGGACTGATTCATTCCCTTACCACCTAAGAAAATGTTCATTCCATTCGTTGCCTGTGTCTCACCTGGCTGAATAATATGGTCTACATTATATACATGATCCAAATTCATGGAACCAATATTTAAAACTCTCATGTCTGGTCTCCCTTCTGTATATGCGAAATTCACAACATCATCGCTTATGTGCCAGGAGGTTAAAACTTTCACAAGCAGGTACATCTGAGTCCGTCGGTACTTAGGTTGCGTACTTTGCAACCTTATGTACCGCTACGCACTCAGAGTAGTGCAAACGTGCCTGCGGTGAATTTTTAACCTCCTGACACCTGCATAACTTCCTGTGAATTTCGCATCTATCTCTTACTCTGCGTTATCTTTAGTAATTAGTGTTACTTCAACAGGAATTGTCTTTGGAATAGACTCACCGTTAATTAACTTTAATGCATTCTCGATTGCTGTAGAACCGATAAGCTTTGGCTGTTGTGCAATTGTAGCACCCATTCTACCTGCCTTGATTGCTTCAATTGCATCGTCTGTTGCATCGAAACCTACTACCAAGATGTCTTTGCCTGCTCCTGAAATTGCCTCTACTGCACCAAGTGCCATTTCGTCATTTGCCGCAAATACTGCCTGGATATCACCATTTGCCTGCAACATGTTCTCCATTACAGACATACCCTCTGTTCTGTCGAAGTTCGCTGTCTGGCTTGCTACCACCTCTAACTTTGCATCTGCAATGTTGTGGAAACCTGTTCCTCTGTCGATTGCTGCTGAAGCACCAGATGTACCAACTAACTCTGCAACCTTGATTCCTTCGCCTAATGTATCAACAATATACTGTGTTGCAAGCTCTGCACCTGCTACGTTATCAGAAGCAATCTGACAATCGATTTCTACACCATTTACTGCTCTATCTACAGAAATAACTTTCACGCCCTTTGCAACTGCTGCTTCCACTGCGCCAGTTACCGCATCTGAATCTACCGGATTTACAATCAATACGCTGATATCCTTTGCAATCAAGTCCTCGATATCACTCACCTGCTTTGTTACATCATCACCGGCATCTACTACTGTGAGCTCAACTCCAGCTGCATCGGCTGCTTCTTTCGCACCTTCTACTAATGTTACGAAGAATGGATTATTCTGTGTTGAAACAGATAAACCAATGCTACCATTACCAACAAGTTCACCTGCATCTGCTGACTCTTCTGAAGCTGTCGCAAATGTATCTACATTGTCTGCTGTTACTAATGTTACTTCTACTGGAATTGACTTTTCAATTGTCTCACCGTTCATCAACTTAATTGCATTGTCTACTGCTGTTGAACCAATCAACTCTGGCTGCTGAGCAATGGTTGCTCCCATTCTGCCTGCTCTGATTGCCTCTAATGCATCATCTGTTGCATCGAAACCTACCACTAAAATATCCTTACCTGCTCCTGAGATTGCTTCTACTGCTCCAAGTGCCATCTCATCATTTGCAGCAAATACACCCTTGATATCTCCATTACCCTGTAACATATTCTCCATAACAGACATACCCTCTGTTCTGTCGAAGTTTGCTGTCTGACTTGCTACTACATCTAATTTCTCATCTGCTACATTGTGGAAACCTGCTGAACGGTCGATTGCTGCTGAAGCACCAGATGTACCAACTAACTCTGCAACCTTCACTCCTTCACCTAATGTATCTACAATGTACTGTGTCGCAAGCTCTGCACCTGCTACGTTGTCAGAAGCAATCTGACAGTCAATCTCTACACCGTTAACTGCACGGTCAACAGAGATTACCTTAACTCCCTTTGCGATTGCTGCTTCTACTGCACCAGTTACCGCATCTGAATCTACCGGATTTACAATCAATACACTAATTCCCTTTGAAACTAAATCCTCAATATCACTTACCTGCTTTGTTGCATCATCACCAGCGTCTACAACTGTAAGATCAACACCCGCTTTGTCTGCTTGCTTCTTTGCACCTTCTGCCAAGGTTACAAAGAATGGATTGTTCTGTGTTGAAATGGAAAGACCAATGCTTCCATCTGCTGTAGCTACTTTCTTACTGCTCTCTTCACCATCTATTACAATTCGACATCCCACCAAGGAGAATGCCATTACTAAACTAAGTAAAAGTGCTAATATTCTCTTCATGCTTTTTACCTCCATTTATTCCTGTATTAATGTCACGATTATCTCTTGCGGTCTGATAATACAGCTACAAGAATAACGATTGCCTTGATTACTTCCTGGTAATATGTAGAAACACCTAAAATATTCAAACCATTGTTAAGTACTGCGATAATCAATACACCTGCAAGTGTTCCAACGATTTTACCACGTCCACCGCTCATACTTGTTCCGCCTAATGCAACAGCTGCGATTGCATCCAATTCATAACCTTCACCTAATGTTGGCTGAGCAGAGTCTACACGAGAAATCATAATCAAACCAGCGAGGGCTGACATGAAGCCTGAAATTGCATATACCGAAATCTTCACTCCTGTTGTATTAACACCTACTAAGTTTGCACACTTTGCATTGCTACCTGTTGCATAGATTCTACGACCAAAGGTTGTATGATGTAGTACAAAATAGAAAATAAGTAAAGCTACTACTAAAATGATCGCTGGAATTGGAATTGAGAACATCTCATTTGGTCCAAATACCAAGTTACCTTTACCAAGCACCTTGAACAAGAAGGAACCTGACTCACTCTCAATGCTGCTTGCAAGTCTTGAAATCGGCTTACCATTGGTAATGATAAGTGCAAGACCACGATATGCTGTCATAGTAATCAATGTTGCGATAAATGGCTGCAAACGTCCCTTTGTTACAAGAACACCACTTACTACTCCAAGTGCTGTACCTGCCAACAAAGAAATGAGAATTGCCAAACCTGCTGGTACACCATCCATGATCAATTCTGCACAAATAATTGCAGAAAGTGCAAATGTAGAACCTACAGATAAATCAATTCCATCCGAAAGAATTACGCAGGTCATACCAAATGCAATAAGTCCATTAAAGGATGCCTGACGTAACAAATTTAAAAAGTTACTTGCTGTTCTAAACTCTGGGCTTACACAGCTAATCACGATTACCAATAATACTAATGCAAGAAATGCGCCATACTCACCGATAAATGCGCCAATACTCTTTTTGTTCTTTTCCATTATAAACTACCTCCCGTCGCCAATGTCATTACCTTAGCCTGATCTGCATCTGCAGCATCTATAATTCCTGTTACTGTGCCCTCATGAACTACCATAATGCGGTCACTCATACCAAGCACCTCTGGTAATTCCGAAGAAACCATAATCACTGCTACACCCTTTGCTGCTAACTGATTAATTACATCATAGATTTCCTTTTTTGCACCGATATCTACGCCTCGTGTTGGCTCGTCCAAAATTAAAATCTTAGGGTCTGTATAAATCCATTTTGCAAGTACAACTTTTTGTTGATTACCACCACTTAGGTTATTGCATTCATGCCATGGACCAAAACACTTCACTCGAAACTCTTCAATACCCTGTTTTACAATTTCATCTTGTTTTTTCTTATTCAGAACACCCTTACTAGAGACTTTCTTTAGATTTGCAATCTCGATATTCTCTGCAATACTCTTCTCAAGCAACAAACCTTCTGTTTTACGGTCCTCTGTTACAAATCCGATACCTGCTGCAATTGCCTGTCTAGGATTCTTGATTGTAACCTCTTCTCCATCAATAAAAATTTTACCGCTCTCTCTCGAAAGGTTACCAAAAATAGACTGCATAATCTCTGTTCTACCTGCACCCATAAGTCCCGATACACCTAACACTTCACCGGCACGAACAGAAAAGCATACATCATGAAATACCTTGTTCTTTGTAAGACCTTCCACTCTTAAGACTTCATCGCCAATCTTCACATCTCTCTTAGGGAAACGCTCACCAATTTCACGACCAATCATCATCTGTACGACGTCATCCATGGTGATATCTTTAATATACTTTGTATCAATATATGTACCATCTCTAAGAATTGTAATTCTATCGCACAGTTCAAATATCTCTTCCATTCTGTGGGAAATATATACGATAGATACACCCTTCTTACGAAGTGATTCGATTACCTCAAACAAACCTTCTGTCTCGCTCTGTGTAAGAGCAGCTGTAGGCTCGTCCATGATAATAACCTTTGCATCCACCATAAGTGCCTTACAAATTTCTACCATCTGCTGTTGGCCTACAGAAAGCTCACCCATTACTGCATCAACCGGAATGGATACACCCATCTTATCCATAACTTCCTGTGCCTTTGCGCGCATGGCTTTCTTGTCTACAATTCCAAAGCCCTTAGTAATTTCCTTGCCCATGAACAAGTTCTCTTCCACTGTCATGTCAAACAAACTGTTAATTTCCTGGTAAATAAATACGATACCAGCCTTCTCTGCTTCCTGAGGCGACTTGTAAACCACCTCTTCCCCGTCTACAATAACGGTTCCGTCATCTCTTGTGTAAACACCTGTCAAGATTTTCATCAACGTGGACTTTCCAGCACCATTTTCACCCATAAGTGCGTGTACTTCTCCATCCTCTAGTACGAAACCGGCATTTTTCAAAACCTGATTCGTTCCGAAGGATTTGTTGATACCCTTCATCTCAATCTTCATAGTGTTACTACCCCCTTTCTCCTATGCAAAAATGCAACCCGACTGCAATATGATATTGGCATATGGTGTAGTTTCGCCAGTACGAATTACAGCCTTACATTCATTGGTTTGTGCCTTAAGTTCTACGTGAGAAACAAATTCCACTTCAATGTCCTGTCCTGCAAAAAGTGCTTCTACCTCACTTAACACCTGCGGATTCTGTGTCTTAATCTCTTCTGCTAATACAATTTTTTCAATCTTCATGTCTTCTGCTACAACCTTCAGTGTATCCATAAAGGTTGGAACCCCAAATTTCAATGCCAAGTCAATTCGTTCCACCTCATCTGGAATTGGTAATCCACAATCACCAATGCATATACGATCCGTATGTCCCATATAAGATAACACTCTTGAAATGTCACTGTTCAAAATCCCTTGTCTTTTCATTCTCCTTCTCCTTTCTTCTTGGTAGTTTGTCGTACGACTAATGCTGGTTTGAAAATATATTCTTTCTCACCCATATCATTTTCCTCTTTATGAATAATCAACTCCGCCGCTTTCCTTCCAATCTCCTCAATTGGTTGTGCGATTGTTGTCAATTCAGGTGTTAATAGATTGGATAAATAAATTCCATCAAAGCCAATCAACTGAATCTGCTCTGGCACCTCGATATTATTCTTCCGAAGTATTTTATAAATAGAAAGTGCCACCATATCATTACATGCGATTATTCCATCTACATCCGGATATTGGTTTAATAATTGCTCTGTCATAACAAGCCCTTCATTAAAATCATAATCACAGTCTATTGTATATTCCTGTACCTGCTTCTCTTCGCAGACATCTCTGTAACCATCATATCTTGCTTTTGCGCTAGAAATTTGCTGTGGTCCTTTCACACAAACGATCTTTTTACAACCACAATCCAATAAATGTTCCATCGCCAATCTACCACCTGTGTAATGATCACAATGTACGTGGTTATAATCTTTATTTTCTTTAAACAAACGATCTGTCACAATCACAGGAACCTTGCACTGATTAACATAGCTCTCAATTTCCTCGTGACTAGTTGTCAATATAATTCCGTCTGCGTTCATGGATTCCAACATAGTAAGCGATGCCTTTTCTTTTTCTAAATCCGTTCCGGTATTACAAAATATCAATCGATATCCTTGTTCATCCGCAGCTTTCTCAATTGCACTTGCCATCTGTGTAAAAAATGGATTTGTTATACTTGGTATAATCAAACCAATAATTCTTGCAGACTTCTTAAATAACGATCTGGCTACTGCATTTGGAACAAATCCAGTATCTGAAATAGCCTGAAGGACACGCTCTCGTTTCTCATCATCTACCTTAGCTGTACCATTCATCACTCTGGAAACTGTTGCTGGCGACACCCCTGCAAGCTTTGCCACCTCACGAATACTAGCCATAAAAACACCTCATTTCCTATTATCATGAAATAATTTATTCAAATACAACAACCGATTTGTTTATTTCGTTCTTTGAAACCGGTTTCAAACTAGCTTCATTATATACTTTTACCAATTACTTGTCAATTCTATTTTCTCATTTTGTGTAAAATCTTAGAATTTTCTGTCATTTCAAAAGAAATACACGATTTGTACATACAAATCACTAAATTTCATGCTATAATGACGATATAATTTCACTTGCTTGCAAGGGTGAAATTATGAGTCGAATTGCGCGCGAAGCGTGCAATATGAACAGGATTTTGAATTTATAGAAGACTGTTAGAGGATTAATCAAACTAACAAAACCTCACAGGCATACGCTTGTGAGGTTTTCTATATATCTATGTAAAAAGCTGATAATAGTAAGACTGAAAACTTCATCAGTCTATGAATCCACCCATATTATATAAAATTATAGCTGCAACAAATTTTTCAACCCATTACCAATAATAAAGCCGACTATTATAAAAGCAATATGTAAAAATGGTAAAAGAAACAACATAAACCACTTAACATATTGAGGCTTTTCTTGTTCTTCTTTATCTTTATATTTAATTGAAGAATATATGAACAATATAATCCACAAAGGATAAGAAACATAAAATACACTTACACAAGAACACACCGGAAAAACAACGACATAAAAAATATCGATAAGCGCACTTACAATTGCTATAAGCGCAATTCCAACCAGTAATATCAAATCTAGTTTATGTATTTTTTTCATTAATAACACGCTCCCTTTTCTCTCCTGCAAATTCAAAGTTTTCTCTGTATCCTACTTAGCCTTCTCTGGTACAAGGAACACAAACACCAAGGAACTCAACAACAACATATATGGATAGAACAAGTTCGGCATAATTTGAAATGCCGATACACCTGCACCTAATTCGTTGGCAGCCGATATTGCTACTAACATCTGCGCACCATATGGAATCACTCCTTGGAAGATACATGAAAATGTATCTAGTATAGAGGCTGCTTTTCGTGGAGAAATCCCATAGTTATCTGCCATTTCTTTTGCAATTGGGTTTGCCATAACAATGGCAACCGTATTATTCGCCGTTGCTATATCCATAGCACCGACCAAAAGTCCCATACCAAGCATTCCGCCCTTACGTCCCTTGAATACCTTCTTAATCAACTGCAATACTGCTGCAAATCCACCATATTCATTAATTAATGCACAGATTGCAGATACAAGAATTGCAACCATAGACGTCTCAAACATGCCTGACACACCACTACCCATATTAGCCAATAAATCCGTTGGAGCTGTAGCACCAGTAGCTAACATAATAACTGCCCCACTTATAATTCCAATAAGCAATACAACAAATACATTAATTCCGGCAATGCCACCAACTAATACCAAAATATATGGAATAATCTGAATTAAATTATAATTCTGCACAATAGGTTCACCTACATCAGCCCCCAGAGACATAATCGTAATTATAACCGCAGTTAAAATCGCCGCTGGCAAAGCGATACCAAAATTCTCTCGGAACTTATCCTTCATAGCACAACCTTGTCCATTACATGCTGCAATAGTTGTATCAGAAATAAATGAAAGATTATCACCAAACATAGCGCCACCAACCACAGAACCGATGCATAGCGGTACACCAAAACCAGAACCATTTGCCACTGCTACCGCAATCGGCACAATTAAGGTAATGGTACCAACGGAAGTTCCCATTGCTAAAGATACAAAGGCACTTACCACAAACAGTACTAACACAGCAAACTGTGACGGTATAATAGATAACAAGAAATATGCAACACTCTCAGCACTACTTCTTCCTACAACACCGACAAACACTCCCGCTGCCATAAAAATCAATACCATGGTGATAATATTCTTGTCACCAACACCCTTTGCCATAATCTCTAGCTTTGCATCAAAGTTTAACTTCGGATTCTGTATGCAAGCTACCATAAGTGCAATCAAAAAGACAACCACAATTGGAATGTTATAAAATCCCATTGGTATCTTCAATACATACTCAAATAAAATTCCTAGCCCTAGGTAAAGCACCAAAAATACTCCAATTGGTAACAGTGCTTTGTAATTTGCCTTCTTCATAATTATCCTCCTGCATATCGTATTTTCAAACTGTATCTATTGTATCATTTACCCCTACTTGTTACCACTCTATTTTCACTTATTCTGAATTATAGTCTTCATTATATCTTAACTTAAAAGACCTTCTTCATTTATAAAACGCTTCGATTCAGCAGCCAGATTGAGAAGTTCAGATATCCTGCAAAAGTTAACCATAACAAATATGGAATGTTCAAAAGGGCAGCGAGCTTCGAAATATCCTTAAACTTCCAAAACATAAGTAATACTAGCAACCATAACAGCACTAGCCAGAAAAAAGCAAATAGGTACCATTTAAAATTAAAGAAGAATGTTGGCCACAGAAAATTAACCAGCAGCTGAAGAGTATAAATGTTCATCGCTTCCTGTATAGCTTCTGCACTTGCCTCCGAGGTTAGTATTAGATAAGTTGAAATACCCATTAACGTATACAAAATCGTCCAAGCCACTGGAAATAACCAAGCAGGTGGTGCTAGGGGTGGTTTATTCACGGAAGCAAACACTTCCATTCCACCACCAGACAACAGCGCCGATACAACCCCCACCAGTAGTGGAATTGCGATACATAGTATTAATAAGGGTTTGTTAATTTTCATGTTTCTTCCCCTATTTTTTCCATTTTTATAAACTATGACATCTACAATTAATTTATGTTTTATTTTACATTATTTTTCTATTCGGGGACATACTATTCCGAAACAGATAACATTTACTACATGACTTTATCTGTGAACATATCAAGGAGGTATACTATGGAATATCAAGATACTGTACACTTACTAAGAGAATGCGATGCAGGAACAAAAATGGGAACATCGTCCATTGATGAAGTATTAGAAATGGTACAAAAAACACCTTTGCGAGATGTCCTGACTGAAAGTCGCGAACATCACGAAAAATTAGGCAACGAAATCCAAGACTTACTAAATGACTATTGTACTGAAGAAAAGGAACCTAACATTATGGCAAAAAGCATGTCTTGGTTAAAAACAAATATGAAGCTTACTATGGACGCATCCGACCAAACCATTGCTGATTTAATTACAGACGGATGCGATATGGGTGCAAAATCTCTTTATAAATATTTAAATCAATATCCAGATGCCAATGAGAAATCACGAAACATCTGTAAGCGTTTGATTACCATTGAGGAAAAACTAAGAGATGATTTAAGAGAATTTCTATAAACCAACCTATTCAAATTCTGGCGCGGGCATGTTGTATTAACACATATTGCCAGCGCTTTTCTTTTAAAAACATACTATAATTAACATGTTAATCTTATTGTGTGAATAAAAATTCACTTTTTTTATTTTTGCTCTAAAGAATAATAGACACGTGTCGATATACTATACGTGATTTTTGTTTTATCACTTTACAATAGTAAAGCCAAGAGGGCATTTGTCATATTTGTAAAAACGCAAAAATACAAAAGACAAGAAAGAACAGGGAAGTTCAATGTTACGATTAATTGAAGAATTTGTTTTCTGGTATCCAGCCATTATGGCTGTAACCTGGATGGTCGGAGCGGTAATCTTTTACCTTTGTAATGAAAGAAAAGGAGCATTACCTCTCTATGAAACACCATTGGTATCCATTCTGGTTCCATGCTTTAACGAAGCAGATACCATCGAGAAAACACTAAAAGAATTATCAAAAATTCAATATCCAAATTATGAAATCATCGTTATAAATGATGGAAGTAGCGATAACACCTCAGAAGTGGTCATGGGGCTATTAAGCAAGTACGACAAAGTCCGTTTTATTGACTTAAAAGAAAACAACGGAAAAGCAAATGCGCTATATCTGGGTTTACTTGCTTCCAAAGGTGAAATCCTAATGGGTGTTGACTCTGATGCTTATCTTATGCCAGATGCTTTGAATTACATTGTTCCACACTTCACAAATCCATATAACGGAGAACGAGTAGGAGCTGTCACCGGCAATCCCCGTGTGCGAAATCGAAGCTCTCTTTTGGCAAAATTACAGCTTTGTGAATATGCAAGTATCATTAGTCTAATCAAAAGAACACAGCGAATCTGGGGAAAAGTTATGACTGTTTCTGGAGTTGTAGTAGCATTCCGTAAACGTGCTTTATTAGAATGTAAGCTATGGGACCGTGACATGATTACTGAAGATATCGGTGTGACTTGGAAATTAGAAAAAAATTTCTGGGATGTTCGCTATGAGCCCCGCGCCCTCTGCATGATGTTGGTTCCTGAAAGTATTAAGGGCTTATGGGCACAAAGAAAACGATGGACCAAGGGTGGTATGGAAATCATCCGGAGACACCATGACATTTTCCGCAGTTGGGAAACCAGACGTCTCTTTGTTGTATACTTTGAGCAAATTATATCCATTACTTGGGCGCTTTGCTGGTTGTTAATGCTTATTATTTTACTAATCGGATTATATACTACAGGAACCTGGTATGCTCTTCCATATATTTGGAAAAGCTTGTTCCTATCAACGGTATGCATTATCCAATTTGCGGTTGCTATGCTTTTGGACAGTCGGTATGATAAGAACCTTTTGAAAAATGCATCCGTTGCAATTTGGTATCCATTTTGCTACTGGTATGTGAATGCATTACTGGTAATCAGTCAGTTACCATCCCTATTTAAGCGCAACAAAAAACTTGCAACCTGGGACAGTCCAGATAGGGGGTTATAATAGATGAGAAAAACAGAAATACGAGAATTATCCGATGACTTTACCAATCCATTACAACAAGAAGTAGATTACAATTTTGAGAAACATCTAATCTACAACCGACAAAAAGGATGGAAGAAAATCATAGAATGGATATTTACAATCCTTGCCTGGTGTTTACTAGCAAGCTATATCATTTATTTAATATATGGTTCTTTTGCTATTCATTACAATTGGTATCTACCGGAGTTCCTATTCTTCACCAAAGAAATGATTACAACTGTGCAATGGTATTTTTATATACTTTTCATCGCATTTTTAATTATTGTAATTTTTCTAATTTTCTGGAAAAACTATAACAAACAAAAATATGGAAAACTTCATCGCCGTAAGTTTAAACCAGCAGTAACGAATGAAGAACTGGCTGAAATGTTTGAACTTGAACAATCTGTCATTGAACAAATGCAAAATGACCGAGTTACCGTGCTAGAACAAAACATTATCCCTGAACATTTAGGAATGGGGTCTTCTAGAAAACAAGAAAAGGAAGCACAGAAAAAAGAAGAACTAAAAAAACAACGAGATTATAATTTAAAATATAGCTAAAAATGCCCTCATGTCAAATTGAGACATATCGCCAATATGTCCCTCCTCCCTAAGACATGAGGGCTTTTTATAGATTACCACATACGCTTTTCCGCATCTTCTACCGATTCATAACCATATAGCTTTGCAGTGTTTGTCATAGTTTCATAAGCTAGATTTTTACCTTGTTGCATTAGTTCTGTTATAAACCTTCCATACAATACAAAAGTAGTTTCTGAATAGGTTCCTAACTCTCCACGAAGATATGTCTCATAAGAAGTGTTATATGCATTATCCTCTGAAGTATGAATACTTCTTGCATTATCTGCCATCTTTGGATACTTACTTGCAAATTCCTCCATCCAGGTGACTTGAATTTTCACAATCTCTTCCTGGATTGCAATTCTCTTTTCTGAAAGTATCGGGAGATCTTTTTCCAACTCCACATATCGTTCCGGCGCAGTCGACTTCATCATTCTTGCATATTTCTCCATGATGAGATTCCAACCCTTCTGATTAGCCTCAATCAAATCATTGCGATAACTTATAAGAAGCTCCTCATTCCATGTCATGTATTGACTTTTTCTCATTATGGAAAAGGTTGCAAAATCATCCTGACAATCCGCCCTTCCGCCTTCATTTTTCACCTTATCAAACTGGTTCCATTCCAGTTCAACAATCTCTTCAATAATATCCATATACTTCCCCTTTATAATTTGCTGACAATAGCATTCTAAAAATGTATCATTGCCCGCCACCAAATCTTGTTTCTGAAGTTCTTCCAATATCATCTTGGCAATCTGCTCTAATTTACAAATGCATAAATCCTTCTGATTGATGTTCGCAGAGCTATAGGTTCCCTGTTCCCATGCATCCTTCTGTATTGGCAAACATACAATTTCCTCTAGCAGCGGAATTACTTCCTGCAGCTTAGATAATTTTGAAATACCTTTTTTCTTCCACTTGTAATATGGTGCGTAAGTCTTGTTTAACAAATAGACTAAATCCATTGCACTTTCTACAGCTTTGCTAACACATAAATTTGCTGTGACATAATCCTTCCTAGCCATCATGCGAGAATAATTACTCTGCCCATACTGTGCAAATTCATGTAGGCTTTGCGCCAGACGCAATCTCCAGATTTTATCTGGATAATACTTCAGCAATCGCTCTCGAACACCCGAAAACACACCTAAACCATCAAAGAAAACAGCTCCATTGGTAAGGGTTGCTAGCTTTTCTTCACTAATAGCCAGATAATCTATTCCATAATTCTTTTCAAAATCCAGCTTGGTACCCAATATTTGATTACAAAAATCATTAATTGCAAACACACCTCGTCGGTCACTTAAAAACCGATTGAAATTTGCTTGATTAGGCACCATAGCATTTTCTCTTTGTTTAAAATTGTCACCTAAATGATTATCCTGTATTACTTCACCATGACAAACCAGCAATTCCTCATACTTTTTCTGGAGGTCTGATCCAATAGCATCGTAATCCTGCTTTGTCAGCCACAT
>JAGAQX010000011.1 GCA_017622535.1 Lachnospiraceae bacterium | reverse complement strand
TGTTGACAAACAAAAAACGCAAGAATATAATGACACAAAACCGATGAGAAAGAGTAAGTAAGTCATATCCCTTTTTCCACAGAGAGCTGTAGGTGGTGAGATTACAGCGAAGAATATAGGACCGAATGGACTTTCGAGGGCAATCAGAAATGGAGTTTTCCAGAGTATGTGCGACGGAGCAAGACTCTCCGTAAACAAAAGTCAGCATATGATGGTATGCGTTGAGTGGGCGTATTGTAACGATACGTCAAGCCGGGTGGCACCGCAGGTTGTATTTTCATCCTGTCCCAGCAAAAACTATCGACTGGGATAGGATGAAAGTACAACTTTTTTTATGACAAAAATCCTGTCAAGCGGCTACATCTCGTGCAAGCATGCTTGCAAAGAGATATAGACATTCTCCTATCCCCAACAAGAAAGGAGACAGAATTATGTCAGAAACAAAAATCCCTTACAAAATCTACTTAGAAGAAAATGAGATGCCAAAGAAATGGTATAACCTTCGTGCTGACATGAAAACCAAACCAGCACCATTGTTAAACCCTAGTACCCTTAGACCTATGACCGCCGATGAGCTTGCACCAGTATTCTGTGAAGAATTAATCAGACAGGAACTTAATGACACCACTCCTTACTTTGACATTCCGCAGGAAATTCTGGACTTTTACAAAATGTATCGCCCTGCACCTCTTGTTCGCGCCTACTGTTTGGAAAAGAAACTACAGACTCCCGCAAAAATCTACTACAAGTTTGAAGGTAACAACACCAGCGGAAGCCATAAATTAAACTCTGCTATTGCACAGGCCTACTACGCAAAAAAACAGGGGCTAAAAGGAGTGACTACAGAAACCGGCGCCGGTCAATGGGGAACCGCTCTTTCTATGGCCTGTTCTTACTTCGACTTAGATTGTAAGGTTTACATGGTAAAGGTTTCCTATGAACAAAAACCATTCCGTCGAGAGGTAATGCGAACATATGGAGCTTCTGTAACGCCTTCCCCTTCCACCGAAACAGCGATTGGAAAGAAAATTCTAGCTGCCCACCCAGGCACAACCGGCAGTCTTGGCTGTGCCATTTCCGAAGCTGTTGAAGTGGCCACAACCTCCGAGGGATACCGCTACGTTCTCGGTAGTGTATTAAATCAGGTATTATTACACCAATCCATTATTGGTCTAGAAACCAAAGTTGCACTAGACAAGTACGGAATCGAAGCAGACATCATTATTGGCTGTGCTGGTGGTGGTTCTAATCTTGGTGGTCTAATTGCACCATTTATGCGTGAAAAGCTTCTTGGTGAAAGAGATTATCGTATCATTGCTGTAGAACCCGCTTCTTGTCCTAGTTTTACACGAGGAAAATACGCTTACGACTTCTGCGACACCGGTATGGTTTGCCCTTTGGCTAAAATGTACACCCTAGGTAGCGACTATATTCCCGCCCCTAATCATGCTGGTGGTCTCCGCTATCACGGTATGAGCTCCACACTGTCTCAACTATATGATGATGGTCTAATGGAGGCGGTATCTGTTAGTCAGACCGATGTCTTCGCCGCTGCAGAAGAATTTGCACGGGTAGAAGGAATCCTCCCTGCTCCTGAAAGCTCGCATGCTATCAAAGTAGCCATTGACGAAGCATCGAAATGTAAAGAAACCGGTGAAGAAAAAACCATTGTGTTCGGACTTACTGGAACGGGTTATTTCGACATGGTGGCTTATGAAAAATTTCATAATGGTGTTATGGAAAATTACATTCCAACTGATGCAGAAATAGCAGAAAGTTTATCTAAATTACCGATTGTAAAATAATTTCTCACATTCATGCTAATCAAGACGTAATAATACCTTTTTATATCAAAAAATCGAGTAGGTAAATCCTACTCGATTTTATTAACACAAAGACCGCATCCCTTACTTTTCTGAAATCTTAACACTATCAAGCACCTCATGCATTTCATCCTCGGTTAATCCATCAAAATTTATATATCCATAATACACATCATATGCAACCATAACATACGTCTCGGTAATTGTTACATCCCCCTCTTTCAGTACTTCATCTACCAAAGTAAACTCTATACCATCCGCATTCTTATAAATTCTCTCATTACTAGTATCATCAAGACACAAACTATATAATGCATCTTTTGCATGCCCTTTTATATGCTTGGTTACAGAAAGTCGAAATTGACCTTCTCCGTAATTAAACCAAACATCTATCGAATCTTCTTCCATCCCCGTCGTATCATCCTTAGTTTTGGTATAGATTGCATTTGCTCTTAATTCGTAATCTTTACTAAACCAGTTGTGCATCTTCGAATCAGCCAGCAATGCCTTATAGTCATCATATCGATAGGAAGTACATGTCAAGGTTTCATCAAACTTCTCTACATCCTTCGTAAGCCATTTTACATCACCATTCCCTTCTTCATGGCTTACCTTTTCCGCAATCACTTCCTCGTCGAAATACATTGCATCCAAGACATCTTTTTCATTATAATATTCTGTATTTCCAACCGTCATGGTATGATCTGTTACCATCACTTGTTTCAAAAATAGGTTCGTTGCATATACCCCTATCGGACAAAGCAAAGCAAACACTAATACCGCTACAGCAGCCTTTGGCACACTATACCATATATTCTTTCTTCGCTTTTGTTTTGCATTATCTAAAATCGACGCATTTAATTCTGCACTCGGCTCTGCACTAGGTTGTAATGCCTTTTCCAATAAATCATCCATATTATCCTTCATATTGAACCATCCCTTCTTTTAACCGGCTCTTTGCCTGATGCATACGGCTTTTCACCGTTCCTGTTGGAATATGTAACGCCTTCGCAATCTCGTCCACCGACATTTGCTCCATATAATACATGAGAATGACGATTCTCATTTTATCTGGAAGCTGATTCACCAGGCTTCTCACCAATTCCATCTCATCCTGTTTCACAATAGTTTCTTCCACTGTCTCTGTATCTGATATCAGCTGTGTCAAATCCTCATCTTGAAAGTAAATGATATTGGCCTTTTTCTTTCTCCACAGATACTTTCTCTTTTGATTATTCCACAGATTAACTGCTACTGAAATCAGATACGACTTGGGATTACGATTTTCATCTAACTCCCCTTTCTCCCACGCCACAAGAAATGTCTGCTGATACAAATCTTCTGCAGATTCCTTATTACGTGTCATATATAAGCAAAAAGAATAGACGTCTTTACCATAATCCGTTATACATTTCTCTAAAAAAATTGAATCCATGCTCTTTCTCCTCAACTGACGTCATGCAAGGTGTTTCACATTGCCTTCACTTATATATTTTCAAAACTTTGGGGGTGGTTCATTTTTTATTTATATTATCATTCTTTTATGATACAATATTTCCAAAATATACACAAAGGAGACTTATTTCTATGAAGAAATTCTGCACCTATTGCATGTGTTTGGGTATTCATCGTAGGACCATTCATCGGT
>JAGAQX010000114.1 GCA_017622535.1 Lachnospiraceae bacterium | reverse complement strand
GTTACGGATATCCTCATTGCCATAGTCAACGCTTTCACCGATTTCTACTTCTGTGTTATCCTCTCGAAGAACTCGAACGTCTAACGCAAGTGACTGGAACTCTTTCAACAATACCTTGAATGACTCTGGAATTCCTGGTTCAGGAATATTGTCACCCTTAATAATTGCCTCGTAAGTCTTCACACGTCCTACAACGTCATCGGACTTCACTGTTAAGATCTCCTGCAAGGTATAAGAAGCACCATATGCCTCTAATGCCCAAACCTCCATCTCACCGAAACGCTGACCACCAAACTGTGCCTTACCACCAAGTGGCTGCTGAGTTACTAATGAGTATGGTCCAGTTGAACGAGCATGAATCTTATCATCAACCAAGTGATGAAGCTTCAAATAGTGCATGAATCCGATTGTAACTGGTGAATCGAACTCCTCACCTGTTCTACCATCACGAAGTCTTACCTTACCGGTTCTATTAATTGGAACTCCCTTCCACTCTTCTCTGTGGTCACGGTTCTCGTAAAGATATTCCATAACCTCATCCGCTACCTGGGATTTCCACTTCTTCTCAAATACATCCCACTCTTCGTTAACGTAATCATTCGCCATCTCAAGAGTTTCCATGATGTCTTCCTCATTTGCACCATCAAAAACAGGTGTAGAAATCTTAAATCCTAATGCCTGCGCAGCAAGACCTAAGTGGATTTCCAATACCTGTCCGATATTCATACGTGAAGGTACGCCAAGTGGGTTCAATACGATATCCAATGGACGTCCATTTGGTAAGAATGGCATATCCTCCACTGGAAGGATACGAGAAATAACACCCTTGTTACCATGACGACCAGCCATCTTATCACCAACAGAAATCTTTCTCTTCTGAGCAATATATACACGAACGGATTTGTTAACTCCTGGTGGCAACTCATCTCCAGCTTCTCTTGTGAACACCTTAGTATCCATAACGACACCAAATGCACCATGAGGAACGCGCAAAGAAGTATCACGAACTTCTCTTGCCTTCTCACCAAAAATTGCACGGAGCAATCTCTCTTCTGCTGTAAGCTCTGTCTCTCCCTTAGGAGTAACCTTACCTACCAAGATATCACCAGCACGTACTTCAGCACCAATACGGATAATACCATTCTCATCCAAATCCTTTAGTACCTCTGCACCATGTCCAGCCAAATCTCTTGTAATTTCTTCTGAACCAAGCTTTGTATCTCTTGCCTCTGCCTCATATTCTTCAATATGAACAGATGTATATACATCTTCTTGTACTAATCTTTCACTTAACAATACCGCATCCTCGTAGTTATAACCTTCCCAGGTCATAAATCCGATCAATGGGTTCTTACCAAGTGCAATCTCACCATTTGATGTAGAAGCACCATCTGCAATTACATCACCAGCTTTAACCTTTTCGCCCTTAACAACGATTGGTCTCTGGTTCATACAGTTACCCTGGTTACTTCTAGCAAACTTAATTACATGATATGTGTCCTTTGTACCATCATCACATTTAATAACGATTTCCTTGCTGGTAGACTTCTCAACAATACCATCACGCTTTGCAACGATACATACACCTGAGTCTACTGCAGCCTTTGATTCCATACCTGTACCAACAACTGGTGCCTCTGTCTTAAGAAGAGGTACTGCCTGACGCTGCATGTTAGAACCCATAAGTGCACGGTTCGCATCGTCATTTTCCAAGAAAGGAATCATGGATGTAGCAACAGAGAATACCATCTTAGGAGATACGTCCATTAAGTCAATTCTATTCTTATCAAACTCAGCAGTCTCTTCGCGATAACGACCTGCAACGTGTGCATTTGCGAATGTTCCGTCTTCGTTAACAACCTCATTCGCCTGTGCTACTACATAGTTATCTTCTTCGTCTGCTGTCAAATAAATAACTTCATCTGTTACCACTGGATTATCTGGATTACTCTTATCAAGCTTACGATATGGAGCTTCCACAAATCCATACTCATTGATTCTTGCATAAGTAGCAAGAGAGTTAATCAAACCGATGTTAGGACCTTCAGGAGTCTCAATCGGACACATTCTACCATAGTGTGTATAGTGAACGTCTCGAACCTCGAATCCGGCTCTGTCACGGGATAAACCACCAGGACCAAGTGCTGATAAACGTCTCTTATGTGTCAACTCTGAAAGTGGATTATTCTGATCCATAAACTGTGACAACTGTGAACTTCCGAAGAATTCCTTCACTGCTGCCGTAACCGGCTTAATATTAATCAATGACTGTGGTGAAATTGTCTCAATATCCTGAGTTGCCATTCTTTCACGAACTACACGCTCTAATCTTGAAAGACCGATACGATACTGGTTCTGAAGCAACTCACCTACCGCTCTGATACGACGATTTCCTAAATGGTCAATGTCATCGTCATTACCGATACCATACTCTAAATGCATGTTGTAGCTGATAGATGCCAAGATATCTTCCTTTGTAATATGCTTAGGAATCAAATCATGAATATCACGCTTAATTGCACGCTTTAATTCCTCAACATCTGTATACTCCTCTAACATCTGTGCTAAAATAGGGTAAAATACATCTTCGGTTACGCCCAACTCTTCTACATCGAAGTCAACATATTCCTTGATGTCAACCATCATGTTAGAAAGCACCTTTACGTTACGAGTCTCTGTCTGAATCATAACAAATGGTACCGCTGCATTCTGGATTGCAGTTGCGCTCTCTCTTGTAAGCTTGTCCCCTGCGTTTGCAATAATCTCACCTGTTACTGGACTAACAACATCCTCTGCTAACACATGACCTGCAATACGATTCTTAAATGCAAGCTTCTTATTAAATTTGTAACGACCTACTTTAGCAAGGTCATAACGTCTAGGGTCAAAAAACATCGCGTTAATTAAGCTTTCAGCACTCTCTACTGCCAAAGGCTCACCTGGACGAATCTTCTTATATAATTCAAGCAAACCATCTTCATAGCTGTTAGATGGATCCTTTTCCATACTCGCAATAATCTTTGGTTCATCACCAAACATTTCACGAATCTCTTCATTGGTTCCAATACCTAATGAACGAATCAATACGGTAATTGGCACCTTTCTAGTTCTATCTACACGAACATAAAATACGTCATTAGAATCTGTTTCGTACTCTAACCATGCACCACGGTTTGGAATAACAGTACATGAATATAACGTCTTACCTAACTTATCGTGACCAATTGCATAATAAATACCAGGAGAACGAACTAACTGACTTACAATTACACGCTCAGCACCATTGATAACAAAAGTACCTGTCTCTGTCATCAAAGGCAAATCTCCCATAAAAATATCATGCTGATTAATCTCATCTGTTTCCTTATTATGAAGACGTACATTAACCTTCAAAGGAGCTGCATATGTTGCATCTCTTTCCTTACATTCCTCAATTGAGTACTTAACATCCTCCTCGCACAGCTGGAAATCTACGAATTCCAAACTTAACTGACCACTGTAATCTGTGATTGGAGAAATGTCTGCGAACACCTCTTTAAGTCCTGTTTCTAAGAACCATTTGTATGAGTCTTTCTGTACTTCGATTAAGTTAGGCATCTCAAGTACTTCCTTTTGTCTGGAATAACTCATTCGAATTCCTTTTCCCGCTTTGACAGGACTAATTCTGCTCTTTTCCATTGACGTTTTCACCCCTTGAATATATTTTGTATTATGTTTAGAACTGCAGAGGAATATCGGAATCGCTTTTGCAAGTTTACTTGTAAAAAGCGATTGCTATATTTCTCTATAGGGCGCTCAGCCCAAGCGAGAAGTAGCGAAGCGAATTCGAACTTGCAGTTCGTAATACCATTGATTTTTCAACGTTTTTCAACGTTTTCTTAGATTATTGCAGACAGATACCCACAATAATCACATTCTAGTATTCTACCACCCTGAAATTCAAGTGTCAACCAAATTTTTCATGTTTTTCGTTTCCTTTTTTTACGAACAATAGATGTTGTACTTATTTAAATTTCATTTTCCATATATTGTTATTTTTCTTTTTAAAAAATTTACGTTTTTCGACTGTCTAAAAGCTTTTCGCTGAAATTCCTCTCTAAATCCTACCCAAAAAGACAAAGCCAGCCCTACCGGACTGGCTTTATAACCGTATTTATCTTTTAATCCTAACTGTTTTTCCCGCTCCCCGTGCTCTCAAGATCCTTCTGTAAGAACTTAATTTGCTCTTTGGGACTTTAATAGTTGCTCTCTTGTTAATCCCCTTAAAGGCATTCCCACCGACTCGCTTTTTTGTAAGTTTCTTTGTTTTTATAGTAATCTTCGATAATTTGCTGCATTTATAAAAGGCCTTTTTTCCTATCGTGTTCACCTTAGAAGGTATTGTAATACTGGTTAGATTCTGACAGCCGCGAAAAGCTTCATAACCGATGGATGATACACTAGAGGGTATCGTTACCTTCATCACATATTTATTGTTCTTAAAGGCTTGTTTTCCTACGGCTGTCACCTTATAGCTCTGTCCATTAATGTAAACCTTACTTGGTATCGTAACCGTATAGTAATTGGACCTCATATTCGCTTTATAGGTTACGGTTCTGGTACTTCCCGTTTTCGTCACGACATAAGTCGCTCCCGATTTTGCATCCTTCACAGTGGTATTCTTCTTTACAATCTGGGATGTACTTCTGGTAAGCAAAAACTTTACCTCAGTAAACTTATTCTTATTCAGAGAATCTGTCAGCTGGTAAATTGCCTGATTACCTACTATCTTAAATCCAAAAATGAAACCCTTTGATATATCCACCATTTCAATACATTTTTTGTTGTTTCCATCAAAATCGCACTGATAAATTGCCATAGGCGTTGTGTAAATCAGTTTGTTGTTGTAGGTTCCAACCTTCCCATAGCTTCCAGGCCAAAAGGAAGTTGCTGCTGGAGATGTATACCATTTTTCTTCTAATTCAACAATTACACGACCAAGTGAATTCAAGGAATCATTACCATAATCATGGCAATACAAGTTCATATTGTTCTTGTCTGAGGTCTTGATATAATACCATTTCCCGTCACGATACACCATAGATGTATTGGTATTGTTCCAAAAGGCCTTATTGTATTTGGTGCTAGTACAAGGCTCATACCCATCATATAAGGTGGTATCGATTGCCTGGTCACTCATCATGGAATAGCTCTTCATAAAATGATCATAACTCAACTCACCATGCCGTAATGTGGATGGGTCATCATGCGTGGCATCAACCATATACCATTTGCCACCCACCTGAACCTCATTCCATACATGACGTACATCACCAATTAATTTGCACGGAATGCCCAACTTTAACATATAGTATTTAAATAATTTGGCGTATCCCTCGCAAACCGCATTTCCTTCTGTCAGAATTCCCTCTATTGAGTGATATTTTGCCAATGTAGTATCACCCGTGGCATATACTACATTGTCACAAATATAATTATGTATAAATAATATTTTCTCCACATCGGTCATACCATCTGGCAATAGTGTTAAAGGCTCATCCAACTTCTTATGTAGGGCCGCTATCTCCTCTGGCGTATAATCTGCATACTCCATGATAATATATACGGCCTGATTGGAGGTCTTGTATGCCACAGTACTTCTTATATAGAATAATTCCGGATGCCCATAGTTAATAACACGATAGAGCACACCAATATCCGATGCCGGAATATTAAAATCTTCCAAATCGATCTTTGTCGTGCGCTTTTCAATCTCCTGCAACAGATATTCCTCTAAAGTAAGACCATCTGAATTCTTATATTCTTTGGTAGCACCAACTTGATGTACTTGTTCTGTGACAGCTACTACTTTTTCACATATATCCTCCCGCTGCGCAGCGAACGTTTTCACATCTACAGTTATGCAGCATAGCACAATTAACAGCCATAAGTATATTTTTCTCATTCGGAACTTCATCATTCGCCACCTTCCCTCAAAAAATCACATGGTTTGCATTTCTTTTTTCACTACTAATATTTTACTGCTTTGACACCAACTTTTCAAATATCTCCAAATATTGCTCCTCCACCTCAATAAATGGCACATACTCCTGGGAAAAGATACTCATCATTTCTGGTTCTTCCTGGTCCATCTTGTGACCGAGCAACACCTTCATATCAAAGTAAAGCATATCATCGTCCACCTGCTTCACTAACCGCTCTTCCTCTTCCGTCAAATCGGAACCTAAATACTTCTCATACACTGTGCGGATTACTTCCTCTTCCCATTCTTTGTATTGGGGCATTCCCACCTTAATTGGTCTTGGCACATCCGACATATAGGCCTCTCCCGCATCATGCAAAAGGC
>JAGAQX010000113.1 GCA_017622535.1 Lachnospiraceae bacterium | reverse complement strand
ATTCAATAATGTAGATGAAAAATATATAGATGAAGCATCTCCTCAAAATGTGAAAATTCATAAATTTATGTTTAGTCCGATTATTGTAGCGGCTTGCTTATGTCTTTTGTTAATTGGTGGGTGGGGAATGTCTCGTTTTATGCAAAAAAACGGTGAAGAGAAATATTATACCATCAATATGGACGAGGTCTTGGCTGCTTATGAAGGAGAACTTCTAGTTGAAAAGATATCTTATGAAGGTGCAAGTGATACGAATATTCTGTTGTGCTATACCGGAAATGATTTGCCACTGAGCAGTGACGAGTGGAAAACATTGTCTGTTTCAGCTAGTTATGAAGATTACGACATGACACTAAATTGTGCTTTCAATGGAGAAACTTTTATAACCAGTGGTGAAAAGGCGATTGATACAATTCAATATGGAGATACTACCATACAGATTTATCAGGGTGAAACTACGCCGGAGTTTGAGTTAACATATTATGCGGTCTTTGAATACCAAAATGTTTGCTATGAGTTAAAAACCTATTCTAATGACAAAGAATGTATTTATGAAATATTGCAAACTGTGTTAGGTGTAAATGAAGAGGATTCTGAAAGTAGTTCTATTGGTGAACATGGTTTTACTGATATTTTAGGTTATAGTGACTATCATGTTACGGTAGACCAAAACTCGCCTGGGTTTATTATTCAAAAATATTATGCAGAAGTAGACGGTGTAGAGAAGTGCATTGCGCAGGTATTTGGTTATGCTGTGCCGGGACCGGAAGTATATAGCAGAGATTTGGATGAAGACGGAATAAGTGAACTGATATGTAATTGCATATATGGCACGGGTGCAAGGCGTGTTTATATTTATCGCAATAATGATGGAGTTATAGAAATAGGACGTCTTTCATATGACTTATGGGATAGCTCGATGTTTCCCGGTATTACGAATATGGGTGCTTCATATATTGAAGAAAACTATATAGCTGAAACGAACACTTTTGAAATAGTGTATCCGACAGAGACAGGTTCTGAAACGATTGTCATAGAAGACATGGATATGTTTGAGTTTGAGGAATTTGTAGAAGAATTTTAAGATTGTAGGAGCAAAGTAAAATTTCAGTTTGTCTAAGACCAATATTAAACACCAGAGAAGGACTATCTCCTTCTCTGGTGTTATTTTATTCTAAAATCTTTATTTCAAATCTACCTTTTTACCTCTCACCCTAACACTTCCCTATACAAACGCATTACATTTCCATGCATAATCAAATCCACTTCACTCTCATGAAATCCATTCTTACATAGGTACTCCGCTAGTTGAGGCATCGTATCCGGCGTAGGCATTCCTTCATAGCCAGGAATTCCGTCAAAATCACTTCCAATACCAATACACTCCACACCACCGATATTCGCCATATGACGTGTGTGACACAATATATCATAAAATCCGGCACTGGAATCCTTTGATGCCATAAGACCTATAGTTTCTATAATCTCACTTTTTCTTTGACCTTTCAAAAAATCTGCGCAGAAGTTAATACCAATCACTCCTCCCCGTTTCGCTAATTTCACAATCATATCATCCGACAGATTCCGCACCCATGGACTTACTGCTCTTGCATTGGAATGACTTGCCACAAATGGTTTTTTTGTGTATTTCAACACATCATAAAACCCTGCATCCGATAAATGTGACACATCTATGATCATTCCTAGTTTCTCCATTTCCTGCACCACATTAATTCCGGTTTCTGTCAATCCATCCTCCAGATTCGGTGTATAGAAATCTAACCCCTGTTTGAAATTCGGAAATCCAATTTCATTTGGATAGTTCCAAGTAAGTGTCATCATTCGAACACCTTGCTCATACAGATAACGAAGCTTATCAACACTTCCTTCTAGCGCTTCTCCACCCTCAATTGTAAGAAAAGCGGACAGTTTTCCTGCCCGCTGATTTTCCAATATCTCATCTGCGGTGGTTACCTGAGAAATCAAGTCACTATTCGCTCTCATTTCCTCCTGAAATGTAGCAATTAACTCCTTTACAGTCTCAAAGGCGCTACTTCTCTCGTCCTGCTTCACAAACAGTGCAAAGTTCTGTACGCCATAACCACCTTGTTTCATTTTATTCAAATTCACCATAAGCCTACCATCACGCAAGCTTATGATTTCTCCACGTTTCTTTGCCTCAAGAATCTCATATATGGTATCACAATGCATATCTATCATATTCATATTCCGCTCCATTCACCCATATCGTTATTATATTTGCAAGAATCCTGATATATTCACACACCAGAAGATACCAACACGAATCCTCCTATTACATTTCCATTAATTCTTTGCTACGATCTTATCCTTCTTCTGATAAAATGCTACAAAGAAAATAAATACCAACAACACAACAGCAAATGTCATCCAACCAATCAATGCTGTGGTTCCCATCTTTGCAAAAGTATCATAATATCCCTTCAAATATACCACCACAATAACCAATGGCAATACATAGCTCATAT
>JAGAQX010000010.1 GCA_017622535.1 Lachnospiraceae bacterium | reverse complement strand
TTCGAATGAAGTTACTTGCTTTTTTTTATGGAATAGATGGGTGATAAAAAACATGACTAAAGTCATATTCAAAATATTTCTTTTTTCACTACCACACATTTGCTTGACTTGATAAGATAGCAGTGTAGTAAGAAATAACTTGCAATTGTTCAAAACTAAGCTTTTTTGAAGGAAACTTTGAAGAATTACAACAACTGATAAAATGATAAAAGGTTTACATAATGCAAGTTTGTAATATTATAAAAAATAATTTAAAAAAAGGAGAACAGGATGGAAGATATCATTTTAAAAACCACAGACCTAACCAAAAAATATAACAATAAGGCGGTTGTAGACAACTTGAATATTGAAATTCGTAGAGGAGAGATTTTTGGACTTTTAGGACCGAATGGGGCAGGAAAAAGTACCACAATGAATATGATTTGCTCTATTGTCAGACCGACAGCAGGTGAGATTGAACTGCTTGGAAAGAATCCATGGAAACAAAAGAAAGAAGTCATTCACAAAATTGGATACATTCCGCAGGAGCTTGCAATTCATGGTAGCCTTAAGGCTTGGGAAAATGTAGAGCTGTTCACATCCTTATATGGAATGAAGGGCGATAAGCTAAAGATAGCTGTGGATGAGTCGCTAGAGTATGTGGGACTTTTAGAAAAGAGACAGGAGTTTGCCAAGAACTTTTCTGGTGGTATGAAGAGAAGATTGAATATTGCCTGTGCAATCGGACATAATCCGGAGTTGTTGATTTTTGATGAACCGACAGTTGGTATTGATCCACAGTCGAGAAACTTTATTTTAGATAAGATTAAAGAATCGAATAAGAAAGGTGCAACGGTCATTTATACTAGCCACTATATGGAAGAGGTAGAAGCAATTTGCTCACGAATTGCTATTATGGACAACGGTAAGATTATTGCATGTGGAACCAGTGAGGAGTTAAAGAAGCTTGTAAGCAATGGAAGTGAGAATATCACGTTAGAGGAAGTATTCCTTACTTTGACAGGCAAGAAGCTGAGAGATTATACCGAGTAGAATGAAGGAGAACAGACATGATACGATATTTGATAAAGAATAATTTTAAGCTCATGTTTCGAAACACATGGAGCATTGTCACGATGATTCTGGGACCGATTCTGGTTATCGCAGTGCTTGCCAGCGCATTTTCTGAGATAATGAAATCCTATGAAGGTGTAGATGACTTTACAGTCGGTTATCGGATGGAACAAGATAGCCCTATTGAGGATTATGTGGAAATGATTCAGGATGCAGGAGAGGATGCAGGAATTACTTTTTATGAATATCCGCAAGGCAAACCAGAGGATATTGTTGCAAACAATGAATTGGCAGGCTTTGTGGAGTTTACAAAAGATGAGTATGTTATATATAAGAGTGAAGATTATGAGGTAGAAGGAATTACATTGGAGTATTTTCTAAGCCGAGTTATGAGTGAGAGTACAAATGTCGCATTGCAGATGATGAGTCAGACAAAACAAGAGATTGACATAACATTATCTTTGCAAGAATTGGAATTCATGCCGGCGGTGGATTCGACAGATTATTATGGAATCATTTATATTGTGTACTTTTGCTGGTGTGGCATGATGTGCGCCACCGGAGTATTGAGTAACGAGAAGAAATATGGAATTGAGCGCAAGTTTCAGGTTTCCAATTTGTCTAGTTTTCAGATATATATCGGTAAGCTGGTACCAGTGGTTTTAACGGTAACAGCAGGTATGGGAATCGCTACGGCTGCGACGATTTTGTTATATGACATTCATTGGGGGAATCCCTTATTGTCAGCATTGGTTGTTTTCTTAATGATAATAGCAGCATCTTCTTTTGGCATGATGTTGTATAACATTTCAAATAATCTGGCTATTACGATTATAGCGTTGTTTACGATTGTATGGTTTATGGGCTTCTTTGGTGGAAGCTTTGAAACTTATATGTTTTCTGGATTATCTGATGCTATGAAACAGATGTCACCGATTTATCATGGAAATAGAGCCTTGGTTGAATTATCTTGTATGGGTGAGAGTGATTATGTAGGAAGTTCGGTAATATATTCGTTAGTTGTTACAATGGTTTGTTCTGTGATTGCAGTCTTGGCAAGTAGTATTAGAAAGAGAGGGAGAGCATGATTTCGTTAATTAAAATGAGTTTGAGAGTGTTGCTTAGAAATAAAGGATTCTTATTTTTCCTTTTGGTAACACCAGCGTTATCTGCATTTATTCTAAGCATACAATTGGAACAAGAAAATTTGGGAAAGCAGGGAGATGAAAGCATTCCAGCAATTGTTGAATTAGAGGATGCTACAAGAAACGCGGTTTATTTAGGTGATACATCTGCCTTTATAGTTAAGGTGTATGATGCTTCGAAATCGGACTTGTCAGAATATGTTCTAGAAACCATGGCTGCAAACGGTATGTTTTCTGTATGTCGATGTGATGTAAGCAACATGACAGAAAAAGAGGTTTTGGAACAAGCAAAAGGAGATGCATTTAACGACCGGGCTGGAATCTTGTTTTACATAAAAGAGGATTTTGAGCATTCTGTTTTAGAGGAGGATTATGAACAGGCATTACAGTTATATATTGTGTCGGAAGACGAGCGACAAGAGCTGTTTGAAGCAGAATTAAAGGATTTGTTAAACAAGATTGCCAATGCAAAACTGTTGGTTGGTGAGGATGTAGATGCTATTCTTGAAATACTGGATTCTATTACAGAAGAAATGCCAGAGAAAAGAATTGTGAGTCTGGCGGGAAAAGATAGTATTCATCTAACAGAACGACAAATGAATCAGAGAAGCCAGATTGGATACGCTTTTGCATTTATTACCTTGGGATTTTTGTTCTGTGGAGTCTTTGTAGCCCATACCGTTATTGAAGAGCAGAATAATAAGGTTTTTACACGCGTGATGCTATCAAAGACAAGTAGTAGAGATTATTTCTTATCAAAGTTTGTGGTATCTCTTGCAATCTGTATTTTACAGACCATGGTGTTAGCAGTATGTTTGTCACTGGTTCAGGGACTTGATGTTGGAATGAGCATTTTAAGCTTACTCTTAGTGATCTTTTTATTAGGTTTAATATTCAATACAGTCAGTCTTGTATTGGGTGTATTAATTGGAGATGTAATGAGTTCGAACTATGCAGTCTTTGCCATTTGGAGTATTTCTGCTTTGCTTGCTGGTCTATACTTCCCATTAGATGACACGACAGCGGCGTTAAAGACCCTTTCTTACCTTATGCCACAAAGATGGTTTATGGATATATCAGAATTATTATTGATAGGGGACAACACAGCCTATTCTATGTTATTATGTGTTACAGTAGCATATTTGATTGTTGTTATCAGTGTGGGTAGTGTCGGATTAAAAATGAAGCGTCAAGAGGTGTAAGGTGCAAGAAGCCCATCAGCGTAGCTACTGTTCATGGAGTTGAGTTACGTAACTATAAAGTACTGTATCGTTACGGAGAGATATAGAAGAAAGGAAACAGGCTATGGGAGAACAGCTTAGGAATCACTATTTTTTGGCAGTTCGGATTGGATTGCTATTAGCATTAGAAATATATATCGTTTTATCACAGTCTGTGTTGACAGGGGCATCTGTAGGGGTGCTCCTGCTTCTTGCGTTATTTATTGGAATTATGGCTGGAAAGGAATTGGTACCTAAAAAATACAGAATATTCTTTTTTCTTGCGGCTATCGTTGTGATGATTGTAATGGTTGTTTATTTAGGGAAAGCTTTTTTGCTATTAGGCATTTTCCTGTGCTATGAGATGTTGACTGTAATTCGACCACAATTAATGTGGTATTTTGCACCAATATTACTTGCTTGTGTTCCGAATGAGGAATATGTGTATATACAGATAATTGTTGGTTTGCTAATGGCTATCATTTATATCCAACATGATTTTGTGGTGGAGTCCTATCGTCAGCAGACCAAAGAGGATAACATTGTAGAACAACATTTGAAGCGGGATATGTATTTGCGTGAACACCAAATGCAGGAGGAGATTCGAAAGAATCTGTTGCAGGCGGAAAACCAGTTATTAGAAGAGAGAGAACAGCTTTCCCAGACGTTACACGATAAGCTAGGGCATAACATTAACGGTTCTGTATATCAGCTTGAAGCAGTAAAGGTGTTGATGGAGAAAGAACCAGAGAAGTCGAAGAAAATGATACAGGCAGTGATTGATCAGTTGCGTGGTGGTATGGATGAGATCCGGGCAATTCTAAGAAAAGAGCGTCCAAAGAAATATAAGCTTGCTATGCTACAATTAGAAAAGCTTTGTGAGGATTGTAAGCAAAAGGGCGTAGAGGCAGAGTTAATAACGGAAGGAGAATTGTCTGAGGTTCCAGATAAGTATTTAGAAATCATTTTAGATAATGCTTATGAGGCAGTTTCCAACTCTTTGAAATATGCGAAGTGTACCAAAATTGTAATGAAGGTGCATGTGTTAAATCAGATGATTCGTTGTAGCATATCAGACAATGGTGTTGGATGTACAGATATTGTGGATGGAATGGGAATTTCGGGTATGCGCCGCAGAGTCCGAGAGGTGAATGGGATTCTTGATTTTGAATCAGAGGCTGGATTTACCATTAACATGTTGTTGCCGTTGTAGGAATATGAAAGATAAGTGCATAGATCAATATAGTTTATTGATAGTTTTGCAATTATATAAGGGAAGGTAGAAAGTTAGAGGTGTAACGTATGGAGAAGATCAAAGTAATCATTGCAGATGACAGTGATTTTGTAAGAGATGGAATGTGAATTATCTTAGATGTGGATGATGAGTTTGATGTGCTTGGCTGTGCAGCAAATGGACGGGATGCCATAGAGCTTGCAAAGC
>JAGAQX010000112.1 GCA_017622535.1 Lachnospiraceae bacterium | reverse complement strand
TGTAAGGAAGAAGGAAGTCAGTCTTATCATTGTAAATGGTATGCAGAGTGTGGCGAGTTGACTGGTGCAACAGTAATAGAGAAAACAGATGACCATAGCTATGACGAAGGCGTGGTGACAAAGGCGCCAACCTGTACTACTGTGGGAGACCGTACATTAACCTGTGAGATATGCGAGGGAACGAAGGTGGTAGATGAACCAACAGTTCCTCATGAATATGAAACTACTTATACGGTAGACAAGATCCCAAGCTGTAAGGAAGAGGGAAGTAAGTCATATCATTGTATATGGTATGCAGAATGTGGTTTGGGCAGTCAGGTCACAGCGATTGAGAAAACAGATGATCATGATTATGATGAAGGCGTAGTGACTACAGAACCGACTTGTTCTACAGAGGGTGTGAAAACATTTACTTGTGCAATCTGTGATGGGACAAGAACAGAGGCAGTAGATATAGTTTCCCACAATTATGAAGAGGACTTTACAGTGGATGTGGAAGCAACCTGTGTGGAAGAAGGAAGCGAGTCTCGTCATTGTGTTTGGTATGAATTATGTAGTGAGTCAATAGAGGAAACTGTTATTGCAAAAAATGATAATCATAGCTTCAATGAAGGAGAAGTGACAATACCTTCTAGCTGTACAAAGGAGGGTGTTCGTACATTTACTTGTGTGCGATGTTTGGACACAAAGACAGGGCCAGAACCATTGAAGCCACATAGCTATGATGAA
The DNA here is from genome assembly GCA_017622535.1 of Lachnospiraceae bacterium. Lineage (GTDB taxonomy): Bacteria > Bacillota > Clostridia > Lachnospirales > Lachnospiraceae > CAG-590. The sequence continues at coordinate 4,294 of JAGAQX010000112.1, read as the reverse complement.
GGTGTAGTAACAAAGACGCCAACCTGTACAGTGGAAGGTGAGAGGACATTTACTTGTGAAGGTTGTGCGGGAAACAAAGTGGAGCCGGTCAAGATGGTGGCTCACGAGTATGACGCGGAATTTACTGTGGATAAAGAAGCAACCTGTACAACAAACGGAAGCAAATCAAAGCATTGCAAGGCTTGTGATAGTAAGACAGATATGACAGTAATTCAGGCAGCGGGACATGTTGCAGGAGAGTGGATTGTAGATAAAGAGCCAACCTATGAGGAAAGTGGTAGTCGCCACAAAGAGTGTAGTGTATGTCATGCAGTAGTAGAAAGTGAAAGCATTGAAAAATTAGTAGCAAAGAAGGGTGCCACTGTTGCTGTTGGTGGTGCAAATTATTCTATTAGTAGTAGCTCGGCAGGAAAGAATACAGTAACCTATGCTGGCCCGCAGGTTAAGTCAGTAGCAACTGTATCTGTTCCAAGTACGATTCGGATTGGATCGGAGACCTATAAGGTTACTACGATTAGTGCAAATGCATTTGCAAACTGTAAGCAGTTAAAGACGGTAAAGATAGGAAAGAATGTTACTAAGGTTGGTAAAAATGCATTCTCAGGATGTACGAAGCTTTCAAAGGTTACATTGCCATCAAAGCTAACAGTAATTGAGTCTGGCGCGTTTGCAAATTGTAGAAGCTTAAAGAGTATTACTATCCCAGCTTCAGTGAAGAAGATAGGGTCTAAGGTATTTTATAAATGTAAGAAGCTTAAGAAGATTACAATCAAGACTACAAAATTGAAATCTTCTACAGTAGGTAACAAAGCATTTTCTGGTGTTTACCAAAAGGCAAAGGTGAAGGTGCCAAAGAAGAAGCTTAAGGCGTACAAGAAGTTTTTGAAGAAGAAGGGTCTTCCAAAGAAGGCAACTATCAAGAAGTAAGAGTGATAGATATTCAATGACAAACATTGTTTTGTAAAATGTGTTATTGAAATAAGAGACGTTATAGAATGGAGAGAATACATGCAGCAGTTAGAATTCATTGCACCATGTCATTTTGGCTTGGAGGCAGTGCTTAAGAGAGAGATTACAGATTTAGGATTTGAGATTGTGACAGTAGAGGATGGGCGTATCACCTTTAAGGGTGATGCGTCGGCTCTTGCGAAAGCCAATATCTTTATACGTACAGCAGAACGAATTATGTTGAAGGTGGGCTCATTTAAGGCTACAACCTTTGATGAATTGTTTGAGGGAACCAAGGCGTTGCCGTGGGAGGAGTTTCTTCCGAAGGATGCAAAATTTTGGGTGACGAAGGCCACAACCAATAAGTCAAAGCTGTTTTCTAGCTCAGACATTCAATCCATTGTGAAGAAAGCCATTGTAGATAAGTTAAAGGCCAAATACAATGTTAGCTGGTTTGAAGAAAATGGTGCAGAGTATCCACTTCGAGTGTTTATTTTGAAGGATGTAGTGACAATCGCAATCGATAGTTCAGGAACTTCTTTGCATAAGAGAGGTTATCGTCAATTGGTTGGTAAAGCTCCGATTTCGGAAACCTTAGCTGCTGCTTTGATTATGCTGACCCCTTGGAACAAGGATCGAATTTTGATTGATCCGTTTTGTGGTAGTGGAACATTTCCAATTGAGGCGGCTATGATTGGAGCGAATATTGCGCCAGGAATGAACCGAGAGTTCACTGCGGAAAACTGGAAAAATATTGCGCCGAAGAAGGTGTGGTATGATGCGGTGACGGAAGCAGAGGATTTGATTATTCGAGATATTAAGATGAATATTCAGGGCTACGATTTGGACCCTGGAATTGTGAAATGTGCAATGCAGAACGCCAGAGAAGCGGGTGTGGAGGAGCATATTCATTTCCAACAGCGCGATATGCGGGAATTGTCTAGTCCGAAGAAATATGGTTTTATTATCACCAATCCACCATATGGAGAGCGTTTGGAGGAGAAATCCGATTTGCCAAAGCTTTATAAGGAGATTGGACAGACCTTTGATAAGTTGGATACTTGGTCCAAATTCATTATCACATCCTATGAGGATGCGGAGAAATATTTGGGAAGAAAAGCGACGAAGAATCGTAAGATATATAATGGAATGATTAAGTCTTATTTCTATCAGTATATGGGACCGAAGCCACCGAGAAAAGATAGTAAAAGAGAAGAGGATGAAATGATATGAAGAAATTAATATTTGCCACAGGTAACGAAGGAAAAATGAAAGAAATCCGCATGATTTTAGGAGATTTAGATTACGAAATTCTCTCTATGAAGGAAGCAGGAATCGATGTGGATATTGTAGAGGACGGTAAGACCTTTGAGGAAAATGCTATTATCAAAGCCACAGAGATTAGTAAGATTGCCAACTGTGTGGTGCTGGCAGATGACTCAGGGCTTGAGGTGGATGCGATGGATAAGATGCCTGGTATTTACTCAGCAAGATATCTTGGCGTGGATACCCCTTATTCTATAAAAAACCAGACCATTATTGATAATCTTGCAGGCTTGCCAGATGAGAAGAGAACAGCGCGTTTCGTATGTGCCATTGCGGCTGCATTTCCGGATGGACGCGTGGTTACGAAGCGTGGAACAATCGAGGGTATCATCGGATACGAGGAGCGCGGAGAGAATGGTTTTGGATATGATCCGATTTTCTTTGTGCCAGAGTATGGAAAGACCACAGCAGAGCTTTCGCCAGAGGAGAAGAATAAGATTAGTCACCGTGGCAAAGCATTAGAGATGATTAAGGAAGAGTTATAGGAAGGAATCAGCAACAATGCGAATACTGGTAATTAGTGATTCTCATGGTAAAAATGATGACGTAAAGCGTGTGTTAGAACAGGTTGGCGAAATTGATATGTTTATCCATTTGGGAGACATTGAAAAGAATGTGGAGTATGTCAAGGAGCTGGCAAAATGTGAGACACATATGGTACTTGGGAATAACGATTTCTTTATTGATTTACCTCACGAGGATTCATTTGAAATCGCAGGTAAGAAAGTGCTTATCACCCACGGACATCGTTTCTATGTAGGATATGGTGTAGATAAATTAAGAGAATATGCGGTGGATAATGGATATGATATTGTGATGTTTGGACACACCCATAGACCATATTTGGAGATTGGTGAGAGGGTTACCATTTTAAATCCAGGAAGTATTTCCTATCCAAGACAGGACGGCAGAAAATGTACCTATATGCTGATTGAGGTGGACCGGGAAGGAGAGTTCCATTATTCTAGAGGCGTTATGAAGTCGTCATTGGAAATGTTCTATAATGATTTTTTTAAATAGTAAAGATGATAGTTGAGTAAGACGATAAATTTTGATGAATAAAAAGGAATGTTAACATGAAAAAAGGACAGGTTTATGAAGGTGTAGTGGAACGCTACACTTTTCCTAATAAAGGGTATGTAAATATTGAAGATAGACAGATTTGTGTAAAGGGTGCCATGAAAGGACAAAAGGTACGCTTTTCAGTGAAGAAGCTTCGTAAGGGAAGTGGTGAAGGTCGATTGCTAGAGGTGCTAGAACGAGCACCTTTTGAAGATAGAGAGCCAGCATGTCCTCATTTTGGTGCCTGTGGTGGATGTGCTTATCAGACATTGAGTTATGAGAATCAGTTAAAGATTAAGGAAGAACAAGTAAAGGCTTTGTTGGATGCAGTAATTGAGTCAAAGGATTCGTACATTTGGGACGGTATTAAGGGTAGTCCGGTACAGGAGGCTTATCGCAACAAGATGGAGTTTTCCTTTGGTGATGAGTACAAGGATGGTCCGTTAGCGCTAGGTATGCATAAAAAGGGAAGCTTTCACGATATTGTGACAGTGGATAGCTGCAAGATTGTAGATACGGATTATAACCAGATTTTGAAGACGGTGTTGCAGTTTTATGAGGAGAAGCAGATTCCATTTTACAAGAAAATGCAGCATGTAGGCGTACTGCGTCATTTGGTGATTCGTCAGGTGGTGTGCAGTAAGGATATATTGGTGAATTTGGTAACTACTACACAGCAGGGGTTAAATGGGGAACATTTAGACCAGGAGGAGCTTACGAAGTATCTATGCCTAGAGGAGTTGAAGGAGAAGCTTCTTGCCTTAGATTTGAATGGCGCCATTGTGGGAATTTTACACACCCATAACGATAGTTTGTCAGATGCGGTGATTCCAGAAAAGATAGTGACCATTTATGGCCAGGATTTCTTGTATGAAAAGATTTTGGGATTGACTTTTAAGATATCGCCATTTTCATTTTTTCAGACCAACTCCAAGGGTGCGGAGGTGCTCTATGAGAC
>JAGAQX010000111.1 GCA_017622535.1 Lachnospiraceae bacterium | reverse complement strand
CAGAATATTCATGTGGTATATACCAAAGAAGCGGAGACCGCAGACGCCTATATCGAGAAATTAACACATAAAATATCCAGAGATTATCACGTAACAGTAGCCACCTCGGATGGACTAGTGCAGCTAATTACCCGCGGTCAAAATTGTAGGGTAATGTCTGCATTGGAACTGAAAAATGAAATGGAACGGGTGAATCAGGAGATACGTGAATATTTAGAAAATTGATATCACGAAAGGATATTGGCTGTATCTATGAGATGTCGCGTCAGAAGAAGTGTTCTAATCATGCAATGAGTATGTAATTAGAAAATATGAAATATAATAGAAATGGTAGAACCTCCGTTGGGCTCTACCATTTTTTTACACAACATTCAATTTCTTCAATTCCTGGTATAATCTGTTGATTGGTAATCCGACAACATTGAAGTAGTCGCCGTTAATTCCTTTGATGTGTTTGGCAAATGGTCCTTGGATGCCATATGAACCTGCCTTGTCCATACAATCCAAAGTTGCAATGTAATCTTTTAACTCATAATCATTTACGGCACAAAAGGTGACGTCCGTTTTCTCGTTAAAGAAATAGACCTGCTTTGCACCTTCGCAACGATATAGAATGGCAACACCGGTGTATACTTGATGTGTGCGGTCAGAAAGAAGCTTGAGCATATCGAAGGCTTCCTGTTCATCTTCAGGTTTTCCTAGGATTTCTCCGTTGTAGCATACGATAGTGTCTGCTCCAATGACGATAAAATCCTTTCCTTCGTAGTCTTTTTTGATTGTTCGGTATACATCATTGGCTTTCTGTAACGCTAAGTCTTCCACGATTTTATCCGGGGTTTCTGAAATGATGTTTTCCTCCACTGAAGAGGGAACTACAGTAAATGCAAAACCTGCCTGAGTCATAATCTCTGAGCGTCTTGGTGAAGCAGAGGCTAAAATTATTGGTATGTCTTTTGATGTCATAGTAAACCTCCTTTTTGCACGTCTTCAAAGGTGATTTCTTCATTGCTGTAACGTGCTTTTTCATAAACTTCTGTTAATTCTGTAATATCCTCATTATATGTGTTGTCAATGCGAATTGCAATATCCGTTGGTGTATCTTGTTTTTTAAAAATTACAGGTTTATAGCTGCTGACTTTTAAACGATAAGCGCGCCGTATTTTGCTCGCATTATCATTTCGAAGGAATTCTTGTAATCGTTTTACAAGGGAATTCTTTTTCTTTGGTTTTTTGGCAGTTTCTTTCGGTTTATTTGCTTCAATTACAATATCGGTATCCTGAACATAGCGTTTGCTAAAAATGCGAACAAATGCAGTAAGCATGCGATATACAAGATAGATGGCTACAAACATAGCAGCAATCATAATGCATCCTTGTAAAATTTGTGCTAATAAAGAAGGTTCCTGTATTTCCTCTAAAACTTCTTCCATACCTTGTTCTGCGTCTTCCATCTCCGCATTTAAGCTGTGTTTAGAGAAGAATACGCTAATTAAGGTGACGATATACGTAATTGTACGTGTAATAAGACGTATGATTCGAATTAGCATTTGTCCGAGAGCTGAAAAGGCGTTTTCTACGCTGCTATGATGTATAAATGTGGATGCAATCACAAATATAATGGCAAAGAGAATGAAAATGAATCCACTTGTCAGCATAATCTTGTTTGTTGGCACTGAGGTGGCCTGTTTAGATTTTGCTACTAGCTTGGTCAAGCCTGCAATAAAAAGCTGAATGAAATGTAAAAGTAACACACCAATGCCAATGTAATATATGATAAATGCGTAAGCCCCCATTTTGTACCCACAGGCAATGGCATAAAATATACAGGTACAGGTTAGTATTACCCAGGGAATTCCTTCGTAAAATTTTGGACTACTTGCTGTTTTCCATGCCTGAATAGCCTTTGCGCTTTCACACAATAATACAAACAAAAGGAGATAACGATATTCTACATAGGAAAAGGGAATCAATAATACAGGAATCCACAATGCACCATGTAATAAAACGTACAATACCGGATGGAAGCAGTAATATTGTATTAACTGACAACCAACTAAAATTAGAGGTATTCCTAGCAGACAGTACGGTGCTGGAATATCCTTGTAATTATTGAGAAGCACAATTAAAAAAAGCATAATATAGCCTAATGCACTGGTGCATGCATGACAGATATCCTTTGCTAAGGAGAGGTTAAATTTCATCTGGCATCACCTCCCAATATTGAATGTCTTTTGCAGGTGAACAAAGCTTTGCAAGCTCTGGGCACAGGAAATAAATATGGTGTCCCTGATGTTTTTTATCATAGAACTCGGATAACAATGCCTCTTTACGATAATTTGAAACAATCATATAAGAGGTATTGGAATTTGTTTGGTTAAACAGTGCATATTTATCATGGAAGAAATCTTGAAATGGGGTAAGCTCTCTGGATAAATCCAAACGCGAGAGCAGTTCTAGCAGAGATTGGAGATGTTCCTCTCCCTTTCCGACATCGGTTGTAATCACTTCCTCTGTAAGAGGATCGGTGATGTTGATTGCGAGACGGATAGCGAAATCTCTATTATTCATATGATGCAAGAGTGTGGTTACTACCCGTATCATATATTCATGAAGTTTGTCATCACGTTGAATTAGATTAGTCTCAAGATTAAATAACAATACAACTTGCGTATTTTGCGTGTCAAAATAAGTATTTACCATGAGATCATTTGTTTTGGCAGTTGCTTTCCAATTGATATAGCGCATGCTGTCCCCGTTTCTATATTCACGGATTCCGCGAAAGGATAATGGGTCTTCATACAAATCTGTTTGTGTTAGATCGCCAATAATAGAGCTTGTAAGACTTAGAGAATTCCGGTCTGTCAAAAGTGCAGGATATACGTAAAGTGCTGTATGATTTGCTTCCTTGTTTGCGAAAGACTCCTTCATAAATAAGTCATGGACTACCAAATCTAAGTGATCAATGGCATAATATCCGCGCTTTGTTGTGCGGAATTGTAGTTTACGTATGATTTGTTGTTGTCCCATGACTGAAAAAATATCATTTCGGTGATATCGGTCTGACAAGGCAGCATTATCCATATCTTCAAAAAGAAAGCTTCTCGAAGTGCTAAATTTCACATATAACACAGGAAGTGGCAAATGCTTTTCATTATTAACTTGTTCTGTTAAAGTGATTATTTCGCCGATGTTTGTATGTGTCTTATCATAAGATACCTTTGCGTGCAAATTGTCCTGCCAGTGTTTTCGATAATAGGACGCTTGCAAGTTGTACAATATAACAGCGATAATCATGGCAAGAATGTAATGCATAAATGCTCCTTTATTTTTTGAATTCTTCTGTAGGGACTGGTATGGTTGACATAATACGGTCTAATAAAGATAATGCATATGTATATCCGCCGGCACCATTTAAGGATAACAAACGGTGTGCAAGACAAGGCTTTACTAGGTATTTGATATCCTCAGGGATTACGTAACTTCGATTGTTAAGGAGTGCATAAGCCTGCGCTAAGCGAAGCAGGCTTAACATACCTCTTGGATTGATTCCTAAAGCAATCTGTTCATGGTGTCTTGTTGCCTGTATAATCTGCAAGACATACTTTTTGATATCATCATGGATGTATATTGCTTCTGCCTGTTTTTGTAAAGTTTTGATATCTTCTAGCTGGCATACAGGGGATAATTCTGTTAATGGATTACCGGATAAATGGCGATTGATAATTTGCATTTCTTCTTCTTCGCTTGGAAAACCAAGGGAAAGCTTTATGTCAAATCGGTCTAGCTGTGCCTCTGGTAATGGAAAAGTTCCTGTTGTT
>JAGAQX010000110.1 GCA_017622535.1 Lachnospiraceae bacterium | reverse complement strand
TCAGAATAACTCCTTTCTTGGGTGTGTGGTTTTTAGTTTTTAGCAACTCTATTATACCATATCCAGTGAGGAGTTATTTGTTTTTTATAACAAAAAAGTGCCGTATTTATGCGGCTTGTGGCGTTTCGCAAACGCCTAATAATGATATTGTTGTAAGGAGGAAATAAGATGTATAGTGAGAAAGTGATGGATCATTTTACAAATCCAAGAAATATGGGAGAGATTGAAAATGCAAGCGGTGTTGGTACAGTTGGTAACGCCAAGTGTGGTGACATTATGCGTATTTATTTTGATATTGACGAGAATCAGGTGATTCAGGATGTGAAGTTCAAAACCTTTGGCTGTGGTGCTGCAGTTGCAACTAGCTCTATGGCAACAGAGCTTGTAAAGGGTAAGACGATTTATGAAGCGTTACAGGTTACGAATAAGGCGGTTATGGAAGCATTAGATGGACTTCCACCAGTGAAGGTGCATTGTTCTTTGTTGGCAGAGGAAGCAATCCATGCAGCTCTTTGGGATTATTGTGAAAAGAATGGTATTAAGATCGAAGGCTTGACAAAACCAAAGAATGATATCAGTGAAGAGGAAGAAGAAGAGGAGTATTAATTTTCATATGGGTAAAAAGGTTGCAATTGGCATGTCTGGGGGGGTTGATTCCTCTGTTGCGGCTTATTTGTTAAAGGAACAAGGATATGATGTGATTGGTGTCACGATGCAGATCTGGCAGGATGAAGATCCGTTGGTTTCGGCGGAAAATGGTGGATGTTGCGGGCTATCTGCAGTGGATGATGCTAGACGTGTGGCAGATATGTTAGGAATTCCTTATTATGTTTTGAATTTCAAACGTGAATTCAAAGAAAATGTAATCGACTATTTCATGGATGAATATATGCACGCAAGAACACCCAATCCATGTATTGCTTGCAATCGCTATGTTAAGTGGGAGGCTTTATTACAGCGTGCAATGGAACTGGGATGTGATTATATTGCTACGGGTCATTATGCCAGGGTTTGTCAACTTTCAAATGGAAGATATGCCTTAAAAAAGTCAGCGACTGTTCGGAAGGATCAAACATATGCTTTATATAATTTAACACAGGAGCAATTATCCAAAACAGTGATGCCAGTGGGCGAGTATGAAAAAGATGAAATACGACGCATTGCACAGGAAATCGGTTTATTAGTTGCAGATAAGAAGGATAGTCAGGAAATCTGCTTTATACCGGATAACGATTATGCTTCTTATATTAAGAAGGAAACAGGTAAGAGTTTTCCGGAGGGTGATTTTGTAGATTTAGATGGAAATGTGTTAGGACGCCACAAGGGTATTATTCATTATACAATTGGGCAACGTAAGGGACTAGGATTGTCACTAGGAGCACCTGCATTTGTTGTAGAAATACGTCCAGAAACCAATGAAGTGGTAGTTGGAACCAATGAAGACACCTTCCATGACACATTGATTGCAAACCAAGTCAATGCAATGTCTCTTCCATCCTTTGAAGAGGAGATAAAGGTGACGGCGAAAATTCGTTATTCACATCAGGGTGCACCTTGTACAATCAAAATGATAGGAAAAGATATTGTTAGCTGTCATTTTGATGAGCCAGTTCGAGCTATAACGCCTGGACAAGCAGTTGTGTTTTACGATGATGATATTGTGGTTGGTGGTGCGACGATTATAAGTGCTTTGTAAGTGATGATGATTTGCAGTTGTAAAATGAGTTTAAAAAACAAATTATTCATGTTATAATGATTGTTTAGTGAGAAAGTATATCGTTATGATATAAATCATACGTCAAGTATTGTTTGAGGAGGAAATGCTATATGAAGAAGAGAGCAAGATTATTGAATGGGATCATATTGATGCTGAGTATGGTGTTTGTTTTATGTGTTGGAGCAAAGGTTGAAGCAGAAGGTGTTGCAGATTCGAAATTATTTACACCGGAGAGTTGCTTTACGATTGACTCAACAACTGGCTTGATTACAACATATACAGATGCAGATGCTTCGAATCCATTAACTGAAATTGTAATTCCGACTTCCGTTAACGGAGTGGTAGTAAAAGGTTTGTCTGGAACCTTTAAGGATAACATCAATGTTAAGAGTGTGATTATTCCTGATAGTCTTACGGTACTGGGAGATGATACATTTAATGGATGTACTGCCTTTGCAAAGTTGAGTGTTTATCTTTCTCAAACGTCAATCACAGTAGAAAGCTTATCGTCAGCAGATACGAGCGTAGACTGGAAAAATTATGTGAAATTGAATGATACAACGGTATATGAGATTGTTGATAAAAATGCGGTGGTGATACCAACAGCTCTTGCAACACTTGGTGAACGTGTTTTTAACACCTGTGCATTTAAAAGCTTTTATGTAATGGATAACAATCAATATTTTATTGATGATGATAAAGGAATGCAAAATGAACCAGAAGGAATTGGAGCATGCTTGATGTCTAAGGACATGAAGTATTTATATCGTGTTGCACCAAACTATCAAATGAATGATAGAAACTTCTTATTACCAGCTGTTGAGGAGATTTGTGACTATGCAGTAGAGGGTGTTTATCATAATGGTGGTTTTGAGATTCCGAACACAGTGGTAACAGTTGGAGATTATGCATTCTACAAGGCTCATAATACAAATTTCATTAAGTTCCAAGAGACATCAAAGGTTACAACAATGGGTAGCTTTGCATTTGCATATATTCAAAATTTAGGTACAGAAGCACCATTTGTCTTACCGGTCAGCGTAACTACGTTGGGTGAATATTGTTTTGGATATTGCCAGAATCTAAGTAATTTTGATATGTCGAAGAGTAGCGTTGTTTCCATTCCTGCATTTTTGTTTAAGGGAAGCACAAATTTACATGAGGTTACTTT
>JAGAQX010000109.1 GCA_017622535.1 Lachnospiraceae bacterium | reverse complement strand
GTCATGTATAAGTTGTTCCTTTTTCTTGACAGAATGAAAAAAGAGTAGCAAAATAAGAAAGTCCAATTGTGTCAATTCATTTGAGATATTCGAAGAAGGTATATTTTATTGATAAGAAACGACACAAGAAAATGTAGTGCTTATAGAAAAATTGTAATAATTTATATGAATAAGCTACTTGTATTATGATAACACATTTGTTATAATGTGGACGAAGATTATAACATGTTCTTTAAAGTGTGTTAAAATATTTAATAGAGGAGTGATAGTGATGAGTATTCGAATTGGTATTTTAGGCTATGGTAATCTTGGAAGAGGTGTGGAATGTGCAATTAAACAGAATCCAGACATGGAGCTAGTTGCAGTGTTTACTCGTAGAGCACCGGAGACAGTATCGATTTTAACAAAGGATGCGGCAGTTTGTAACATTGCAGATGTAGAGAATTGGAAGGATAAGATAGATGTATGTATTCTTTGCGGAGGTAGTGCAACGGATTTACCAGAGCAGACACCAATGTATGCGAAGTTTTTCAATGTGGTAGATAGCTTTGATACTCATGCTAGAATTCCAGAGCATTTTGATAATGTGGATAAAGTGGCAAAGGAAAGTGGCAATGTGGGTATTATTTCTGTAGGCTGGGATCCGGGAATGTTTTCCTTGAACAGAATGTACGCAGGTGCAGTTCTTCCTTCAGGTAAGGATTATACCTTCTGGGGAAAAGGTGTTAGTCAGGGACACTCAGATGCGATTCGTCGTATTGAAGGTGTGAAGAATGCAAAGCAGTATACGATTCCGGTGGATGCAGCATTAGATGCAGTGCGAAGTGGTGAGAACCCAGAATTAACAACGAGACAGAAACATACTAGAGAGTGTTTTGTAGTGTTGGAAGATGGCGCAGATGCAGCGAAAATTGAAGAAGAGATTAAAACAATGCCAAATTACTTTGCTGATTATGATACAACAGTACATTTTATTAGTGAAGAGGAGTTAATGGCAAACCATAGTGGGATTCCACATGGCGGATTCGTAATCCGTTCTGGTAAGACTGGATGGGAAGAAGAGCATAATCATGTAATTGAATATAGCTTGAAGTTAGATTCAAATCCAGAGTTTACCGCTAGTGTAATTGTTGCCTATGCGAGAGCAGCATACAAGCTGTCACAGGAAGGTCAGTCTGGATGTAAGACTGTTTTTGATATTGCTCCAGCATACCTTAGTCCAAAGAGTGGTGCGGAACTCAGAAAAGAATTGCTGTAATTTTAATAAGTTGTAATTAAATAGATTAATACAAAAAGAAGCGTGGAGATGAATTTCACGCTTCTTTCTATTATAAATGCTTAAATTTAGATTGGTCTGTCTGATTATTCTACATCAGATGTACAATGCATACATTTAACAGCATCGATAGGAATCTCACCCTTGCAGTAAGGACATGTCTTTGTGGTTGGGGCAGACTCTTCCTCTTTTTGACCAATTGTCATGGCTTTGTTGATGAATCTTACCATACAGAACAAAATGAATGCCATGATGATGAAGTTGACTACAGATGAAAGGAAAGCACTTCCATATCCTGCAATTTCAGCCCAGCTGTAGAGACGATATCCGGTGCCACCAGTAATGAAAGTTAAAAGTGGATTGATAAAGTTTTCTGTTAAAGATGTAACAATTCCTGTAAAGGCACCACCGATAATAACACCGACAGCCATGTCCATGACATTTCCCTTTAAGGCAAATGCTTTAAAATCTTCTAAAAATTTCTTCATGTGTGAATTCTCCTTTGTAATATCATTGTGATTTTGAAAATCAGTTCATAAAACCATGTATAGTATCATAGCAAATTACGCTTGTTTTCTCAATATAAAAATATAATATTTAGGTAGTGCTCTAGCTTGGCTACTGTCTGTTGCAGATATTTATAGGGAGAATATAACAGCTCCTGAGAGTGTTGACTTTTGTGATAAACCACTTTAAAATGGGACGTGTGTAACAGCGGAATGATATATTTTTAAGGGAGAGGAATATGAGTTTACAGTTAAAGAGTGATAGCGATAATAATGGTGTTAACAAAGAGAAATTACAATTGTCAATGAACGGTCAGACTACAGGTGGTAGTGTGTCGAAAGAGGTTAACCCATGGGACAATCCGAATAAGGATTTAGAAGATTTGTATGATGAGCCAAAGGTGATTTACAATAGCTCCATGGCAGATTTGCAGGGAATGCAGAAGCAAAGTAATCCGGTTGCAGGAGTTGTGGTAAAAGCATTGATCGCTTTTGTGGTTTGTGCAATCTTACTTGTAGCTGGAAAAGGTATTGTTTCGGTTGTGATGCCAGAAGGGGAGGATGTTACAGCATTGCTTACTAAGAAAGCAAATGTAATGGAATCAGAATTGGGGCTTACATTTACGGATAATCCTGCTTGGGCAGCAAATGTTGTAGAATATTCCGAGAGTGAGCCAACTGTCAAAGGTGCAGCAGAAGGTATTGGTGTTGTGAGTATGGATGGCAAACAGATTGGTGTACATATTCAAACGAAGGATTACACCATGTTTGGAGTGCAAATTGGAGAGGGAGAAAAGAAAATGTATGATACTACAACCTATCCATATGAAAACTTTACTTCCATTCTGGATACGATGTCAGGTAAGGCGACGATTTACATTTATTACAATACTAGTAGAAATGATTGTATTTTCTTTAAAATTAATAATACAACCAATCGAATTGAAAGTATGACATATTACTATGATTATAAGGAAGTGACAGAAGAATTGTCTTCGATATAAAGGGAACACGTATAAGATATATTTGCGGACAGGTTGATACCTTTGTAAATGAGAATATCTAGTATATATATGTGTAAAAGTATAAACAACTGTAATTTAGGAGGTTTATTATGGAACCAGTGAAGCGATTGAACCGCGAATTGCGTGCACAGGGAACGGTTATCGGGCTGTATAAAGATACTGTAGAGGTAAATGGACACATTGCAGAATGGGATTTTATCCATCATGACGGTGCAGCAGCAGTTGTTGCAGTGAATGAGGATGGAAAGTTAATGATGGTACGTCAGTATCGCAATGCTTTGGATCGTTTTACATTGGAGCTCCCAGCAGGTAAATTGGATGAACCTGATGAACCAACTCTGGAATGTGCGATGCGAGAGCTTGAAGAGGAAACAGGATATAAGAGTAATAATTTTGAATATTTGTTAACTGTGAATACGACGGTTGCATTTTGCAATGAGAAGATAGATATCTATCTGGCAAGAGATTTAGAGAAGAGTGCGCAAAATCTGGATGAAGATGAAGAGATTAATGTAGAGCTGTGGGATATCGATGATTTGAAACAGATGATTTATGAAGGAAAGATTACAGACGGTAAGACGGTTGCAGGAATTATGACCTATGCAGTGAAATATGGCAAATGATACTTGCAACACAAGAAGATTAGAGCATGAGGGATGAAAAATAACAGGGAAACTTTTGATAGCTTCCCTGTTATTTTCAGTTTTTTAGAAACTAAAACATAAAATAGATTAATACGATAATGCCTAGTACGATTCGGTACCAACCAAACACCTTAAAGTCATGCTTTTTGATATAGCCCATTAGGAATTTGATAGCAAAGATGGATACACCAAAAGCTACTATCATTCCTACAATCAAAACAGCTAATTCTATACCAGTAAATGCAAGCCCGAATTTAAGAAGCTTCAAAAGACTTGCTCCAAACATAACTGGAATTGCAAGGAAGAATGTGAATTCTGCTGCTAATTCTCTTGAGGTACCAATTAGGATACCGCCAATAATTGTTGAACCTGAGCGGGAGGTACCAGGAATTAGGGATAATACCTGGAATACACCAATTAAAAAGGCATCCTTAAAGCTCAGTGTAGATAATGATTCAATACGAGGACTGCGCTTTTTGTTATAATTTTCAATTACAATGAATACAACACCATAGACAATTAATGCAAGGGAAACTACCGTTGCGTTATGAAGGTGTTCTTCCATCCAGTCGTCTAGTGGAAGTCCTACCACCATAGCTGGCACGCAGGCTAACACGATTTTAAACCAAAGAATGATTTTGTCCATAAAGCAGTAATTGTTACAGAAGTTATGTACAAGCTTCATGGCATTGTTAGAAGGTTCTTTTTTAAACCAATTTGTTCCATCTGCCTTTTTCTTTGTGTGGAAGGGCCAAAGCTTTTCCCAATAAAGAACCACAACCGCCAGGATTGCACCTAGCTGGATTACCACATTGAACATCTCCATGAATGCTTCACTTTGATTTAATTTGACAAATTCGTCTACCAATATTAAATGTCCAGTACTGCTGATTGGTAACCATTCGGTAATACCTTCTACAATTCCTAATAATATAACCTTTAACCATTCTAAAAAATTCATGTTGTTTATCCTTTCTTGTTCATAATCTTAATTTATAATAATGTCTAAAAATTACAATTGTTATTATTATATGCAAAAAAAATATGTACTTGCTCATTATCACATTTTTTGTGACAAAGGGCAAGTACAATTCAGTTTTGATAGTGTTCGAATATATTTCGGATAAAGTTTTGAGTATAAATGATATATCAATCAAGTTATACAACCATACATGAAATCAATTAAAATAATCATACACGACGCGTGAGATTTCCTGTGTGTTGATAATCGCTGCGCCGCAATTTGTACTCATAACGGTAATAATGTAATCACCGCCTGGAGAGTAGACAATCGCTGCATCGTGCTGAAATTCGTCGGTGTCACCGGTTTTGTTTGCACATCTGGTTCCCGGGGGCAAAGCGGCTGGTATTTTATTGGTATGTGTTTGCTGAAAAAGTAAATCTAAAAACTTTCTAGAGGATTCTGGACTTACACATTTTCCTTTATATATTTTTTCCAAAAGTAATCCGCAGTCATCTACCGTGGTATAGTTTCGACCTGGCGACGAAGGTGCTTTATATTTGGTTGGTAAAAGCATGGAGGTCAGGGTTGTATCTGTATAGCCCTCACTATCAATGTATTTCTGAATAATCGGTCTTCCTGCCACTTGGCTACCGGTTCCGGAACAGGCAGAAACCATAAGACTAAATGCATCATTATCGCTGATGGATATCATTTGGTACATCAGGGAGTTGATACGTTCTGATTCCTCCAAATCTCCCTTTTCCATCAAATCGTAAGCCGCCGCTGCACAATATAGTTTAATTAGACTAGCGGAAAAATACTGCATATTATTGATGGATAGGTATTCTTTGTTTTCAATGTCTTTGACGTAAACGGACCAGGTTCCAGAGTAACTAGATAGCATGTTCTCTAAGGTTGCCTTTAAGTCCTCCATTCCAGGTTTGCTACCTCTTTTTCCCAGTGAGGTGTCTTCTAATCCATCTTTTCCAACATAGGTACCGTCAGGAGTAATTGTGTTCACATACATATTACCGTTGGTTCCTACATATTTACCGTCAATCCATTGGTTGGTTTGCATTCTGCCCAATTCGTCAAAATAATAGAAAACATCATCCAGGTTGTGCCAGCCAGTAGCAATGGTTCCGTTCTCTAGGATGTAGTAACAGATATTGTTAATGTTAAGCCAACCAGTAAAGGGGGTATCTCCCTCTTGGAGATAATAGGTTGTGCCGTTAATCTCCTGAAAGCCAGGCATTGCTTTGGAAAGCCTTGGCATGGAAAAAACCTCCATGGTAACGGAGGTTTCTACTTGTCCCATATCGAAGAGCGTTGGTTCGCTGTTTTCTTGGGTTTCTTCTGTTGTAGAGGTGGCATTCGGATTTTCTGTGTCTGTAGCTTCAGCTTTTGCTTCTGTTGATACCTCTGTAGAGGTTGTGTGCTCCGTTGTGCCACTTTTCTTTGTGGCAGGAGATGGGAACAGAATGGATAACAAGAAAACAATGACAACCACAACTAAAGACCATATTACGATTGTTTTCGTGTTGGCTTTGTTGATGTCTGGATAACCAGTCTGCTCAATCAGTTCTTCTACATCTTCTTTCGTTATTGGATTAGTAGAATCAGAAGATTGTTCCTCGTTCTGTGTAGAAATCGGGTTCTCGATTACTTCTTCAACCTGTTTCTTAGCTTTTTCAGTTGTCTTGTTGTTTTTTTTCTTGCTCATGTGTTCCTCCACAACCATTTCATCTTTACGTATTATAAGGAAAAATGAAATGCATTTCAAGGGCATACACAAAAAATACATATTCAAATTTGCAAGACAAATCAATCATCTTATTTTTCGACAGATTCTTGTAGCTTACATAGGCGGTAGCAATCGTATTCCACAAAGTTAAAATGCTTCCACATAAAGATAGAATTAGAAACATCTGTATCATATATTGCAGTGTTCTCATCTAATACATAGTGATCGTGTTCATAGGATGAACGCTCATAATCATACAAGTAAAAATGATGTCTCATACTGAAATAGTCTGTAATTGTGCTTATGTTATGTTCGTCCAAAGCCAGACCGTAGTGTGCATACAAATCGTAAAGAACTGTTGCATATGCTTTTGATTCCTCATATCCGTCTGGGAGATAGACATAAAGGGAAGGAATGTTTGTCTCGAGAAACTGGCTGTACACAACATCATAGGAAGACTGCTGTGCCGTAGGACTTTCCTGTAAATGTGCTGCATAGGTGTGAGCAATTTCCGGCAAACTCTTCTCGAACTGTGCCACATTATATTTTGCAATCTGCTTATCTACATTTGCCAAGGCAAATACTGTATAGAAACAGGTCAGCACAAATAAGCAGTAGCGAAAAGTGTTCCATTTTTCCTTAAAAATAGAAATGAGACTACCAGCCATAAAGAAGCACAGCATGGCCAAAAACCAAAGCACAAAGACTCTTAGGAAGGTCAAGTGATATACATCTACATACATCCACATGCGGTATGCAGAGGATGCAATCATCACATAGGTACAAAGACAGGTGATAGTCATTAAAACCTTCAATACACCATTTTTATTAAAATGTCTGTTACAGAACAACACGAGGAAGAAGTTAATTAGAGCTACAAATAACAGCTCAAAAAATCCTTCTCTTGCATATTCTGCATACTCCCAGGAAGAAGGCATGATTCCTATAAACAGACAGACAAACTGAATGCCGGAAAATAACACATACATCACATCAATCATAATGAAAATAGTGACGGCAATCAAAACTCCGTGTTTCTTTGGCATACGAACTTCTTCGCTTAGGTTTTTCTTGCAAAGAGCAGCAATCACTAGATACAGAAGGAAACAGTAAAAAATAAATAAGCATGGGAGTATAAACATGTTCTCGGTTAGGTGACTGAAAAACCATTCCGTGAAGGCTTCGAAGTCAAAAATGGATTCGATTACATTTGAAAATACCCGATCTGCGCTTCCAAGCAACAACGTAGTAACTATTAAGATTGGCAGCCCGCAAAGGATACCAATTATCACATAACGGACAGAATCCGGCATTTTCTTTTTTGTGCCTTTGCGATGTGCTGTAAAGTCTCGAAATGGAACAGGGATGACTTCTAAGGTTTGAAACCAGAAGGAAAACAATATGCTGGTGTATTTGCCGAAATCCCATTGCTTGTCTTTATAAAATAACTTAATGCTGGCAATGGAGAATAAAAGAAAGCTTCCTACATGGTTGAAAAACAAGAAGAATCCGTTGTCTGTCAGGCAGTTGCCGAAGGAAATGAGCACGGCGGCCAGATAATAAAAAACGCTTTCTGTCGAGATAGCAATGGCAAGGTGTTCACCATCTATAGGATTTCCTTTCAATTTCTTAGCAATCCACAAAAGAAAATATGCGCTAACCAGAGCAAAGATGCCACTGCCAATACCATCAGTGTTTTGGTATGCAAATAGTAGATAGCAAAAACCATATGTAAGGCATAGTTTCCACATAAAAGGAAACTGATTGCGTAATGTTTTGCAATGTGGTTTTTCGGCTATGGTGTTCGGTATTTCGGTTACAATATAGGGTTCCTGATTTGTTGTGTTTGTATGTATATTCTCGTCCATAATGGTTATCCTCCTTACATTTGAGTGATTAAGTGTGTAAGTCCTAAGTATGAAATAATAATTAGTGTGACAAATGTGATGATTATTATCATTGCCTTTTTGTAATTTACATACTATGCATCTATTGCGTTGTCTTCGTCATTCTCGTCTTCGATAAATTCAAGGATATCCCCTGGCTGGCATTCCAATGCCTTGCAGATGGCAGCCAGTGTGGAAAAGCGTACGGCCTTTGCCTTATTATTTTTTAAGATGGAAAGATTTGCCATGGTTACATCTACCTTTTCGGAGAGCTCAGTAAGTCCCATTTTCCGTTTCGCCATCATAATGTCTAAATTAACAATAATTTTCATATTCTATGTGATCCTTTCTTAGGTTAAATCGTAAAATCATTTTCCTGCTTATAGGAAACTGCCTGGGCAAATACCTGTGCTAACACAAAGCTGAATAGTCCTGCAATGAAAAATACCAGGATAATCATAAGAGTTGCAGGGGTGACAACGAAGAATAGGCGTATTACTGTTATAATACTGATAATAAAGCTGGCATATCCCATGCGTTTCAAAGCAGTTACGTTTTCTTCTACAAAGCAATCCTCTGCAATAACAGTTCTGAACATTTTGCGAAGATAGTAAATGATCCAAAGAGCAGCTAATCCGCAAAGCATAAAAATGATGCACATGGAAAGATAGTTATTGCCGATATTTGGATAATACTTTCCTAAAAATTTAAATGAAATAGGTACAGTAGCGGTAACGATGATACCGCAGTAGAACATAAAGTCCAGACAGATTTTTGTAAATTTACTTAATTTTGTATTCATAGTGAAATTCATCCTTGTATGTAAATAGTAGTAGTGTTTATGGACCCTCTCCAAGGTCGCTGCTTTCGTTAATACTAGAATCTAAATACCAAGAAACCAGATACCAAGATTTTCCATATCATAATACATTATTTTCTGAAAGTCAATATAAATTTATCGAAAAACAATAAAAAGATATCGAAAAGCAAAAAACAAGCTTGCGTGAAAACTCTCACTCTCACGCAAGCTTGTGCTCAATATATTTGTTTAATATGTGTTACATATAGTAATTCAATAATTTTTAGTGCAGGTCACTCATGTCATCCATATCGTCATCCATGAATTCACGGTTTGTCACCTTTTTAGCCATTCTCTGTGCTTCGATTAATTGTGATAATTGTTCCTTTACGTCCTTTGGATTCTTGACACTTACGATGTCAAAATCGCCTAAAGACTTATCTGCAGAACAGCAATGAATGGTTCCAACACGGAAAATTCTTTGCCAAAAGCTTCTTTTTAAGGAAACGTCCATAATACGATAAAGGCGAACCTCATCCTCTGTTTTATTTAAAAAGCCAGTTTCGATAAACAATCTCTCCTCGTTTAAAGCGTATTTTGTAAATGAAATTGGTAAACCGAAAATGGTACGTTTTTTGTCACTCCATAAGTATTCCATGATTGATCCTCCTAATATTATAAATGTTAGAAATTGCGGAAGAAGATATCTGTTCTTCACATATCCTCATTTTAACAGAAAATTTAAATTTGTATAGTTTTTTTCACGAGATTATCCAAAAACTACCATATAATCAATAGTTGCACCGTGTTTAGAATAAAGTTATAATGACAATACGATTTCACTTGGATGTAAGGGTGAAATCGTGAGTCGGATTGAGCATGAAGTGTGCAATATGAAAATCAGCGATATTACGAAGGAGAATATAGAATGATAAGATGGAAGAAAATATTGGCATGGGCAATGGTCGCCAGTATGGTTTGTAGCTCATTTATACCTGTACAGATGGTACAAGCAGATACAAGTACAGAGAATAGTGTTAACTCAGGTGAAGAAACAGTGGACACTGAAAATGCATTACAAGATTCTGAGAAGGTTGTGTCTACTTTGTCCCCCCTTAAGGCTAAAGTTATTGTTTTGGACCCGGGTCATTGTGAGGAGCACCCTGGTGCCAAGGGGAATGGCTTGTGGGAAGAGGTTGTGGTAATGGATATCACAGAGGCTTGTTGGGAGGCGCTTGCTCCCTATGGAGATGTGACGGTTTACCTGACTAGAGAGGATGGTTCCTGTTGCCGTAATTTGGAGCTGGGTGGTTGCCTCATCGGAAGAAATAATTATGCAAAGATGTTAGATGCTGATTTTTTGGTTAGTATGCATATTAATGCAGGCTGGACCAATGGAGCGAATGTATTAGCGGCCTATAAGTCAGGCTATAATGACAATATTCGCGTGGAGACACAGAAGTTCGGAAAGATTGCCTTAAAGGAATTAAAGAAGCTAGGGATTGCAAACCGTGGATTGTTGCTTCGAAAGTCGGGAAGTTATAGATACAAAAACGGATCAACTGCGGATTACTATTCCATTGTTCGTAATGGAGTTATACAGAAAATACCAAGTGTGATTATTGAGCATGGATATATTAGTAGCGCGTCGGATTGTAAGAAATTTTTTAAAACTGCAGCCCAGAGAAAAAAAGTCGGCAAAGCAGATGCGAAAGCCATCATTTCTTATTATGGCTTAAGCCAGAAGGTGATAGAGGGTACATTTGAGGTCATTGACGGCAATACATATTATGTTACTGAGAATGGAAAGAAACTTACCGGCTGGATGAAATGTGATGAGCAGTGGTACTACTTCAATGAAAAGACAGGAATTATGCATACTGGTTTTCTGGAGTATGAAGGGGAATTATTCTACCTTACACCGATGGGGGATATGGCAGTTGGCTGGTTTGGTGTGAATAATGCTACCTATTTGGCAAAGGGTAATGGTGCCCTTGTAAGAAATCAACCTTATAGCGATGGCGTACATACGTATTTGTTTAATGCAGATGGCAAGCAGTTAATGAAGGGTTTCCGTACAGTCAATAATTTGTCTTACTATGTAGATGGTAATGGATATGTTGCTTCTGGTGTGAAAAAGATAAATGGCAAATATTATGGTTTCGATCCGGAGACCAATGTTCGCCTTTTTGGATATCAACAGGTCAATAATAAATATTATTATTTTGATGAAAATACTGGTATAGCAGTCACAAAACAGATGTTAGTCATTGATGGAAAGACCTACTATTTCGGCGCAAAGGGTGCCAGAACAATTGGCTGGGTAAAGTATAAGAATAACAAGTATTATTTTAACAAGAAAAATGGTACCATGGTAAAGGGCTGGAAGAAGATTGACAAGAAATATTATTATTTCAGTACCTCTACAGGCAAGATGCAAAAGAATAAGTGGATTGGAAAATACTACGTAAATTCAAAGGGTGTCCGTACCAAAAAACGTTAGTGTTTTTCAGTGTTTATACATTAAATGAGGAACATTTTTATGGTGTTTATGGAAATGGCATGTCAAAATGTAAGCAGAAGAACAAAAAATGCGAGAAGAATTGTGCAACAAACCGAAAATGGACTTTGGTCTTGTAGAAATTAGGAAATTTTGGTAAAATATATTGCGTGCGTGTCTATCGACACGTTTACATAGAGTAATACTATCGCATTATTACAAAGGGAGGATAATTGAGAGATGGCTAGAAAGTTAGACTTTGATAAAGAGACATTCAAAAAAGAAGTTGTGAACAATGTCAAGACTCTTTATCGTAAGACAATTGACGAAGCAACTCAGCAGCAGGTATTCCAGGCTGTGTCTTATGCAATCAAGGATACAATTATTGACCAGTGGATTGCAACACATAAGGAGTATGAGAAGAAGAATGCAAAGACAGTTTACTACTTGTCAATGGAGTTCTTAATGGGTAGAGCATTAGGTAATAACTTAATCAACCTTACCTGCTACAAGGAAGTGAAGGAAGCTTTAGATGAATTAGGATTTGATTTGAACGTAATCGAGGACCAGGAACCAGATGCAGCTTTAGGTAATGGTGGTCTTGGCCGTCTTGCAGCATGTTTCCTTGATTCATTGGCAACATTGGGATATCCAGCTTATGGTTGTGGTATTCGTTACCGTTACGGTATGTTCCGTCAGGAGATCCAGGATGGTTTCCAGATTGAAAAGCCAGATGACTGGTTAAGAGATGGTAATCCATTTGAGGTTCGCCGTTCAGAATATGCTTGTGAGGTTAAGTTTGGTGGTAACGTTAGAGTAGAGCACAAGGATGGACGCAATCGTTTTGTTCAGGAGAATTATTCTTCAATCCGTGCAGTACCATATGATTTGCCAGTAATCGGTTATGGTAATAACGTTGTTAATACATTAAGAATCTGGGATGCAGAGGCAATCCAGGATTTCAACTTAGATTCATTTGATAAGGGTGAGTACCAGAAGGCAGTGGAGCAGCAGAATCTTGCTAGAACTATTGTTGAGGTTCTTTATCCAAATGATAATCACTATGCAGGTAAGGAGTTAAGATTAAAGCAGCAGTATTTCTTCATTTCTGCTTCTATCCAGACTGCACTTAACAAATTTAAGTCAGAGAATGATGATTTACATAATCTTCCTAAGAAGGTTACATTCCAGTTGAATGATACACATCCTACTGTAACTGTAGCAGAGCTTATGAGACTTCTTGTTGATGAGGAAGGCTTAGAGTGGGATGAGGCTTGGGATATCACTTGTAAGACATGTGCATATACAAACCATACAATCATGGCTGAGGCTCTTGAAAAGTGGCCAATCGAGTTATTCTCAAGATTGTTACCTCGTGTATACCAGATTATTGAAGAGATTGATAGAAGATACGTAAACATGATTCGTGAGAAGTATCCTAACAATCCAGAGAAGGTTAAGAGCATGGCTATCCTTTATGATGGACAGGTTAAGATGGCTCACCTTGCAATCGCTGGTTCTTACTCAGTAAATGGTGTTGCTCAGCTTCATACAGAGATTCTTAAGAAGAGAGAGCTTAAGGACTTCTATGAGATGAGACCAGACCAGTTTAACAACAAGACAAACGGTATCACACAGAGACGTTTCTTGTTACATGGTAACCCATTGCTAGCTGATTGGATTACTTCTAAGATTGGTGATGAGTGGATTACAGATCTTCCACATCTTGCTAAGCTTAAAGTATATGTTGATGATGAGAAATGTCAGCAGGAGTTCATGAATATTAAGTATCAGAATAAGGTACGTCTTGCAGCTTACATCAAGGAGCACAATGGTGTTGAGGTTGACCCTCGTTCTATCTTTGATGTACAGGTTAAGAGACTTCATGAATACAAGAGACAGTTACTTAACATTTTACATGTTATGCATTTATACAGCGAGATTAAAGAGCATCCAGAAATGGATATCGTACCTCGCACATTTATCTTTGGTGCTAAGGCGGCAGCAGGATACAAGAGAGCAAAGCTTACAATCAAGTTAATTAACTCTGTTGCAGATGTAATCAACAATGATGAGTCAATCAACGGAAAGCTTAAGGTTGTATTTATTGAGAACTATCGTGTATCAAATGCAGAGCTTATCTTCGCAGCAGCAGATGTATCTGAGCAGATTTCAACAGCTTCTCGTGAGGCTTCTGGTACAGGTAACATGAAGTTCATGCTAAATGGTGCTCCAACACTTGGTACTATGGACGGTGCGAATGTGGAGATCGTTGAAGAAGTTGGTGCTGAGAATGCATTTATCTTCGGTTTATCTGCAGAGGAAGTTATGGCTTACGAGCGTGATAAAAACTACTATCCAGCAGATATCTTCAACAGCAATGCAAATGTACGTAAGGTATTAACACAGTTAATCAATGGTACATTCCATGAGGATACAGAAATCTTCAGAGATATCTATGATTCCTTAATCAAAGAGGATGTTTACTTCACATTAAAAGATTTCGATTCTTACTGTGAGGCTCATAGAAAGGTAGACGCTGCTTACAGAGACGAGAAGGGTTGGGCTAAGATGGCAATGCTTAACACAGCATGTGCTGGTAAGTTCTCTTCTGACCGTACAATTGAGCAGTATGCGAAGGAGATTTGGGAGTTAGAGAAGGTTAAGGTTACAATGCCTAAGGCTACTCCTAAGAAGAAAACTTCTAAGTAATAAGAGTGTTTTAGGATTGTCCTAGAACAGTATAGATAAGTACTAAAGGGAACCTCTTCCACATACAATAGTGGGAGGGGTTCCCTTTTATATGTGAGGAGGTTCGGATGAAAAAACATATTTTCTTCATATTACTGATTGTCTTTTTTCCTTATTTTTTTTGTATAATAGGAAGTATGTTTACTGATAAGCTTCGGTTGGGACAAGGAGATAATCGTATTGAACATAACCATTTAGGCAAGGATGTCTTAATTGAAATAAATGGGCTTTATAAGACAATGGATGTAGAGGAATATGTGTTGGGGATTTTGCCAGGAACAATTTCGGTGGATTATGATATAGAGGCGCTAAAGGTCCAGGCAGTTTTAATTCGAACCAATGTGTTGAAGGAAATGGAGGAAAAAGGTAGTTCTGATGCTTCGGATTTATCCTATCATTATTTATCAGTGGAAGAGAGGAAGGAACTGTTTGGAGAGAGAAATTTTGAGAGATATAGTAAAAAATTCGAGCAATCAGTAGTGGCAACAGCTGGCAAGGTGCTAAGGCAAGAGGGCTCCCTAATTATGGCAATGTACCATGAGGTTAGTATAGGAAAAACAGCCAGTGCAAATGAAATATTAGGGGAAGATATTTCCTATTTGCAATCAGTGGAGAGTAGTCACGATGTGGAGGCAAAGCACTATATGAATGTGGTCACCTATACTTGGAGTGAACTGCAGGAGATTACAGCACAAGCAGCAGCTTTGGATACGATTAAAGAGGAAGCGACAAGTGAGGAAGAAGTAAAAAGCGCGGAAAGTACAGAAGCTTCTGCGAAGAACGATAAAGAAACACAAGATATTACAACAGAGCAACAAGTCAAGCAACAAGATATTCAAGTAACGGAGGTTACGGAGAATTGTTTTGTCAAAAAGATTTCGGTGGATGGGACCATTTATACAGGAGAAGAAGCGATGGAACGGTATGGGCTTTCGTCGATGAATTTTTATGTGGAAAACATAGAGGAGGGAGTTCGCTTTGTGTGTTTGGGAAAGGGGAATTGTTTAGGGGTTTCCCAGTATGGTGCAAATTGGATGGCAATTCAGGGTAGTACATTTGAAGAGATTATCCGATACTATTATGGAAAGGTTGGTATAGAACGCTTTAAATCATAATTGTTTCAGGGTTAATATGTTTTACACAAAAAGCAAATGATGATATAATAACGAAGAGATACGCTAGATAAAGAAGAAGGTTCTTTGACTAGCAATTTAAAGCTAGAGGAATAGGAAAAGGAATACGTATGAAACACAAATTTTTTCTGTCTTATGTCCCCCTTATGTTGATTTTCAGTGTAATACTGATGATGTTGGCGGACAATTATAATGGTAAGGCTGTGATGGTAAGCTATCAGGCAGATATACAAGAGCTTGGGGATTACAAGGGTGAGGTAATTCGAGACAGCGGTACAGATGGTGATGAACAACAGCTAGAGGAGAATCGATATAACGGCAGTGACATTAGAGATAACGGAATGCCATATTGCATTAAGGTAAATAAAACGCAGAATGTTGTTACGGTATATGCAGTTGGTGAGGATGGATATTATAGCAAGCCAGTGAAGGCTATGATATGCTCTGTTGGCGAGACGGGTAATACACCGGAAGGTCTTTTTAATTTGGGTTCCCGCGAAGAGTGGTTAGCCTTAGAGGGAGATGTGTATGGACAGTATGCTACAGTGATAACAGGAAGCTTTTTGTTCCATTCAGTTCCATATTTTACTCAGGATAAAGGTGATTTGGAAATAGAGGAGTACAACAAGCTAGGCACTAGTGTATCGGCAGGATGTGTTCGACTATCTGTTATTGACGCAAAGTGGATTTACGATAATTGTGGAGAGTCGACCTGTGTGGAAATTTTTGAGAGTGACTATGTGGGTCCACTGGGAAAACCGGTAGCAGCGGTGATTAGCAGTGGAGGCTCTGTTGGTAACTGGGATCCAACCGATCCGGATCGTGAGAATCCATATATGGGTAATATTCCGATGATTTTAGGTGCCTATGATAGAGAGGTAGAAAGGTATTCAGATTTCGATGTTACCTCTGGTGTTGTGGCGTTAGATGCAACAGGGAAAGAGGTTACAGGTTACATGAAGGTAGATGGAGCGGTGGATATGGATACCTGTGGTATCTACAAAATTACCTATTCTATCACTGATGAAACAGGGATTACCGGAGCGGCAACGGCAAATATTATTGTAAAGGATGAAGCACCGCCGGTGTTGTATGCGAATCAAGTTGTAGACTCTATTGGCGTATATGATGTTACGAATACAGATGAGTTAAAGGAGTTGCTGCTGAAGAATGTAATCGCTTATGACGGAAATCATCAGCTTCCAGTAGAGGCGATTACGGTGGATTATTCTGAAATTATGAACAAAGGATATGGAAAATGCCATGTCAAATATCGTGCAGAGGATTCGGAGGGGAATCGATCAGACGTAGTGGTTTTGGCTGTGGATGTAGATATGGAGCAACCAAAGCTAACTCTGCGCAATGAGCAACAGGGAGAAATTCGGGTTTCCAATATGCAGCGGGACAAGTATTTGTTAGACCTTGTTATTGCCACGGACAATAGTGGTAAAGTAGATGTAACGGTCAGCCGTCCCTTGACTTATACTCCAGGGGAACCATATATTGTAATGTATTGTGCAAAGGATGCCTATGGGAATGTATCTACCCTGAGCGTAACCTATCATATCAAAGATTGATTATACAAAGATGAAGGAACGTTATGTTCCTTTGTCTTTTTTTATTTATAGAAAATTTCGTTGAAATTAAAAAAATCTGTATAAATTACCTTTTCTGTGGCAATTCTATCTACAGAGGTGATGAAAATGAATAATCGTGATAAAACATTTTTACAAAAGATAAAAGATAATGCATTCTATTTATCCCTAGGATTGGGATTATTTGCAATTTTGGCTGTGGTTGGTGTTTATACGGCACAACAAAATGATATGAAGGTTGCAGAGAACGAAATGGATTTGAACGTTGCATCGAATTACACAGATGTTTCAGAGGAAGAAATTGCAGAAACAAATGGAGAGGTTACAAAACAAAACAAGAATAATGTAACAGAGAATCCTGGCAGTTTAGCACAGGATGACCAAACAGAGGATGAAAACCTGGCATATTCAGATAAGGGAAAAGAAGCAGATAGTGCAGGAAACGCTAATAAATCTGATAGCGAAGACAACGTTAATGCTACAAATGAGAAGCAGAATGGTGATGAACAAGAGGTTGCATCTAACGAATCGGAATCTGATACAAATGATAGTTCCTCATCAGAACAGAGCATTCCTACAACTGTGGATGCAGGTCAGTTGGACTTCAATAGCGAGAAAACGATTACCTGGCCGGTAAATGGTGAAGTGCTGATACCGTATAGCATGGAAACAACCGTGCATTTTAAGACATTAGATCAGTACAAGTGTAATCCAGGTATGATGATTCAGGCAGGAGTAGGTACAACAGTTCAAAATGCATACCTTGGACAGGTGACTAATGTGACGAGTGACAATACCTATGGCAATATGGTAACCTTATATATTGGTAATGATTATAGTATTACCTATGGACAATTAGATACCATTTATGTAAAAGAAGGTGATTTTGTGAAAGCAGGTCAATCCATCGGAACAGTCGGTAATCCAACAGATAGTTTTACAAAAGAAGGCAGTCATCTGTTTTTTCAAATGAGCTGTGGAGAAGAAACTGTAGATCCAATGCTTTATATTGAATAATGATATATGTTTGAATAGATATATTTGCATACAAATGGGATGTAGTTTAACTTTTATATAAAAAAGAAAAGGACCATTATTACAAAATAAGAAATGTTATTTCTGTAATAAATGGTCTTTTTCTATATAATGCATTATTCAGATTGTGTGCAATCACTACACAGTCCTTCAAAAAGAAGAGAATGCTTTGTTATGATGCCGTCAAATTCTTCGCTAGCTTGTTGGTCTAGCATATTTGCATATGGTAAATGGATGTCTTTTACGCATCCACATTGATTACAAATAAAATGATAATGTGGGCGGATATCAGCATCAAAATGGTCCACCTTTCCATCACATGGAAGACGCAAAATCTCACCACGTTCAGATAACTGTGCCAGATTGCGATATACGGTACCTAGACTGATATTCGGAATTGTGTTGCGAATCTCTTGATATACGATATCCGCAGTTGGGTGATCTTTGCGAGTTTTAAGAAAGGCGATAATCGCATCTCTTTGACGGCTTCTTTTCATGGTTACTTTATCTGACATGAAATCACTCCTTCTAATAATGATAATGATTACTATTTCTAGTATATTTCTTTTTGTTTGCTGTGTCAAGAAAAATCATGAAAGTAAAGAAAATAGATATG
Organism: Lachnospiraceae bacterium; assembly: GCA_017622535.1. Classification (GTDB taxonomy): domain Bacteria; phylum Bacillota; class Clostridia; order Lachnospirales; family Lachnospiraceae; genus CAG-590. The sequence goes on along the minus strand of JAGAQX010000109.1, from coordinate 627 downwards.
TTTTTATGGTGATTTAATAGTACTTATAGAGATATAATAATCCATAAAAGCAATAATAATAGACGCTTGTTGAATATCTTGGTAAAAATAGATTTTTTTTCAAGAAAAACTTGACATGGATAAACGCATGTTATATAGTCATTTGTGTTAGAGATGGTCTTAGGGGTATGCACAATTCTCGATAGAAGAAAGACCAACAATATTAGTATTAAAGGAGATTACTACAATGCCAGAGAAAATGAGAGAGATTATTGCAGAGCAGCTTAGTGTTGATGCAAGTGAAATCGAATTAACATCAAACTTCAAGGAGGATTTAGAGGCTGATTCTTTAGATTTATTTGAATTAGTTATGGCTCTTGAAGAGGAGTATGATGTCGAGATTCCTTCAGAGGATTTAGAGAAGATCGCAACTGTTGAAGATATTATTAACTATTTGAAGGGTCACGGTGTAGAGATTTAATTTGAAATCCCCTACAACGATATTTGGGCTCTTTGTCAAGAGTGGGGGTAAAACCCGTTAATAGCAGGTGTGGAGAAATCCACACCTGTTTTAGATTAAGTTGTAGTCAATAGAATACGATTTCTAAAATTCTCAAAGTTACGGTATCCGTAAGCATTTCTTTTTAT
>JAGAQX010000108.1 GCA_017622535.1 Lachnospiraceae bacterium | reverse complement strand
GTCAGCTACAACTGACTCAGTTGTTAATAAAGTGGAAGCTACAGAAGTTGCATTCTGTAAAGCAGAACGTGTAACCTTCACAGGATCAATAATTCCAGCTTCGATCATGTTCACATACTTTTCATTCAATGCATCAAAACCAACACCCGGCTCAGACTCTCTTACGTTGTTAATAATAACTGCACCTTCCAATCCTGCGTTACCTGCGATATGGAACAATGGTGCCTCTAATGCTTTAAGAATAATCTCAGCACCAGTCTTCTCGTCTCCAGATAAATCTGCAGTCAACTTAGCTACTTCCTTGCTTGCATGGATATATGCAGAGCCACCACCTGCAATAATACCTTCTTCAACAGCAGCTCTTGTAGCAGCCAAAGCATCTTCCATACGAAGCTTTGCTTCCTTCATCTCTGTCTCTGTAGCAGCACCAACACGTATTACAGCAACACCACCTGCTAACTTAGCAAGTCTCTCCTGTAATTTCTCCTTATCAAACTCTGAAGTTGTCTCTTCAATCTGAGACTTAATCAATGAAACTCTACCCTCAATATCTGCTGCATTACCAGCACCATCAACGATAATTGTTGTTTCCTTCTCAACTCTTACACTCTTAGCACGGCCAAGGTCATCCAAAGTAGCTTCTTTCAAATCAAGACCTAACTCATCAGTAATCACCTTACCACCTGTAAGAATAGCAATATCCTCAAGCATAGCCTTTCTTCTATCACCATATCCTGGAGCCTTAACACCTACCACCTGGAATGTTCCGCGAAGCTTGTTAAGAATCAATGTTGTTAATGCTTCACCTTCAATATCCTCAGCAATAATCAAAAGCTTCTGACCACTCTGAACGATCTGTTCAAGAATCGGTAAAATATCCTGAATATTAGAAATCTTCTTATCTGTAATTAAGATAAATGGATTATCAAGCTCTGCAACCATCTTCTCCATATCAGTTGACATATAAGCTGAAATGTAACCACGGTCAAACTGCATACCCTCTACTAAATCAAGCTCTGTCTTCATTGTCTTAGACTCTTCAATTGTGATTACACCGTTCTTAGAAACCTTCTCCATAGCATCTGCTACCATAGTTCCTACATTCTCATCTCCAGCTGAAATAGAAGCAACTCTTGCAATCTGCTCCTTGCCATTGATTGTCTCACTCATGTTTGTGATTGCATCCACTGCAGTATCACAAGCCTTCTTCATACCCTTTCTCAAAATGATAGGATTTGCACCTGCTGCTAAGTTCTTCATACCTGCATTAATCATTGCCTGTGCAAGTACTGTAGCTGTTGTTGTACCATCACCAGCTACATCATTAGTCTTAGTTGCAACTTCCTTTACAATCTGAGCACCCATGTTCTCGAATGCATCTTCTAACTCAATATCCTTCGCAATTGTCACACCATCATTTGTAATAAGTGGTGCTCCAAATGATTTTGCTAATACAACATTACGTCCCTTAGGTCCCAATGTTACTCTTACTGTGTCTGCTAACTGATTCACACCTGATTCTAATGCCTTACGCGCTTCTACGCCATATTTAATTTCCTTTGCCATGATTTATAAACCTCCGTTGTTTTATTCATTTTATAAATACTGTTTACTAAAACTCCTTACATCATGTGTCATAACATTCTTGTCACAACTCATTATTCTATGAATTCTTATGCCTCTACAACAGCATGGATATCACTCTGTTTTACAATAATGTACTTATCGCCATCTAACTCCACATCATTACCAGCATATCTAGAATAGATAACCTTATCTCCAACCTTAACCTGCATCTCAATCTTCTCGCCATCCACAACAATTCCTGGACCTACTGCAACAACCTCTGCATACTGTGGTTTCTCCTGTGAAGCAGTTGGTAATACGATACCTGACTTTGTAGTCTCTTCTGCTACACATTCCTTCAATACAACTCTTTCACCTAATGGTACTAACTTCATGATAAATTCCTCCTTCTATCTTCAGTCTAACCAGACTGTTCTTCTTATCTTATAATTAGCACTCACTTTATCCGAGTGCTAACACAAATTCTATTTTACTCTATTTTATCAAAAAATCAACCCTTTATTTGAAATTAAATGTGACATTTTTGTTAATTCTAACCATATGAACAAAATCTATTCAGAAAACAATAAATTTAGACCTGTTTTCTAAAACGAATATATTCATAGCTTCACTTTTGCATTGCCCAGGTTTTAATTTTGCTTTATAATAAAGCAAGTGAAAATAATTACATAGGAGGCTACAATGAAGGAACAATTATATACTATACCTGTAAATGATGCATTCCAGAGCGATTGCGAATGTCCATTATGCAAAATGAAACAAGAGCTCGAGCGAAACGCAATTGAATATACACTAGGACCAAGCTATATGGAGGACGACAATCGTGCCATGACCGACGAAGCAGGTTTTTGCGAGAAGCATATTCAGGATCTATACTTGGAAAAAAACCGACTTGGCTTAGCATTGATTCTAAGTACACATATGCAAAAGGTAACCAAAGATTTAAAACAGTTATCCTCTAGTAGCACACCAACTGGTAAATCTCTATTTAAAAAGCAAACAGAAGCTACTGGTGTAGGGGCATACGTAAACAAATTAAGCCAGAATTGTTTCATCTGTAATCGCATGGAGAACACCTTTGATCGGTATGTGGATACTGTATTTCATTTATACAAGAAGGATAGTGAATTTCCTGAAAAGCTTAAGAATTGTAAAGGTTTCTGCACTTACCATTATGCTTTGTTATTCGACAGAGCTGGCAGTCAACTTTCTAAAGATACTTTAGAGCAATTTATAAGCGATATACAAAACGTATACTTTAGCAATATGGAACGAATGCAAGAGGACATTGAATGGTTTATCAACAAGTTTGACTACCGTTATCAAAATGAGCCATGGAAGAATTCAAAGGACGCTCTCCCACGTGCAGTTCTGAAAACCCACAGTGCTATTACACCAGATTCCAACGAATAATTCATAGAACAATTTCAAACAAATCTCTTATAAAACAAAATGAGCAGTAATCTCATCCCCTAACAGGAGAAGATTACTGCTCTTTTATTTACATCGCCTCTGCATACTCTTCGTTATCATTTACTTGCAAATTACAATTTTTCAAAAACTGTCTGTATTCATGTAGATTTCCTTTATATATTTGTTTATCCTTTAATCTGACATGAAAATCAAAGGGGCGCACAACCTTACTTTCATCTTGGAACAGCTTGATACCACCTTTACAAAACACATGATACACAAACTGCGAACACATAAAATGTGTGCCATCCGCAATATTCTTGTTAAACATCGCACTAAACAGTCCAAGATAATTATATCCATAATCATCCTTATTATTTACAAAATGCGCAATCTCTTCTGAAATATATTCATACTGCTCTTCTGTCACAGGTATTCGATAAACACCGCAACGAGCATTTTTATCAGCTCCAAACACACCCTTGCAAATATCTTCTTTAACAAAGCCGCTATTCAACGGATTAAATCGCTGCTTTCTCGCAAAGCTATACAGCTCATCTAATTGCGCATCTAAAGCAATCGATGCATGTGAATACGGTTGTTTCGTATACAAACGAATCAATTTGGCAACAATCGTATTAGTACCCGTTAGCAATACATATATATATCTTTGGTTCTTCACTAACTCTTTAGTCACTGTAACACTCCTAACTAGTTATTTTCTCCCTTTACCTCTGCACGTATCTTATCTTTCAACAATAACGCTTTATCCTTGATTCTTGGTGCGACATCCTTCCGTGCTACAAGCTGCGAAACAAGCATTAATGCTTCGCGATACTTTTCAAGTTTAAATGCTAATTCTGCCATCAAACACATTACTGTCTGTTCATCCATACCACTCATTGGAAACGGTTCATTCGATAAAGCCTTCACATACCCATCGTATGCATTTTGGATACACTCTAACTCTTCCTCATGTAACTTCTCCAACTCCTCTGGGGCTAGCTTAGGACCCTCACTCTCAATTTTACCACGTATTACCCATCCAAGCTTCAGACAAGAATATGCTCTACGGCTAACTTTCACACCACCTATTACATCACACATTAAAACCATCTTATATCGCAACAATGCTTCATCATAGCTATACATGCTTTCACTAATTTCCATGCCTTTAAACTTTGACTTTACTTCTGCACGTAAAATCTTCCCTTGGTGCGGC
>JAGAQX010000107.1 GCA_017622535.1 Lachnospiraceae bacterium | reverse complement strand
GGATTTATTCAGATTCCTGACAATACTTTGATTAGTATTGAACAGATGAAGAGTTATCCAGATGAACAGATTGTATTGATTACCACGGGTAGTCAGGGTGAGAATATGGCGGCGTTGTCGAGAATTGCTGCAAATATTCACAATAAGGTAAGTATCCAACCGGGAGACACGGTTATATTCAGTTCGCATCCGATTCCAGGCAATGAGAAGGCTGTTAATAAGGTGATTAATGAATTGGAGATGAAGGGCGCGAAGGTTATATTCCAGGATACACATGTTTCCGGACATGCTTGTCAGGAAGAATTAAAGCTGATTTATGCATTGACAAAACCGCAATACGCAATTCCGGTACATGGAGAATATAGACATTTGAAAAGACATGCAGAGCTTGCTGTTGAGATGGGTGTTGCTAAGGAAAATGTGGCGATTATGAGTAATGGTATTGTTCTTGAGGTTTCAGCGGATGAGATTAAGAGCGTTGGCCATGTAACATCCCAAGGAATTTTAGTGGATGGACTTGGGGTTGGCGATGTTGGCAATATCGTGTTGCGTGATAGACAACATTTATCACAGAATGGTTTGATTATTGTGGTGGTTACTTTGGAGAAGCACAGTAATATGCTGGTGGCTGGGCCGGACATTGTGTCGCGAGGTTTTGTGTATGTTCGCGAATCAGAGAATCTTATGGAAGAGTGTCATGATGTAGTAGAGGACGCTCTGAATCGATGCTTGGACCGCAATATTACAGATTGGGGTAAGATTAAGACGTCAATCAAAGATGATTTAGGTGAGTTTTTATGGAAGCGTACAAAGCGTAATCCGATGATTTTGCCGATTATTACAGAGGTATAATCTAAGTTTTGGAAAGGAGTTATTGTTTTGATTACAAATGAAGCAAAGGTGCTGAATCAAACAATTAAAGATAGTGCAGAGTATAAGCAGTATTTGTTAGCGATGCAGGATGTGAAAGCAAATCAAGAGTTGTATCAAGCAATGAACACTTTTCGTAGACGTAATTATGAATTGCAGAGCTATAATGATGGCGTGAATCGTTATCAAGAGATTCATAATCTTGCACTGGAATATGAGAAGGTTTTACGTAATCCGTTGGTAAATGAATTTCTTGTTGCAGAGCAAGTGTTATCTAGAAAATTAGAACAGGTGTATGATACGATTGTGGAAGATTTAGAGTTTGATTACAGTTATATGGAGTAGGAGATATGATAGGTGAGAAGAAAAGTATTGCGAGTTCTATATTTTGGTTCAGTTTTCGAACTATGATCAACGTATTGTTAGTGTTGGTACTCGTGGAAGGATACACAACAACATATAATTTTTCGTATAAGCTCTTTGCGGATCATCCGTATATTGCTGCCTCGTCAGAAACGATGAATGTTACGATTGAAAGTGGAGATGATGTTAATCGTGTGGCAATTGTTTTGGATGAGATGGGGATTGTGGATAGTAAGTATCTATTTATAGCTCGTGCATATCTGGGAAAATATCATGACCGTATTCAGCCGGGAACCTACGTGTTAGGACCGGGAATGTCTCCAGAGGAGATATGTAAGAAAATCTGTGGTGTGCAAAGTGAGGAAATATCGTGATTGTTGATGAAAGAATAACATCATTTATCAATTCTATGAATAAGGATGATGAGGGGATTGTTGCTTTGATAGAGAAGGAAGCTTTGGCTGATGATGTTCCGATTATACGAAAAGAAACAAAGGAATGGATAAAGACAATGCTTTGTATCAAGAAACCGATGCGAGTATTGGAGGTTGGAACGGCAGTTGGATTTTCGGCGATTTACATGAACCAGTTCTTGCCCCAGGGGGCGCACATTACAACGATAGAGAAATGGGAACCTCGGATTAAACAAGCAAAGATTAATTTTGAACGTGCAAATGTAACGGATCAAATCACTTTGTTAGAAGGAGATGCTGCAGATGTTTTGAAAACACTGGAAGGTGAATTTGATTTTATCTTTATGGATGCAGCTAAGGGACAATATATTCATTTCTTGCCAGATGTGATTCGGTTGTTAGCTAAGGATGGTATTTTGATTTCGGATAATGTGTTGCAGGATGGTGAGGTTCTTGATTCGAAATATGTGGTGGATAGGCGTAATCGTACAATCCATACCAGAATGAGAGAGTATTTATATACCTTGAAGAATCATGAGTTATTAGAAACTTCTATTATTCCAGTTGGTGATGGGGTGGCTTTGTCGGTGCGATGTAGATGATTGTTTGTTTGAAAAATATAAGTTCGAGTTAATTCATGTTGTATATTATATAGCATGTTAGGGTACAACGTGATTTTGTATCATAGTTATATTTGTAATTGATACGTTTTGATTTGGATAATGTGAGGAGTAGTTGATTGTACATGAGAGAAGTAGAATTATTAATTCCTGCTGGAAGCTTAGAAGTGCTAAAGGTCGCAGTTGATTATGGTGCGGATGCAGTGTATATTGGTGGTGAATCCTTTGGACTTCGTGCAAAGGCACACAATTTTACAATAGAAGATATGAAAGAGGCAGTTCGATATTGTCATGACCGTGACGTTAAGCTATATGTGACGGCTAATATTTTTGCACACAATGATGACTTGGTTGGAGTTGAAAGATACTTTGAGCAGTTACGAGATGTGGATGTTGATGCATTGATTATTTCGGATCCTGCGATTTTTACTATCGCAAAAAGAGTACTGCCGGATATGGAGCTGCATATTAGTACGCAAGCCAATAATACCAATTATGGAATATATCGTTTTTGGTATGAGTTAGGGGCAAAACGTGTGGTTTCTGCCAGGGAATTATCGCTGAAGGAGATCAAGGAGATTCGTGCCAATATTCCAGATGACATGGAAATCGAAAGCTTTATTCATGGTGCGATGTGTATATCCTATTCTGGTCGCTGTCTGTTGAGTCATTTTCTGACAGGACGGGATGCAAATCAAGGTGCATGTACGCATCCGTGTCGTTGGAAATATAGTGTTGTGGAAGAGAAAAGGCCAGGAGAATATTTTCCTGTAGAAGAGGATGACCGCGGAACCTATATTTTCAATTCGAAGGATTTGTGTATGGTGGAACATGTACCAGAATTGATTGAGGCTGGAATTGATAGTTTTAAGATTGAAGGAAGAATGAAAACGGCGTTGTACGTGGCTACAGTAGCTAGAACCTACCGCAAAGCAATTGATGATTTTAAACAAGGTTTAGAGGTTTATCAATCGAATCTTCCTTATTATAAAGAAGAGATTGGAAAGTGCACTTATCGGCAGTTTACGACTGGTTTCTATTTTGGTAAAACGGATAGCGAATCACAGGTGTATGATAATAATGAATATGTGAAGGATTATACCTATATTGGTACAATTGAGATGGTTGATCCGGATGGAAAGGTTCATTTCATACAGCGTAATAAATTTAGTGTGGGTGAACAGATGGAAGCTATGATGTTTGATGGAACGAATCAGATGTTAATTGTGAAAACGATTCAGAATGAGGAGATGCAGTATGTAGATAGTGCACCTCACCCCAAAGAACCGTTAACAGTAGACTTTGGTATACCTTTGGAAAAGGGGATTATCTTACGTCGTAAGAGTGTTGAATGATTTTTGTAATTTTTGTATCGCTTTTTTTTCGATACGCGATACGTAAGAACGAGAGATGGCAAGTTTGGTTGCGATCTCTCTTTGTGTTAATGGAGGGATTTGTTGTAAACCGTACCGTAAAGACAACACCTCTAACTCTCTTGGCTCTAATGTGGTGGATAAGAGGTGGTTTAGTTCGATGATATTGTCGCCTAGGATGATTTGATCGAGGATTTCCTTTTCATCATTCTCTACAATATCCAATAAACTGATTTCGTTTCCTTCTTTGTCTGTACCGATTGGTTCGTAAAGTGAGAATTCCTTTGCGTGCTTTCTTTCTTGACGTAGCATCATTAGAATTTCATTTTCGATGCACCTAGAGGCGTATGTTACAAGGCGGTTTCCTTTTTCAATATCATAGGTGTTGATTGCCTTGATTAGACCGATGGTTCCGATGGATAATAAATCATCTAAATCCCGCTCGAAATTATTGTATTTTTTTACGATGTGTGCAACGAGTCGTAAATTGTATTCTACTAATATATTTCGCGCTTCAAGGTCACCGGCTTTGCATTTTTTCAAATAATCGGCTTCTGTTTCTTTGGAGAGTGGCTGCTTGAATGTCTGCATAAGAGTTCCCTTAAAGTGTTTTTAATAGTTTATGAAGAAAAAACAGAAAAGTGCTTTTCCACAAAACAATTTATGCAAATAGACAAAATTATAGAAAAGGTTTCCTTTTTCGTACTAATGTGATACAATATATGCAACTAAATTGATATGAGAGGTCATACATATGCGTATTGGAGTAGGAAGAAAGAAAATAAGAATGGGTGATTTGCTTGTTGCGGCAGGCGCAATCACGGAGGACCAGTTACAAGAGGCATTGGTGCTTCAGAAGGAGAAGGGCCAGAAGTTAGGTAAGACACTCTTGGATTCTGGAATTATTAGTAAGGAATTGCTTGTGGCAGTTCTTACACAGCAGCTCGGTGTAGATTTTATTGAATTGAAGGGCTGTAAGTTTGACGACGATGTTTTGAATTTGATTCCAGAAGATATTATCCTGAAGTATAATGTTATGCCGTTGGGATTTGATGAGAACAATCCGAATGTACTTCGAGTTGCCATGGTTGACCCGATGGATATTATTGCTGTCGATGACTTGTCGATTGTTACTAATTGCCAGATTGAAGCGGTACTTGCAATGGAAGATGATTTGAATGAGGCAATTGGTAAGTACTATGGTAATCATCAGGCGATGGAAGCAGCTGAGGCTTATCGTAAGGAACATGAGCAGGCAATGCTTTCTGATAAAGAAGAAGAAGAGATGAATGCGGATATTGAGAATTCCCCAATTGTATTGTTGGTTAAGCAGATTCTCGAAGGTGGTGTTCGTCAGAGAGCATCCGATATTCATATCGAACCAATGGAGACATCAGTTCGTGTGCGTTATCGTATCGACGGTGTTTTGAAGATGATTATGAATTTGGATTATTCTTTGTTATCTGGTATCTGTGCTCGTTTGAAGATTATGGGTGGTATGGATATCTCAGAGAAGCGTAAGCCACAGGATGGTCGTATTTCTATTTTTGTAGATAGAAAAGAGTTTGATATCCGTGTGTCTATGCTTCCAACAGTATATGGTGAGAAAACAGTTATGCGTCTTACTTCCAAGGACGGTTTAACAAAGCCAAAGTCGGGACTTGGTTTTAATGAGAATGAGTTGAAGGTGTTTGACGGTATTCTAAGTAATCCGCATGGAATTATCCTTGTAACGGGCCCTACAGGTTCTGGTAAATCAACTACTCTGTATACATCGTTAAGTGAATTGAATGTGGAAGGTGTTAATATTGTTACAGTAGAGGATCCGGTAGAGGCGAATATTGCTGGTATTAATCAGTGTCAGGTAAATGAGAAAGCAGATATGACTTTTGCGGCTGCGCTTCGTTCTATCTTGCGTCAGGACCCGGATATCATCATGATCGGTGAGATTCGTGATGAGGAGACAGCGAATATTGCGGTTAAAGCGGCTATCACAGGTCACTTGGTTGTGTCTACTCTACATACAAACTCAGCTGCTTCTACAGTAACCCGTTTGATTGATATGGGTATTGAACCGTATACAGCAGGTGACGCTTTGGTAGGTGTTATTGCACAGCGACTGGTTCGTCGTTTGTGTACATGCAAGCAACCGCGTTACGCAGAGGAGCACGAGAAGATGTTACTTGGCGTAGCTGGTGAAGAGGATGTCGTGTTATATGAGCCTACTGGATGTCCAATGTGTAATGAGACAGGATTTGCTGGTCGAATTGGTGTGTATGAGATGATGCCAGTTACACGAAGCTTACGAGAGGTTATTGCACGTAATGCACCAGCGAATGAGATTGAGAAACAGGCCTTAGCAGAAGGTATGTTAACATTAAAGCTTAGTTGTTCACAGCACGTATTGAATGGAATTACTTCTTTATCTGAGATGCGTAAGATCGTTTATGAGGCTGGAGATGAATACTAGAATATAATGAGTTGAAAGGGGAACTAACATGATTGACATTAAAGAATTGCTTGCGTTTTCTGTTGAACAGAAAGCATCCGACGTACATATTGCGGTAGGTATACCACCAAAGCTTCGTATCAATGGTAAGTTGATTGAAGTAGAGTGTCCACCACTTGAACCGATGGATGCAGCAGAGATGATTGGTGCAACGATGCACGAGCGACACAAACAAGTATTGAAGGAGAGAGGAGAGGTTGACTTTTCTTTCGATTCCGATGAAACTGGTCGTTTCCGTGTGAATGTATTTATGGATCGTGGTAATATGGCAGCTGCCTATCGTCGAGTGGAGACTGTGATTCCAAGGCCGGATCAATTGGGTATTCCACCAGAGGTTGTAGATTTATATAAGAAGAAGAGAGGTTTGGTGTTGGTTACAGGGCCTACAGGTTCTGGTAAATCGACAACACTTGCTTCTATTATTAATAAGGCAAACGAGAACTTGACAGACCACATTATCACCTTGGAGGATCCGATTGAGTATGTACATCATCACAAGAAGTCGGTTGTGAACCAGCGTGAGGTTGGTATGGATACACTTAGTTATGGTAATGCGCTTCGTGCAGCACTTCGTGAAGATCCAGATATTATCCTTCTGGGAGAGATGCGTGACCTTGAGACAATCTCTACAGCGATTACTGCGGCAGAGACTGGTCACTTGGTATTCTCGACCTTGCATACAATCGGAGCTGCGAATACAATCGATCGTATTATTGACGTATTCCCAACGCACCAACAACAACAGACACGTGTGCAGTTGGCGATGATTTTGGAAGGTGTTATTTCCCAGGCGTTAGTTCCAGCAGAAGATGGACGTGGTCGAGTGGCAGCTTTTGAGGTTATGTTCGGTAGTCCGGCGATTCGTAGCTTGATACGTGAGGCAAAGACGCACCAGATTCAATCTACAATTCAAACAAGTCGTCAGATGGGTATGATTACGCTGGATGACCATTTGTATGAATTGTACAGAGAGGGCGCGATTAGTCGTGAGAATGCACTAATTTATGCTCAGGATCAGGTTGCAATGAAGAAGAAAATGTAAAGAATTGTATATTTTAGATAAATATGCAAAAAAAAGCTAATTTATTGTTGCATTATTGACAAAAATAATGTATTATCAATTTAGCTTAAGTTAATAAAATGTTCATAAATTGTTAATTTATTTGGAAGATATACCGATATATTAATAGGTTATGGACATGAGATGAATGGTGGAGGAGCATATGGCACAGTTTAATTACAAAGCGATGGATAAGCATGGCAAGAACAAGAAGGGTACTGTTGATGCTGCTGATCGCGAGAAAGCCCAAGAGAAGTTAAAGGCAGAAGGCCTTACTGTAACAGAACTCAGTGACGCTGGTGATGCAAGACCGGTGAATGTTGGTAAGAAGAAAGTTAAGAGTAGAGATTTATCTATTCTGTGTAAGCAGATGGTGAGTATCTTGAATGCGGGTGTTACTGTTATTACTGCATTGGAGATGCTATCGGAGCAGATGGATAATAAGACTTTGAGAAGTGCAATTATCGAGGCGAAGATTTATGTTGAGAAGGGTGGTAATTTATCGGATGCGATGCGTTTGAATCCCAATGTATTCCCACCAATCATGATCAACATGGTTGCGGCTGGTGAAGCTTCTGGTAGCTTAGAGACATCTTTTGAACGTTTATCCTTACATTTCGAGAAGGATGACGCGTTGAAGGGTAAGATTAAGGGCGCTCTTACATATCCGATTATGGTAATGATTGTTGCTGTTTTGGTTGTAATCGTTGTTATGGTGGCGGTTATTCCGAATTTTGTTGACATGTTTGCTGACATGGGTACACAGTTGCCATTACCAACTCGTATTATGATGGCAGGCAGTGATTTTATCTTGAAAAAATGGTGGTTGTTATTAATTATTATTGCTGCAATTTCTATTGGGTGTAAAATTTTCTTTGCGACACCAACTGGACAGATGTTCTCAGCAAAGGTTGCGATTAATGCACCGATTTTCAGTGATTTGGTAATCAAATCTAATTCTTCTAGATTTGCTAGAACCCTTAGTACTTTGATGGCTGCTGGTATTCCTATGTTGGATGCGATTGAACAGGTTGCTCGAATGATGGATAACAAGATATTCCGTGATGGTTTGATGAATACCAAAGCACAGGTTGCAAAGGGTATGCCTTTATCAAAGCCGTTGAAAGATATGGAAGTGTTCCCTACTATGCTTGTTCAGATGGTTAAGATTGGTGAAGAGACAGGTAATATTGAGGATATGATGGAGAAAGTTGCTGATTTGTACGATAGAGAAGTGGATCTTGCAACTGAATCTTTGACACAAGCAATGGAGCCTATTACTATGGTGATTATGGCTTGTATCGTCGGTATGATTGTTGCTGCTGTGTACGGACCAATCTTAAGTATGTACGAGGGCGTTGACAATATGTAATTGTAATGGTTATTACTGCCGTGACCAATGGCGGTTATAATAAAAAAATTTTTATAAGTAAAGGAGAGAAAAATTATGAAAAAAACAAACAAAGGTTTCTCATTGGTCGAGCTCATTATCGTTATCGCGATTATGGCTATCTTAGCAGGTGCTCTTGCACCAGCGCTTATCAAGTACATCAACAAGTCTAGATTGTCTACAGACGTTCAGACAGGTCAGACAATTGCTACTGGTATTCAGACAGCTTTGTCTAACGAAGGTGCTTATGATGACGCTAATAATCAGTCAGTTCCAGTTGAGTATGCTTCATTTGTAAACGCTCAGAGTACAAGTATGAAGAATGAATTAACTTCTGTAATTGGTGATTCATCTAAGATTAAGATGAAATCCAAGAAGGATGTTAAGGGAACTTCATTTGGTGCACAGAAGTTCTATGTATCAATGGTAGCAGAGACTAACGAAATCAAGGTATACGCAGGTGATACAATCGCTGATCATATGGTATATCCAAATGTTGGTGACAACATGACATCTAAGTAATAGTTAATATTAACTTTTTAGTGCACCTCCTATGGGGGTGCACTAATATGGTGTATGAAGATGAGTGTAATTTTAGGGATTATTATAGCAGTTTGTGTGGCTTTTGTATCTATTAGCTATCCTCTTTCACAGTACGTTAGTAGGATGGAAGATGGTGCTGACTGTACAAATTGTGATAATCGTAAGAGTTGTTTTGCAAGAAAGAAGATTTATAAGGACAATGAGTGGTTGGATGAATTTATGCTACTTTCTTGGCTTGGAATTTACTCTTATTGCAAAGCAATCAAAAAAAATAATATTAAAGTTTGTGTTGTAACGGCTTTAGTAACAACAATACTGGTTTTGATTCTCTTTTGGTCGAGAGGATGTGATTTGACTAGTGTTGTTTTTGGTGTTTCGACCACTATGCTCTTTGGTTTGGCAATTGTGGATTGGAATACGCAGTATATTCCGTTTGAATATACAATTATTATATTTATATGTGGACTAATTCAATTATTTGCGGATTTTTCTAATTGGTACGAATATGCAATTGGTCTTATTGCGGTCAGCGGTTTTTTATTACTGGTTAATAAAATTGGAACACTTCTTCTTTCTAAGAAGTATGAAGATGAAGAGATTACCTCGGTAATAGGGGACGGTGACATAAAACTAATGGCAGCAACTGGCTTACTTTTAGGCTGGAAACTTAATTTTTTAGCATTGGCGATTGGTTGTATCTCAGGGTCAGTGATACACATATTGCGAATGAAGATTAAGGGGAGCAGTAGTGTACTTGCCCTCGGCCCGTATTTATCCTTGGGCGTTTATATTACAATGATATGCGGTGAACAGCTTATAAGCTGGTATCTGAACATGTTGGGTGTAAGACCCTATTAAAAAAACTTCTGATTAGCAAGGGAGGCTATGGAGATGGCGAAAAGTAATAAAGTCTTAACAATAGACATTACAAATGAAAGTATTACAATAGTTGAGGTTACTCCTTCAGTGAAGAAGGGAACACAGGTGCATAATGCATTGATTTTCGAGACACCTGAAGATTCCTATGAAGATGGTAACATTAAGGACAATGCGAAGATTGCAAGTGCAATTCGCGAGCAGTTAGATGCAAATGGAATTAATAATAAGAATGTTATTTTTATTCTTACTTCTACTAAGGTTGTAAACCGTGAAGTTTTGATTCCAGAGGTGAAAGAGAATAAGGTTAAGGGAATTGTGAATGCAAATGCATCAGAATATTTCCCTGTTAATATAGAGGATTACGTTGTATCTCACTCTATATTAGAGCATGTTGTTGGAGATGATAAGTCAAAACAGCTTAAGTTGATGGTTGTTGCAGCTCCTACAGCAATGGTTAAAGGTTATTATGAACTTGGTAGTATGTTAGGATTAACTGTACAGGCAATTGATTATGTTGGTAATGCAATGTTGCAGTTGATTAAGACACAGACAAGTGCTAATACAACAACAATGGTAATCCAGTTAGGTAGTGAGTCTACTATTTTAAATATCGTAAGAGGCGATACATTGTTATTACAGAGAACAGTGCCATATGGTACTAACGCTGTTGTAACAGAAATTATGGATGAGAAGGGTGTGGATGCAACAACAGCAATGACACTTCTTCAGAATGAGCGATTGATCACAGTTGATTTTGATGATAATGCAGCAACAGGAGCATTCCGTTATCTTGTCAATAATATTGGTCGTGTAATTGATTACTATGTAGCAAAGAATCCAGATAAGCCGATTGATGATGTATATCTTGTTGGCGATGGAGCGTTGATTCGTGGTGTAGATGGATTGTTCAAAATTCAGTTGAATATCCAGACTAAAGTTATGGATAGCTTATATAACGTTAAATTTGATGATAAGATTGATCAGAAAATTTATAGCCCAGTTTATTTGGTTGCTGCAATTGGTGCTGCATTTGCACCAATGGGATTCCAGCCGGTTGAAGTAAAAGCAACTCGTGTTGGCGACACAAATTATTTCAAATACGGTGCTATTTTCTTTGGCGTAGCTGTTCTTGCAGCTATTGGTGGTGTAGCAGTTACTACAGTACTTAAGAATAATGAGCTTCAGAGAAGAGATAGCTTGAACGCACAAATCGCTGCAATTCAGGATATTGATCAGATTATTACACAATATGATGCTGCAAAAGCAAAATATGATGATATCATGATGATGTATGACAACACACGTACATTGAATGAGAATGTAATTATGTTCATTGAAAGTTTAGAAGATTGTATTCCTAAGGATGTAGCTGTTACAAGTTATTCTTCTAGTGAAAGTGATGTTACAATCGCAGCTACTTCTGGTAGTTATGATGCGATTGCTAAAATGATTATTGAGTTAAAGAAGATCGAGTGTATCTCTAACGCATTTGTATCCGATATCTCATCTAGTAGTATTGAGGGTACTGATAAAGAACAGCACGTGTTTAATGTGACATGTCAGTTTGTTTCAATGGTAGAGGAAGAGCAAATTGGTGTTGATGAAAGCACTGAAGGTGGCGAAGCTACTTTAGAGACAGTAGAATAGTTAGGAGGGAAGACACATGAAAGATTCGGAAAAGACATTATTAATTGTTTTAGCAGGTATTGCAGTTATCGTATTAAGCTTTTTATATGTTATGAAACCAAATTGGGAAGAAACACAAGCTTTGAAGGCTGAATGTACACAGTTACAGGATCGTTTAACATTATTACAGCAGAAAGAAGCAAGACGTGATGAGTATTTAGCTGGCATTGAAGAATATGAGGCTGCTTTTCAAGAAGAAATGGAACATTTTGCTCCGGATTTAAATCAGGAAGTTACAATTATGTTCTTAGAAGGTATCAAGGATAATAATGAATTTGATATTTCAACATTAGGTTTAGGTGCCCCTGAACAGTTTTATACATTAGGAACTTCAGGTGCAGATACTTCGCTTGCAGCAGATGGTACTGCAACGGCAGATCCAGCAACAACAGAGGCAGCAACAACGGATGTAGCAGCAACTGAAGCGGTTGTTGAGGATAATACTTATGAGTGTTATAGAGCATCTTTCCCTATTACATATTCTGGTTCTTATGAATCATTGAAGGATGTTATTCGTTATGTGAATGAATATGAAGACAGAATGACAATTAACTCTATTGATATTGCTTATGCAGCAGATGCTGATCTTTATTCAGGTAATATTGAGATGAAGATTTATTCAATTCAGGGCCCTGATCGTCCAGAGACATCTATGGAGCTTAATGAAATTGAAACAGGTGCTGAGAATATCTTCAAGGGTGAAGGTGGTTCTGGTTCATCAAGTGCTACTGAGGGCATGACAAAGTATGATGAGAATGATGGTGCAGCCATTGAGTCTAGTTATGATTTCTATGCAATGTTGAATGCAGCATCAAGCGATGTTTCAGCAAAGGTTGTTGGACAGAATGGTGCTGGCAAGGAAGCAAGTGTTATTTCTAACAGTGATAATGATGTAACAACATTGACATTTGATTTCTATGAAAAGGACGGAAAGAACTACTGCAAGTATACATTAGGTAGTTCCGTTTCATACGAGGCAGAGGTTACATCTGCAGAAGATATTAAGTTATTATTGCAGTCATCAGCAAGAAAGAATGATGACGACAAGGTTGGACTGAAAGTTACTATCCGTAACACTACAAAGCTACCAGTTTATGTAAAAGTAGCAGGTGATGATAGTGTTTCACCAAGAGTAAATGTAGTAAGTAAATCGGGTGCGGTTAAGGTTTATTAAGAGAATGGAGTGATTAGACCATGCGAAAAATGAATAATAAAGGATTTAGTATGGTTGAGATTCTGATTTCGATTGCAATCTTTGCCGTGTTGATGATTCCTATTGTTGGAGCTATTATTAGTTCCTTGAAAAACACAACAGAAGCAAAAACATTACAGTATCGAAATGAATTTGTTGAAAATGTGGTTGAGTATGTAAAACAGGATTCTCTTGATGGGATTTTTTCTGGTAATTATTTTTCAACGGTTGGTTCTTATACAGGTGGTTCAAATGCAGTAGATGTAAGTGGAACATTCTATATGGAGCCACCGACACCAGCAAAACCAGTGGTATCGTATGATGATTCATTGCAGCCGATAGTTAATGTATTAGGTAGTAAGGTAAAAACAAATGGTGTATCAACTGTTACAAGTGGTTCTGGTTTTGGAAAGAAGTATTATCCATACGAGGAGTATTTATTATCAGGAAAAGTTGATTTGGGAGCAAAGGATACCACGTATGTGTACAAAATGCTGATTACAAATAAGTATTATGCTGAGAAAGAGAGCAAAGGATCGTTTGTAAACCCTAATAATCTTGCACTGGGTATTGTTGAAGATATTGATTATACGAAAGTGGCATTAATTAATGGTACAATTGCAAACTATGATAAGACTGTTGAAAATGCTTTTTTAACTAAGAAGATTGCACTTGTAAAACAGTATAATCCAGATTGGTATGATGTTTATATTAAACAGGTTACAGATCCAAAAATGTTTTCGGATGATATTGGAAAACGTTTGATTACAATTAATATTTCTGGTAATGAGACAACGGGATATCATGTTTCGTGTGGATTGACATATAATGATAGTGGTGACTCATTAAACAAGTTGTTTGATGATGACACTGAAAGTCAAGCTAAAGCGAATAATGTTAAGGCTACGTTTAGGACGGATTATATAAAATATAAGCCTTTTGAATTTTCTTATTCACCGGATCCGGTGACTAAAAAGGCTACATTACCTAATATATATTTGATGTATAATACATGTTTGTACAATAATACATTGGTGGAAAATGATTATATTGCTATTAATAATACTATTCCTGAAAGCGATCCTGCAAAGGTTAATGTATTTATTGTAGAAACAGCAGAAGGATACTCTTCAAATTTAACAACTGCAAATACGAGTGATGCTTTTCCGGTTTCGACAACAGCTACATTATATAATAATCCGGGTGCTGATGCGGCTAACGATCTTACTCGTGGTGAAGTGAAGGTACATATTGGTGCTGTTTCGGGTTCGGAATTAAAGAATGTGAGTGTTTATCATAACTTTAACCAGAGTTCTCGTACTAGTCATGAGTTGCGTTATACTGCTACTGATTTTACATCGCAACTTGTTCATGATACTACATTATTGCCATTGGTGGGTTCTAGTTCGAGTGTTGCTTTCTTTGGTTCTTTGAATGAAGCGAAACAAGAGAGCCGTGGGCTTTATGAGATTAAAGTTTGGATGATGGAAGGTGATGATCCTTCGTTGATTGATATTAACACATCTGTTCCAATTATGACTGCTACGAAGGGAGGAAATGAATCTTGATCAAATTATTAAATAAAAAGAAAAAAGTTCATAATCAAGGTAATACGTACATTATGGTAGTTGCTACGTTGTCTTTCCTTGCTGTTTTGGTGGCGGCTATGCTTGTTGCAGTTGCGTTGTGTTATCGTTTAAAAGCGTATGATATTAATGCTAGAGATAATTTTTATTATCTTGAGCAAGCGATGGATGAGATATATGCCGGAGTTGGCGCTGATTCCATGAAACATTTGAATACTGCATATGATGATACAATTGAAGTTTTGGTGTATTTTGATGCTAAGACACAGTCATATGTTACAATGGATGATGATGCGGCAAATAAGATTTTGAAGAATACATTTATGTATTTGGTTCAGAATGATACAAGATACAACAATGTCACTAATTTAGAATCACATCTAAAGACGTTTTTGAGTAATAAGTACAGCAGTACTAATAAGGAAGGTATTTTGTTATCTGTTGAGAAGGTTGATGCAAGTAGTTCTACTGAACAATTAACTATTGTTAATCTTGTATTAAAACGAGAAGCTATATATAGTACAGTTAACACTCGTAAGGCAAATAATGATACGGTGGATGTTCCAGCGGGTGATAAGTTTGTTCAGACCATTACAACAGATTTAGTGATTGGAAAACCTGAATTCAATGTTAAATTTAATACAATTAAATCCAATTTAAGTGATTTGTATGATTTTGCTTTTGTGGCTGACCAAGGTATTGAAATTGGTAATGCAACGTCTAAAGTTAATATTACTGGTAACATTTATGCAGCAGCGGATTTTTATAACAAAGATTATAATAAGGCTGCTAAAGAGGATGGTGCTATTAATAAGACTGGAAAAGACAGCATTGATGGGTTGGAAAAAAGTGTAAAATATGCAAAAGTTTCAAGCTATGATGATAAAGATGCTAGATATTTATCAGCAAATGGTAAGAATGAAAAGAGTATGTACTCTGGTTTGTATATTAATGGTGCTGATGTGTTTATATCAGCAGATAAAATTATCGTTCCTGGTTCTATAGCAGCATTTAATGGTTCGAATTTGACTGTATTTGGTACAGGAGATACTACCTATGCAAGAGCGGATATTTGGGCTGATGGTATTGTTCTTGGTGGATATTCGTTTTTGGTAGATCCATCTGATACAAAAAATAAGGATGTACAAGGTTCGGTTGTTAATTTAAGAGCGAATGCTTATATATACGATGATTTAGAGATAAATGCACATTCTTCCGAGTTCTTACTTGCGGGTGATTATTATGGTTATAATTATGCTAGTATAGATAATCGTGTATATACAGATGAGTGTTTGAAGGCATATGGTCAGCGAACATTTGTTACAAAAGCAGATGATGAATTGAAGGATGCTACATCTTTGAATGGTCAGGCACATTATAACAGTAGTGCTATTATTGTGAATGGTGAGAATTCTTCATTGGATTTGTCAAACGTTAATAATATGTATATAGCCGGTCAGGCATATATTGAGACATCAAAAACTAAGAAAGAGTCTAATAAGGTAGTTGATGCTAATGGTAAAGAAACAGACTATACCGTCAAGAATAAAAATGACGAAGATGAAGTTGTGACATATACCACAGTGGATTATCTAGGAAAAGATGATGATAATTATACAACAAATACCGATGATTTTGAAGCTAAAAAGGATAGTACTAATATTCAGGATTATCGTACCGGTGAGGCTATTTCTATTAAGAGTAATCAGTTGGCGTATGTGGCTATACCATCATGGATGGTTGATGACACGAAGGAAGGTTTATTTATATCTTTAGCTGATAGTGAAAAGGTGAAGAACTTAGATCTCTTCCAAAAGTATTTTGATGATATTAGCAAAATTCCTGTGATCAAAACAGTTGTTTCTGGAAAGCCATATTATTTCTTCGACTTTTCAAAGACTGCTGAATATAATCCGGATCCAAATAAAGATGGTAATACTGATGATGCGACAGGTATTTCTGGAGGTGTAATGAATACATTTCTGGAAGAATATGCCAAGTTGTTTGCGACAGAGGATTCAGCTAATATAGCGGAAGCTGCTGGTTTGGTAGATATTACAGATTATGACTATTTTAAAATAAAATTGTTAAGTTTTGATGTTTCACAGGATTCTAAAGGTAACTATTTAACAGATGGTCAGCCAGCAACAAATGTGGCTGGTGATTATCAAAATATATACTCTAATTCTGCTATTTCAATTAAGCAAGGAACGGATTTCACGCTTAAGGCAAAGAGTAGTAGTATTTCGCCATTGTTAACTGTTGCTGAACAGCTTAATAATAATATTACTGAGCAGAATAAGTATATAGCTGATAACAAAGATAAGCGTAAAGACTCCATCGCTATTCCGCAAAACTCAAATAGTATATTTACAAGTGCACAGGCGGAAACTTTAGCTACGGATGTTACTACAAAGTTACAGAGTCAGTATCAAGAAGTAAAATGGACATTGTCAACTACTAGTTCTGATGCTAAAGCTGTACAGGCGTCACATTCTATGGAAGAAAGTGATATTACTCCAATTAATTACTTTTTCGACTTTAACAAGATTGACGATGCTGTTACTAAAAAATTAGGTGATGGATATCAACTTAAGTCAGGTTATAAGGTATGGGTTAGTAATAAGGATGTTAATGTCACAACTGCTGGTTTTGCAGATGGCAATGTTAAAGGTTTGGTTATTTGTAAGGGTGATGTCACTTTTGATAGTGGTGTAAAATCATTTGAAGGATTAATAGTGTCAGGTAGTAAAGTAAGAATAACACATAGCATGAATTTTACTGCTAATGAAGAGGTTATAAAAACGATTCTTCGTGAGTGTGACGAATCACAACAGGATACTAGCACTAAATTTCTTTTTGATGTTTGTGAATTATTCCAACATTACAAGACATTTTATAAGTCAGATACTTCAAGCGGTACAGCTGTTACCGAATCAACCAAGAGCATCAGTGCAGTGCAGTTTGAAGATATTTTGAGTTTTAATAACTGGAAGAAGAATGTAGATTAGGTGGTGATGGCATGAAAAAAAACAAAGGTTATACATTAGTTGAAATGTTGATTGTCATTGCCATCATGGCGATTGTGTCAGGTATGGCATTTGTAACAATTGGTATTATATATCAAGCAAAATATAATGCCGCAATTGATAGTTTGAATACACAAATTGATAGTTTGTGGGTTAAGACAAAGGCTCTTTCGCAAGGAAGGATTCAGATTTTGGGACATGATAGTGTCGCAGATTCGTCTGATATAAAATCAATATATCCATTATGTATGATGCTTAAGGAGAATACAGAAGATGATGATGTGAAGGATGGCTGTTATGAGCTTATTCTAGGTTACGAGGATGGCAATAATTTTGTAGAAAAAGAGGTTGTTTCTGTACTTACTAATATTATTAATATTAATTATAAGCCATCATCTGCATCACAAAAACATCCTAAGCTTACTAAAGAGTCGACAAAGGTTAATGGTGAGACAAATGAGTCAACAAGTCAGATTTTGTTAGAATTCAATAAATCTGATGGTTCAGTTAAGTATGGTGCAGGAACATATGAGATAATATATAATGATCGAATAGTAGGAACTGTGTATTTGGATGCTACAACTGGAAATCACTATATTAAATAAGGGGGGATAGCAATTGAGTAAAACTAAAAAACATAATCAGGGTTTTTCATTAATAGAATTACTGATTGCACTAACAATCCTTTCGATTGTAATGATTATGGTTGTACAATTTATGAGTACATCTACCGCAGCTTATCAGAAGAACAAAGCAAACCTTGGTTTGCAGACTGAAGCAATGCAGGTTTTGGAGCAGATGTCAGATACTTTGATGCAAGCCAAATATATTCGTGTAACAACGAAAGATAAAGGAATGTATGTTATTTCTAAGACAGATACTGATAGCGATGGTGATAAGGAACGAGTTATATCAACACCTGCATCATATACATCAGTTGATTTTGATTTTGTACCGGATAACTATGGTAATTATGCGAAGAATTGTGATTATAAAACAACAGATCGAAAAGTAATTATTGATTTCAATACTTTTGAGATTGTTGATAATAACAAAAATTCATATCCAATTGATACCGGTTCGGGTGCTAATAAAGATAAAGATATTTATTATGTTAAACCGAACGGTTCAATGGTTGAGATGTTAGGTGATGTACGTTCCTTCCGTGCTTTAAAAGACGGAAATAAATTTCAGTATGTTAAACCGGAATTCATATATGCTGAATACAGTAAGAATAATTCGGATGATACAACATCTACTGTCCATGTAATATACTATATTACGGACATCACGGACAAGCGTAACGAGACATGTTCTATATACATGTATCGTTATGAAACTGCTGACAGTGATGCATCCAAAGCTGCACAAATGAATTATCATTATGCAAGAACGCAAGTTCTTAGTTTGTTAGGTAAGTCGTATTATACAGTTAAAGATGATGCGAATGCTAGTAAGTTTGTGAGTGTGGTGGAGACAGACGCAGTATTGGATAAAATTGATGCAGGTGTAGAAGGTATGTTAAGTGAGAATATATCAGATTTCTATTTATCTGCTGATTCAGATGGTAATGCTATTTTAACCAATATTCTATTTAAAGATGGTAATTATACGTATAATACAGTTGAGACAATTAATTTTAGAAACTCAAATGTTTTAACTGTTCGTCCACAGAAATTATATAAGTTGCTTAATGGTAGTGTTTCAGGTGGTTCTGGTGGTTCAGGTACTACAGAAAATTCAGGTGGTTCTGGTGGCTCGGGTACTACAGAAAATTCAGGTGGTTCTGGAAGTACAGAGAGCGGTACAGGTTCTACTGAAAGTACATCATGATGATACGATAGAGAAAGAAGAAAGGAAAGAGAGATATGTCAAAAAAGAAAGTAATTTTAAGTACAATTGCAATCTTGATTGTTATGTTTGCGGCAGTTTCCATGGTTTCTTATTCTATCGCTAATTTAGGTCATGGTGATAATAACGAAACTATAGAACAAACTGAATTAACTAATCTTGGTGCAGGTGAATCAGATTATATTACGAATATTGATTTGATTCTTGAAAATGCTGTTAAAGGTGAAAAGTTTAATATTGTTGAAATAACACCTGCAGGTGTTACCGCATCAGATTTATCGAAGTATTCGACTGATGGCTTTGAAAAGTATGTTTTGTATGATAATAGAAGTTCATTTAATGGTGATATGCCGACAGGTTATGTGAATTATTATCATTTGGAAGTTTCATCGAATACAGAATTAACTAAGGTTTTGAAGGAGGCAGTAACGGATGCTGATGGAAAAGAGGTCACACCAGCAGTTACTGTTCAAAGTTTATTAAATTCTGCTGATTTAATTTATTTGAGTAGTCCTACATATACATCGTATAATGGTGCTGCCAATATGAGCGAAGATGTTTATAATCAGTTACATTTGTATATATCAAATAACAAGCCAATTATTGTTGATTATGTAACTTCTACATCAGTTTCGGCAGGTGCTACGAAGACGTATTCGACACTTGTTAATATTATTGCAAAGAATTATTATAAGTTCCGTACCTATCCATGGAAGACAGGATTGACTGCTGAAAAATTCTTCAAAGCACAGGGTTCATATTATTTGAAGAATAATGTTAATAATCGTACCACGAAAGCATCTGGTAAGGTTCTTGTGTTAACTGCAAGTTCAAGTACTACACCAGTTGCAGGTAGTATGCATGCACGTATGGAAGAATATGGTTCTGATAATATCAAGGCGAGTGCTTATTATGGTAAATCAGCTAATAAACCGGATAAAATTACTTATACAGTTCGTACAGTTTCAAATGATAATCCGTTAACTGTTGATGAGCTTAAGGAAGAATATGATTTCATTTTGATTGAGAAAGATGTTAAGGATGTAACCTTAAGTGATGATGTATATACTAAATTAAGAGCTTTGTCTGAAGCAAGTAACTATATTTTTTATGATGCATCTATTGTTGATTCTACAGAAGAAGGAATTATTGATTCTTCTGCTAACAACTATTTAAAATTAATGAATTTGGTTGTTAGTGAAAAAGGTATAGAAAAAACCAAGAATGCTTTGGCTGTTTCATATGGATATTTTACTTCGCTATATTCTCAGAAGGAAACTAATGTTGAAGGTGCAAAGGCAATTGCAGACATTTTGGATGGTTCGGTGTATCGCGATAGTGATAAGACAGGTGCTGGAAGTAGAAAGTATCGTGTTCTTGAGATTCAGCCATGTTATCCGATTGATTTGTATCTTGCACAAAATAATTCTGTTAATACAACTAAGTATTCATCAGGAAATTTTGGAGCAAAAGGTGGATATTACACGATTCCAGATCAAGTTTTATATGGTGTAACAAAGGATGAGGTTGAAGAAGGTCAAGAGTATTATGCTTTTGAAATTAGTAAGGCAAAGATTGCACATGCAACTGGCCTACCTTATGATCAGATTGAAGTTGTTCAAATGTCAACCAATGAGTTGAGTTCTTCAAAAGAAGTGTTAGCTGAAAGCTATGATATGGTATATATTGGCGGTGATAGTTCTGCTTATGTCCCATATGAATCATTGAACTGGGGCGGTGGTGGCACCGGTGAGTATAATGGTAAAGATAATAGGGATAAGTGGGAAGATAATTTAACTGCATTTACTATGTTTACACACACTGGTTTATTGGTAAACTACCATTATACATACAATACTGTTTCAGCCACAAATAATTCGGTAGAGTTTAGTGGTAATGATATTACTACTATTAAACGTGATGAACTAAAGGCTTATGTTGATTCGGGCTTACCTATTATTATTGACGAAGTGGTAACGGATGCATTTGAGGCATCATATAAATTTGATAAGAATAATAAGAAATCTGATGTAGAGCCTAGTCGATTAGAGCAATTGGCATTAACTGAAATTGATCCTGATTGTAATATGTATCAATTTTTAGCTTATACATATGAGAAATTTCGGGCAAATACAGCATCTAATGTAGGTTGGGCAACTATTGATTCTGCTCTTGATGATGATAAGGATCTAGATGTTAGCTTTGAAAACGGTATTCATAATAGTGAACAACAGATTGAAAATGCTGATGTCGAAACGGGTGAGAAGATATATGGTAATACATTAGGTTCTATGGTTACTGTATATGAGGATGATTGTGCAAAAGCAATTAAAGCATTATATACCAATAGTGCTAAGCGTCCACAATTTACATTATCCAAGTATCCAGAGGAGTATCATGAAGGTGACAAGCATCCAGCCAATTATAATCCTAAATATGAGGCTGATCCAGCAAATGAAGTGAAGTATTTCCCAACAGTTGATTTTACTGTAGGAGTAAAGGCTTCTGACAATGTTACAACATCTTCTAATTATACTGTTTCACTTTATATTGATGCAAATGGTGATGGTTATTATTCTAAAGGAGAGAATGATGATATTGCTAATGAGGAGATAATGAGTGAAACATGTGCTGCAGGTGGTTCGGTTGACTTATCCTATGAATTAACCGATGATTTTTCAGGCCTTGTAAACTGGAAAATCTTAGTTACTGATGAGTCTGGTTTAGTGTGTGATATGAAGATGGGCTCTTCGTGGTGTAAAGCTGTTGATGGACAAAAAGAAATTAATATTTTGCAGATTATGCCAGTTGACAATGAAGCTGCAGATCATTTAACAGCAAATAAATATATGGACGATCATTCATTATATTTTTGTACGGAATGTCAGTTAGCCGGTAAGATAGTAGAATATAATGTAAATCTAGGTCATCCTGATTTTGGTCAGGTTGAAAAGGAATCAAATAAAAATAATGAGACTATTTTTGGCGGTGCCATTAAAATGGGTAAACATGAACATGATTTTGGTATTGTTAAATATGATTCAATTGTTAACCGTGATGATTTGGATAGTAACTTTGCGGATGAGCTTACTCATGATGAAGAAGGATATATGAGTGAGGATGCGGAGTATGCATTCAATTTAGAGATTGTGACAGCGAAGGAATTTGATGCATTATGTGATGCTGCACGTAATCGTACCACTGAACAAATGACTAATGCTAAAGCACAGGAAAAAGCTTTGAAATCTCAAATGGATGGCGCATTGGCTACAGCACAAGGGTATGAAGAAGCTTTAGAAAATGAATTGTTTATAGCTGCTAATGATATTCGTACAGCAAATTCTGAAAAATATGCGAATGTTATTAGTACTGGAATTGGTTATGCTGGAGATGATCCTAAAACAACAGAGATTGTTGAAGAACCAGGACAGTGGATAAAAGATAAACAATATCATAAAATATGGGTTTTTTATAATGATAGTATAGGTTCAACCACAGGTAGTATTACAAATTTTGATAAATTAGCGACAGCATACAATAATTATAGTGATGCATATACTAAGTATCTTGAATTGAAGGAACAATATAATTTGGTATTAAAACAAAAATACAATGCAAATAATTGGTTAAAAGAGAGTTATAATGTCATTGTATTAGGTTTTGCAGATCGTTTTGCTAATAAGGATTTAGAAACATATTCTTGTGAGCAGATTAAGAAGTATGTTGAAGCTGATGGTGCAGTGTTTAATACACATGATACTTTGGTTGCAAAGAAAGATAGCGGTTCTAAGAATATTAGTAAAATTTTACGTGCAACATTTGGTATGGATCGTTTCCATGTTGTTGATTACTCTGAAATGAATACAGTGGAGGTTTCTAGTATAATTCCAACTGTAATGGAACAGAGGGTTGATATAGGTAATGTTAGCTGGGGTTCTTTCACTGATATTAAGGTTAAGAATAAGGATATCGAATTGACGGTGAAAGATTCTTATGGTACTTTCACTATCCTTGATTGGAAAGAAGTGGGTGATGAGAAACCGAGCACGGAAGATATTATGATTAGTGTTGTTTTAGATCCGAGCAGTAATCCTTCTGGAACTCTCGAGTATAGAACAGAGAATGGTGATACTTTACATTTTGAAAAAGATGCAAACGGTTCATATGTTCCTTTGAAAATCAAACAAAAGATTGAAAATGTTGTAGTCTATGCAGATAAAACTATTACAATTGGCAATCAAAATATAACGGGTACATATGACATTGGCACGAAGAAGCTAGATTTTAAGGCTGATGGTGATGCTGTAGAAGGTAATATTACAGTCACTCTTAGTGTAACTAATAATGGAAATGCTTTGAATGATGGCCATAAGGTATCTGTTAATTTCCGTGGAACTGTTTATGAAGAAGAAGTGTCTGGTGGAGTAGTAGTATTTAGTGTAGATCCAGCTCAAGCAGCAACGAAGAGTATTTTTGATACACCAGCAGACACGGAATCAATATATCAGAGATTTCCAACAAAAGATCCAGCGAAGTTTTTCTGGACCGAAAGACTTCAGACGGAAAAGGAAAGTGAGTATTACTCAACTATTTCTACTAATGGTTTGCAAAACATGGGATACAATGCCCCAGTAGGAATTACTGATTTGTATGCATCATATGATTCTTCATCTGATCCGGTTTCACCATATTTGTATGTAATGTCTTCATATGAGGCATTTGAACAGAGTGGTAATGCAGATGGTGGTTATAGTTTTGAAGCAAAGCATGGTACAAGAACTGCACAGAAGGTTAACGAGGGTGGAGTGACCATGTTCCCATTCTCAATTAGTGATCAGTTGAGAATTGCACCAGCACATGCACAGGCATTTACATTAGATTTAGAAGATCCTTCTGTAGCTGTATGGTATACCTTAGGTGCAAATTATAGACAGTTGAATGTTGAAGCATATCAAAGTAGATACGCGAGTGGTTTTTATACAGCATCTCCTCGTGATGGACTGAATAACTACTTCTTGTACAGTAAAGATACTGTGTTCTATTCAGGTGCTGGACATCAGTTGATTACAGGTCGTAATAAGGATAATAATGATGAACGTAAGTTGTTTATTAATGTTCTTGTTAACTGTGTATCAAAGGCTAAAATGGGACCTAGTTTAAAACTATATAATAAGTGTACAACTGCTGGATGTGATCATAAGGGTGAATGTGAGTATGTAAATCCTAAGGATGATAAAACCAACAAGGAATTGGCTAAGAATTTGAATAAGTTATTCTATAATAAATCTGAGAAAATGTATCAGTATAATATTGATGATAGTCAAACAAACATATATCCAGAGTTTGATTTTAAGGCAATTGCAGGTACAGCAGAGTTAGATAGAATAGAAGTATTCTATGATTTAGACTATGATGAAGATGCTCCAAATGATGATTTCACGCCGAAGAGTGATGGTGTTACTGGTGATGAGATGATTACTTATAACCCGAGTGTTTTGACGAATAATGATCCTAAGAATACAACCATTGCTTCTCAGATGGATGGTAAACGTGTTTTCTTGAGGGAGTCGTCACATAGTAAGTTATTATTAAAGAAAGAATACTTTACTCCTTATAATAATTACACATATATAGTAATAAAGGTTACTGATACCGCAGGTAAAGAAAAAACTGCAAGAATCAAGATTAACATCATTCCATACCTCTTCGACTTAACGGATGCAGGTTCGGAAGCAGTGAATTCATCATTTGATTCATTATTACTTGATATGTCAGACAGAAAATTTAACATTTAAAACAAACAATTTAACGGTGTGAGGGATTTCCTTCACACCGTTTTTGTGCTATTATGGATGTTGTATTTTATAATATTAAAGAGATTGTCTATGTACACAAATCATTGTGTTAGGATGTTGATAGCAGGAGATTGTATTTATGAGCAAGTTATACCCAACAAAGTATTTTGATAAAAAAGAAGATATTCCAGCAGAAGCTTATTATCAACAAGGATACAGAGGAATTATGTTTGATATAGACAACACATTAGTTCCACATGATTGTCCGATTGATGAGACTACAAAAGCGTATATCAATCATTTAAAGGATATCGGATTCAAAATATGTTTGATATCCAATAATGATAAAGAGAGAGTAAAGCTTTTTGCTGAACCATTAGAAGTAGATTATATTTATAAAGCTTGGAAACCAGCTAAGAAGGGGTATCTGGATGGTATGGAGATTATAGGTACTTCGGTGGAGAATACATTATTTGTTGGGGATCAGATCTATACAGATATATGGGGAGCAAATAATGCTGGTATCTATAGTATATTGTTAGATCCGATTGATCCTAAGGAAGAGATACAGATTATATTAAAACGCATTCCAGAGAAGTTTGTGAAGTGGAATTATAGAAGAAAGAAGAAGCTTGGTAAATTGGAATATGATAGCAAAGAGATATAAGTATTTCGTTTATTGATCAATTTTAGATTAATATTTGATATATTGCAACAACATTGCGAAAGTGAGGAAATGAGAAATCATGGAGATTAACGGACATACAAGATTAATTGGTTTAATTGGCAATCCGGTGGAACATACATTATCGCCGGTTATTCATAATGGAATAAGTAAAGCAATGGGAGTACAGTCTGTGTATGTGCCATTTAAGGTGGAAGCTGATGGATTGGCTACTGCAGTGCATGGTGCTTACGAACTGAATATATTGGGTATGAATGTAACAGTTCCTCACAAAAATGATGTAATGGAGCATGTTGTTGAGTTGGATGAAGCAGCACAGGCAATCGGTGCGGTTAATACTTTGGTTCGTGTCGAAGATAAGCAAGGATACAAGGGTTACAACACGGACATGATGGGATTACGTCGCCAAATTCAAGAGGATGGAATATCTTTGCAAGATGAAACCGTGGTGATTTTAGGTGCAGGTGGTGCTGCTAAGTCTGTTGTATATATGTGTTTATTAGAGGGAGCAAAGAAGATTTATCTTTTGAATCGTACCGTTGAGAAAGCACAACAGATCGCAGATAGCATGAACAGAATCATTGCTATGTCTATGCAGGACTATAATCAAATCACAGAAGATAATCTGATTGTATTCCAGGCAACCTCTATTGGTTTAGCACCGCACGTAGAGGATGTTGTCTTAGATGATATAGAATTTTATAAGAAAGTTAAGGTCGGTGTGGATTTGATTTACAATCCAGCGAATACTAGATTTATGCAGTTGGTAACACAGGCTGGTGGGAGAGCTTATAATGCACTTAAAATGTTATTATATCAAGCTGTGATTGCATATGAGCTATGGCATGACAGAAAGGTTCCGCAGGACATAATTGATGATGTATATATTGAGCTAAAGCGCAAGGTTTATCCGAAGGACAACATTGTTTTAATCGGATTTATGGGTAGTGGAAAGACGACCTTTGGCAAAGCCTGTGCAAAGAAGCTAGGAATGGAGTTTTTAGATGCCGATGAGTATATTGTTAACAAAGCTGGTAAGTCCATTCCACAGATATTTGCAGAAGATGGAGAGGAAGCATTTCGTCAATTAGAAACGGAAGTGTTAATGAATTGGAGAGATCATCTATCTAATACAGTATTGGCAACGGGAGGTGGAATGCCACTTCGCAAAGAAAATGCTCGTTTGCTCAAGGAGATTGGTAGAGTAGAATATTTGACTGCTACCACAAAGGAAATATATGACCGCGTGAAGGGGGATACGAATCGTCCATTATTACAGTGTGATAATCCATATGAAAAGATTTGCGAGTTGATGAAGCAGAGAAAATGCTTGTATGAAAACGCAGCAGATGTTGTAATTGACACTAATTCTAATGACTTGGACGCAATCGTAGAAGATATGATGCACGTAAGATGATTTGTTGCACGTAAGATGATTTGTTGCACGGAAGATAATTTGGTTGCATGCAAAATGATACGAGTGATATATAGCAGTAATTATAGATAGAATCAATCCGTTAGATAGAACAAAAAGATCTATATAATGAAATTGAAAATAATCAGGAGAACATAATGTTTCAGACAAGAAGACAGAGGTTGAATCGGAATTTATTAGAAAAGAATATGCAAGCAGTTTTGATTGATAGTCCATCAAATCTATATTACTATACTGGATTTACAGGTGGAGAAGCGGTATTGTTGATGTTTGTATCAGAACAGGATACTCCAAAAACAGATTGTAGCATCAATCAGGGCTTGGATAATGGTAATACAAAGAAAGAGCAGCTAAAGACAAATCGAGTATATTTAATCACAGATTCCCGTTATTATGAACAGGTGGAAAAGGAATGTCCGGATATCACGTTAATCCGAATGGAAAATAAGGGATTTAGTGAGTATGTGAAAGAGTTATTGGAAAATTACGATGACAATTTTAACGAAAGTCATTCTCAAAGTATTGTAAGTAATTCCAAGAAAAGCAAAGAGTTGATGTGTACAATTGCAGTGGAAGATACCATGAATTTGGAACTATATTTGAAGCTTTCCAATGCATGCCCTAATAATCAGTTTGTAATTGCAAAGGATGCAATTATGGAATCCCGAATGATAAAGGATGAAGCAGAGCTTCAAATAATTGCAAAAGCAGAAGCTATCGGGGATGCGGCATTTACGCATATCTTAGACTATATGAAGCCTGGTGTAACAGAAGCAGATATTGCATTAGAAATTGAGTTTTTTATGAAACGTCAGGGTGCATCCAAATTAAGCTTTGACACCATTGTGGCGAGTGGTCCGAATTCTTCTATGCCCCATGCGCAGGTAACCAATCGCAAGCTTCAAATGGGTGATTTTGTCACCATGGATTTTGGATGTGTGTATCAAGGATATTGTTCTGATATGACTAGAACAGTTGCGATAGGTGAGCCTACTGAGGAAATGCGAAAGGTATACCAGATTGTATTGGATGCGAATATTCGAGCAATGGAAGCAATTCGAGAGGGTGTAAAGTGTAACGAGATTGACGCTGTTGCAAGAGACTATATCAAGTCACAGGGCTACGGTGACTATTTTGGACATGGTCTCGGCCATGGAGTAGGGCTAGATATTCATGAAGAGCCGCGATTTTCTCCAAAATGTGATGTGATAACGAAGGAAAATATGGTAATCACTGATGAGCCAGGTATTTATTTACCGGGACGATTTGGTGTTCGTATCGAGGATTTGATTGTCGTGAAGAAGGATGAATATGAGAAGTTATCCCATTCTGATAAACAACTAATTGTGCTTTAAGAGTAAGTGCACATTTTAATTATACTTTAATGGTAAGTGCATATTTTAATTGTACGTTAACGGCAAGCGCATATTTTATATCATAATAGTATTGAAGACGAAAGACTATCGGGTTTTGTAATTACTTACAGAACCCGATAAATTTTTTTCCTGTAGTACTTAATAAATGTTCATCATAAATGAAGCCAACAATTCGCTTTGGAATATCAACATCTAATGGAAGCTCAATTACTTGACCATTTTCAATATGTGAAGCGATGAATTCCCGTACCACACAAGCCACTCCCATACCAATGGTTGCAAAGTCAATCAATAAGTCCATATTGTTGATTTCCAGCACTTGCCCTGGATTGATTTGGTTTTGGTCAAAATAAGCTTCAATGTAGTTTCTAGAAATGTTTCCTTTGTCGAGAAGCATGAGATTGGATTTTTCTATGATTTCTTTCGTAGTCAGTGTGTTTTCTACTGGTTGTGACGTGGGTTCAGAGAAAAATAGTAAACCTGTGACATTTGGCAGGTGTCCCAAATGCTCGTTATTGTTTGTATCATCGTCTATGAGAGGTTCATTCATATTAACAGTATCTATATATGTGTTATCCATTTGGATAGGATTCCTGTGTGCGGTGTCGCTTTCAATATTAATGTGATTATAGTTATGTTCTTCAATGGAATCCTGTTCTCTCAAAATCAAATTATCCAAATAGGTTTGGGTCGTAACAAAGGTATCCTGAATAGAGCGCAGTGGCATAAACTGAAACTGCTTATCTAATGGTGTTTCACAAATCAGTCCAATATCAATTTTTCCCTGCTGTAATAATTGAATTGTCTCATAGGTGGGATTACATTCAATGGAAACCTTGACATGAGGATTTTCTTGGATAAAGTCCTGAAGATAGGGCAGAAGTATGTATTTACAAAGAGAAGTAGATACACCGATTCGCAGCTGTCCTAATCCTAGTTGTCCAATGCGCTTCAAGGTCTTTTCAGCATTTTCAATGGACTCAAAGGCAGAGGCTAAATATTGAAACAGGGTTTGACCTTCCTCGGTAAGTGTTACACCCTTCTTGCTTCGGATAAAGAGAGTGTGGTTTAGTGCTTGCTCCAATTTGTTGATGGATTTGGAAATCGCTGGTTGGCTGATGTATAAGTTTTCTGCCGCTTTGCTGATGTTGCCAGCTTTGGCCACTTCATAGAATATTTTATAATAATTAAGATTTTGTTCCATGGTTACCTCCTGACATTTCTGTCGATTTTTGGTTGATTATACCGAACAATAATATTATAATAGGAAAGGTTGTATTTGAAAAGACATTTATAACCTTAGGTTATCATAAATATTCGATATATATATTATGATTATGAATATATATATGATATATTTTTAGTGATAAAATCTATTTAATAACGAATTATTCATAACTGACGGATTATGTAATAGGTTGT
>JAGAQX010000106.1 GCA_017622535.1 Lachnospiraceae bacterium | reverse complement strand
GGCTGTAGTGCAACGGATGAAGTAAATGATTTTTCAAGCTACGCAAAGGATGTAGAAGATATCACATTGTCGGATGAAGTGCGAATTGTGGCATTAGGGGAAGCGACCCACGGAAACAAAGAATTTCAGGAATTAAAGCTAGATGTCTTTGCACATTTAGTGGAAACCACCGATGTGCGTGCCTTCGCTATAGAGGGTGATTTTGGTAGCTGCATGATAGCCAATGATTATATCGTGCATGATATAGGAACTGCAGAAAATGCAGTGAAAAACCTAGGATTTGAAATTTATCGAACAGATGAAATGTTAGAGCTTGTGCAATGGATGCATGATTATAACCAAGGTGCAAAGGAGGATGACAAGGTCAGATTTTATGGCTTTGATATGCAAAGAAATGAAGCTGCGAGAGAACGCATTCAGTCTTTTTATGATGTGGTTGCAAAAGAAAAAGGAACCGATTATGCGAAACGATGGGATGAAGGATATGGTACAGGAGATGGTTCTCTCTCTTCGGAAAGTGTGACTGTATTAAAGGAATTGGTAGATGAGATGATTGCTGACCTGGAGACGCAAAAAGACGTCTATATTAAGATGACAGACGAGGAAACCTATGCGTATGCTTTACAATCTGCGACCTGTCTTTTGCAACATCTGGGCCTGCATGATGCAAGCAGTGGTTATCAGGGTTATGCAGATTTGCGTGACCAATATATGGCAGAAAATGTGAGATGGATTTTAGACCGAGAAGAGAATGTATATGGCACCAAGCTTATGATAGCCGGACATAACGGACATGTGGCTAGAGTGGTGAATAGTGCCTACACTAATATGGGTTCTTATCTTGCGGAAGAATTTGGAGAAAGCTATTATGTGATTGGAACTGATTTTTACAAGACCAATTGCAGTATTGCCACTAAAGAGGCGAGAGAGAATTACAAGTTTTGCTCTGATGATCCAATTGCTAAAATAGTAGGTGATATGGAGAATAATCAATACTATTTGGATTTTGATGAGGCACAAAAGTCAGAAGAATTGTCGGCATTACTAGATAGCAATATGTCAACCGGAAGTTTGGGAGAATCCTATTCTTTCCTAATGAAGTTTATGAAGAACACATATCAGCTTCGTATACCACCCACTAAGCTGTATGATGGAATGATTTTTGTGTATGAAGCAACACCGATTGAGGTGTGGGATTATCAAGGGAAATAAGAAAACATAATTTCTAAAAATGTTTTTTATCTAATGATAGAAAAGGGCTATGGAATGATTGAATTCCATAGCCCCTGTTATTCGTATAAAATAAGTTTAACTCTAATATTATAATTGTGCAAATGCCTGTTCTAAGTCGGCAATCAAATCTTCCACATTTTCAATACCTACAGATAAGCGAATTAAGTCTGGAGCAACGCCAGCTTCAATCAACTGTTCCTCGCTCATCTGGCGGTGAGTGTGACTTGCAGGATGTAAAAGACAAGTCTTTGCATCTGCAACGTGGGTTACGATGGAAGCGAATTTCAAACTATCCATGAACTTAATGGAAGCTTCTCGACCACCTTTGATACCAAATGCCAATACACCACAGGTTCCGTTTGGCATATATTTCTTTGCAAGGTCGTTGTACTCGTCACCTTCAAGGTCTGCGTAATGTACCCAAGCAACCTTGTTGTTTTCTTTGAGATATTTTGCAACTGCTAAAGCATTTTCGCAGTGCTGTTTCATTCTAAGGTGTAAGGTTTCTAATCCGAGATTTAAGTAGAATGCATTCTGTGGTGACTGGATGGAACCTAAGTCTCTCATAAGCTGTGCAGTTGCCTTTGTAATGTAAGCACCTTTTCCGAATCTTTCTGCATATGTGATGCCGTGATAAGACTCATCTGGTGTGGTAAGTCCAGGGAATTTTTCGGCATGTGCCATCCAGTCAAAATTACCGCTGTCTACAATACAACCACCAACGCCTGCTGCGTGACCATCCATATACTTGGTAGTAGAGTGTGTTACGATGTCTGCGCCCCACTCAAATGGTCTACAGTTTACAGGAGTTGCAAATGTATTATCAACAATTAATGGTACACCATGATCGTGTGCAAGCTTTGCAAATTTCTCAAAGTCAAAAATGGATACCGTTGGATTTGTAATTGTCTCACCAAATACTGCCTTTGTGTTTGGTTTGAAATACTTTTCTAATTCCTCTGCAGGAAGTGTCTGGTCAACAAATGTACACTCGATTCCCATTTTCTTCATGGTAACACCGAATAAGTTGTATGTTCCTCCGTAGATAGAAGAGGATGCGATAAAATGATCTCCAGTTTCGCAGATATTAAATATTGCATAGAAGTTTGCAGCCTGACCGGAGGAAGTAAGCATTGCTGCTACACCGCCCTCTAGTGCGCAAATCTTTGCAGCAACCGCATCATTGGTTGGATTCTGTAAACGTGTGTAGAAGTATCCTTCTCTCTCTAAGTCAAACAACTGTCCCATGGTATCACTTGTGTCATATTTGAATGTGGTACTCTGATAAATTGGTAGCTGTCTTGGTTCACCTTCGGATGGTCTCCATCCCTCGTGAATACATTTTGTTCCTGTATTACTTGTCATAATTCATACCTCGCTTTCGTTATTTACACATTGATGTGTTTTGCATGGTGTAAGTATATAATCTTTTGGAAAAAATGAAAAGTATGAAAAAACAGTGGCTGGCTATAGGAAAAACCTATGACAAGGCGGGTTGGTATCTTGTTGAATGAGAAAAACTGTATTATAATGACAAGGATATATTTTATTGAGATGTTAATAGAGCCTTATATTGAAAGGATAAGATTATATTGAAATATGAAGATTGTATTAAAAAAGATAAAACATGGAGGGACCTACCAATGATACAAAATATAAAGGAAAATGGCATTGCTGAAATCTATACCCATAGTGAAGACAGCTTTTCTGTAGGGGAAGTATGTTTTCAGAACAAGGATTGTATTCTGATTCGTGGTGTGGATGAACAAGGAAAAGTAACAGCCTATTATGCCATGAAAAAAAGCATTATTACAAGTGTTGAGTATGATACAGAATATTTGAATAAATTAGAGAAATATATGGAATATGGAAATGTGCATACATATAGTTCTTGGTTTTCTTTAAATGAGGTCAAATTTGATGAGGCACAACCATTATTTCCACAAATACTTCAATATTCTTATAAGAATAATAGAATGGTAACAATTGCTATATCCACAATGGAACAGTTAGAGACGGGATATATCAGACAATTATTGGATGATAGACTAGAAATCGAATGTGTAGATATGGAAACGGCAAAGTTAGATGGTTGCATAACTGTGAACATAGATGAGATATCATTTATTGAATTTGATAGTGTAGACAATTTTCTATTGCAGTATGCAAATGAGCGAATAGAAGGAGAGTAGACTATGGGATTCTTTTCTAATTTATTTAAGAAAACAACTACGGAGGTTCAGTTTGAACAAGTGGAGCATGATGGACAAATAGTCTTAGAAAATCAGAACGACAGATTAACGAATTTTTCGGATGTGGATTTGGAAATGTTTTTGGATGCAATGTTCGAGGATGAAGATCAGTTTGTGACTTTAACGTTACCGAAAGCAAGTTTTGGAATTCGCTATGTGCAAGCTTGTCAAGTTGATGATGGAATTAATGTACAACTTGGAATAGAAGAAAATGAACATACAAATCTTGTTGAAAAAATGTGTTCAGCAGAGGAATGCTTGGATATCTTCATGCAATTCTACGACACGGGAATGGTTTCTGATTTGAAGGCTTATACGCCAGTAGAATTTTTTAGATAATTTGCAGACGAGGAGGAGCACTATGACACTTACCCAACTTAGATATGTAATTACAGTTGCTAATTCCGGCTCCATGAGTGAGGCGGCGAGAACTCTTTTTATCGCTCAACCTAGCCTTTCAGCTTCCATCAAGGAGTTAGAAACGGAGATAGGTACAGAGTTGTTTCGCAGAACCAACCGCGGAATTTCTTTAACTCCAGAAGGGGAGGAATTTATCGGCTATGCAAGACAGGTTGTAGAACAGTATGAATTGATGGAGTCAAAGTATATAGACCAGACAACAATCAAAAAGAAGTTTAGTGTTTCTATGCAACATTACACTTTCGCAGTAAATGCATTTATGGAGATGGTGAAGCAGTTTGGTATGGATGAGTACGAGTTTGCGGTGCGAGAATCCAGAACCTATGATGTTATTGAGGATGTCAGCAGTTTTAAGAGTGAAATTGGAATACTTTATGTCAATGATTTTAACCGAAAGGTTTTGGAAAAGATTTTTCGTGAGAAAGATTTGGAGTTCCATGAGATATTGAATTGTCCAATCTATGTATATCTATCAAAGAATCATCCGCTAGCAAAACAGACGCTAATCACAATGCAAGAGTTACAAGATTTTCCATGTTTATCCTTTGATCAAGGGAACAATAATTCTTTCTATTTTGCTGAAGAGGTGTTGAGTACTTATGAATATAAGCAGTTGATTAAAGCCAATGACCGCGCTACTATGTTGAATCTTATGGTAGGACTGAATGGGTATACACTTTGCTCCGGCATCATTTGTGAGGATTTAAATGGAGATGAATACCGTGCAATTAAGTTGGATTCCGAGGAGATTATGACCATTGGTTACATTGCAAAAAAAGGTGTTGCGATTAGCCCATTGGGGCAAAAGTACCTAGAAGAACTTTCGAAGTACAAAGATCGTGCATTAGAGTAAATGATTCTTTGTTACCACTTTTTGCAATCCGCCAGATAGAAAATCGCTGATGGTATCAGTCAACAATTCCACATCAGCTGCATCATCACTCATAATCCAGTAATAACAAGCATCAAAAATAACACCAGCCATACACCCCTTTATAATCAGCCTTTGTGATGCATCGAATGCTTCACTTTCGTTGGAGTTGGTTTTGGAAGTGGTATAGTCAGAATCTGCATCAATTGCCATCATGAATAGATTTTTCATTTTCTGTATGCTACGGGGATTGTCTACATTGGTTAAAAGGATACGCAACTCGTCCTTGTGTGCGATGATTCCGCTAAGAATCATTCTCACCTGTTCTTTTGGATTTTCCAAGATATCATTTAATGTGGAGTGGGAAAGGTAGTCTTTTATCGATAGGATGATTCCTTTCTCAACTTGTTCTGTCAAATCAGGAATATCTTTGTAATGCGCGTAAAAAGTTCCACGGCTGATATTTGCTTCATCTAAAATGTTCTGTACAGTGATTTTTTCATCCCCTTTTTTGAACAGTAATTCATAATATGCATGTTCAATCAAATGCTTTGTTCGGGTTACATCTCTTCGTTCGGTCATATCATTTATCCTTTTTAGATTAGCTTTTATAAATGTTATACATTAGTGCATTATTATGTATAACTTTGTATAAAAATAAATTGTTTTGTTGGTTGAGTGAAAAGTTATACAAATGTATAATATTGATTATAATGATTCTTTTATCAAAAAACAATCATAATCTGTAGTGGCGAAGGAAAGGGTGACTTGGATGAGAGATTATGTGCTTAGCTGTTGTTCTACAGCAGATTTGTCCCAGAAACGTTTTGAAGAAAGAGAGATTGCCTATATTTGTTTTCACTATGAATTAGATGGGATACCGTATCAAGATGATTTTGGAAAATCTGTACCATATGATGAATTTTATGCGAAAATGCAGCATGGCTCCGATACAAAGACCTCACAGGTTAATGCGGAAGAATATGAAGAGTTTTTTGAAGGATTCTTAAAAGAAGGGAAAGATATTTTGCACTTGTGTCTATCATCAGGTATTACAAGTACAATGAATTCTGCTATGATAGCGAAGGATAATTTATCTGAAAAATATCCAGAAAACAAAATACTGATTGTTGATTCATTAGCAGCATCGGCGGGATATGGATTATTTATGGAGGAATTAGCTGATTTAAGGGATGCGGGAGGTTCTATCGAGG
The DNA here is from genome assembly GCA_017622535.1 of Lachnospiraceae bacterium. Classification (GTDB taxonomy): domain Bacteria; phylum Bacillota; class Clostridia; order Lachnospirales; family Lachnospiraceae; genus CAG-590. The sequence continues at coordinate 39,668 of JAGAQX010000106.1, read as the reverse complement.
ATTTGTATCAATTTGCTATGGACTATCGATTACATATACAACATTGGTTTTTCTCTACCGATTTGACATTTTTTATTAAAGGTGGCAGAGTGTCGAAGACGTCAGGCATGATTGGTAACGTGTTAGGCATATGTCCACTTCTCAACGTAGATTATGAGGGTAGATTGATTCCAAGAGAAAAGATTCGTGGAAAGAAACGTGTCATTCAAAGGTCTTTGGATAAAATGGTGCAGCATGCAGAGAATGGTAAAGATTATGCGGGTAGATGTTACATTTCCCAGTCCGCTTGTTATGAAGATGCGAGAGAGTTGGCGAATTTAATAGAAGAAGCTTTCCCAAATTTGAAAGATAAAGTAGAGATATTCAACATAGGGACAACAATTGGAAGTCATACAGGACCTGGAACGGTTGCGTTGTTTTTTAAAGGTGACAAGAGAATAGACTAATGAGAAACCTATCGATTTTTTTGAAAAAGAGATTGATAGGTTTTTTGATTTTCAGAGTGTTTGTTTCAACTGTTTTAAGTATTATGGAAAAACCTCTTTATGACGGATTTTGGTAAGGGGAAATCTGGATAATGACTTGCGTGTCAAAATAATTGGCTATATAATCAAAAAATGAAAAGGAGATGTGATATAGTATGGCAGATATTAAAGAAAGCGCAATAGAGTTGATTGGTGGTACACCAATTTTGAAATTGAATAATTACAGCAAGGTGGCTGGCGTAGAGCATGCAACCATTCTTGCAAAGCTAGAATATTTGAACCCAGCTGGTTCAGTAAAGGACAGAGCCGCATTGTATATGATTCAAGATGCGGAGGAAAAAGGAATTTTAAAACCAGGCGCAACGATTATTGAGCCGACCTCTGGTAATACTGGGATTGGTTTGGCGGCAGTGGCAGTGGCGAGGGGTTATAAGGCGATTCTTACTTTGCCAGAGACCATGAGTGTGGAGAGAAGAACCATGCTTGCTGCCTATGGTGCAGAGCTTGTTTTGACGGATGGTGCCAAGGGAATGAAGGGTGCCATAGAAAAGGCGGAGGAATTGAAAAACAGCATTCCGGGTGCTATTATTCTTGGTCAGTTTGATAACCCTGCAAACGTAGCAGCACATTTAGAAACAACTGGTCCTGAGATATGGGAACAGACAGATGGAAAAATAGATATTTTTGTTGCGGGTGTTGGTACTGGCGGAACTATTACTGGTGTTGGAGAATATTTGAAGTCAAAGAATCCAGATATTAAAATTGTGGCAATGGAGCCAGCAGATAGTCCGGTGTTATCTGGCGGGCAACCGGGTCCGCATAAGATACAGGGAATTGGTGCGAATTTTGTTCCTCAGATTTTAAATACTGAAATCTATGATGAGATTATTACCATAGAAAATGAGGATGCATTTGTAGAGGGAAGAGCCTTTGCGCAGAGTGAGGGAATCTTAGTTGGTATTTCTTCCGGTGCAGCATTGAAGGCAGCTACCATCCTAGCAAAAAGACCAGAAAATGCGGGAAAGAACATTGTAGTGTTGTTGCCAGATTCCGGTGATCGATACTTGTCTACACCAATGTTTAATAAGTAAATTTTGTCTGTTGCAAGCCCCTATCTTTTATTGTATGATGAAAGGTAGAGGGCTTTTTTTATGGAAAAGACATGGTATGTTTGATAGTACAATGAGTCACAAGACTATAGTATAATAGAAAGAGAGATGAAGATGTCAGAGCAATTTTCGAGAACAGAGCTTTTACTTGGAAGTGAATCAATGGGGCGTTTGGCTAATGCCAGAGTTGCTGTTTTTGGAATCGGTGGCGTAGGTGGATATGTAGTGGAAGCATTGGTTCGGAGTGGTATTGGTGCAGTGGATTTAATAGACAGTGATACGGTTTGTGAGTCCAACCTGAATCGTCAGATTATTGCAACAAGGGACACCCTTGGAAAACAAAAGGTAGATGCTATGAAAGAGCGCATTATGCAGATCAATCCGGAGTGCAAGGTGACAGCACACTGTTGCTTTTATCTGCCAGAAACTGCAGATGAATTTGATTTTACACAGTATGACTATGTTGTAGATGCAGTAGATACCGTTACTGCTAAAATCGAGCTTGTGATGAGAGCAAAGGAATGTAATGTACCGATTATCAGCAGTATGGGTGCAGGGAATAAGTTAAACCCTGCAGACTTTGAAGTGGCAGATATTTATAAAACTTCTGTGTGCCCATTGGCAAAGGTGATGCGCAGAGAATTAAAGAAGCGCGGTGTGAAGAGGTTGAAAGTGGTGTATTCAAAGGAAGAACCAATTAAAAAATGCACACCACCAGGCTCAACTGCATTTGTACCGTCTGTAGTTGGTCTGATTATTGCTTCAGAAGTAGTGAAGGATATTGCTTGTGTTGAATACTAGAAGCTATATTCGTTGAACGCAAATTTTGAATCGTACTATGATGTTTGTGTAATTATTAATAAATTATAAACGATTGTGGGAATAGAATGAATATGGACAAGAATACAGATAATATTACAGTAAATACTGTAGTAGCAAATGTAGAAATGAATAAGACGACCACGGATATGTTTGATATAGAAGATAGCAGACGTATTAAAATAGTTGAGGGTGAAGAAGTTGTTGTGGATGAGCGCTATGTGGAGCGCAGCATCGTAAAACGTTTTCGCAAAGAAATCTGGAGAAAGTTTGTGAAAGCTATCAATGAATATGAGATGATTCAGGATGGTGACCGGATTGCAGTGTGCATTTCCGGTGGTAAGGACTCAATGCTTTTAGCAAAGCTCTTTCAGGAATTGGAACGCCATGGAAAGAAGAATTTTGATGTGGAATTTCTTGTAATGGATCCTGGCTATAATGCAGAAAACCGCAAACAAATCGAAGATAATGCGAAGTTTTTAGGAGTGCCGATTCATGTGTTTGAGACGGATATATTTAACACAGTAGCAAAGGATGATATTGGTGGTTCGCCGTGTTATCTCTGTGCAAGAATGCGTCGCGGTTATCTTTATAGTAATGCGAGAAAGCTTGGTTGCAATAAGATCGCATTGGGACATCATTTTGACGATGTGATAGAAACCATTGTAATGGGTATGCTATATGGTGGACAGATTCAAACAATGATGCCGAAGCTTCATAGTACCAATTTTGAAGGAATGGAATTGATTCGCCCAATGTATTTGATTCGCGAGGATGATATCATCCACTGGAGAGATTACAATTTATTGAAATTCTTACAGTGTGCTTGTCGTTTTACAGAAGGGTGTGAAACGGGAGAATTAGAATCAAAACGTGCAGAGGTAAAACAACTAATTAAGGAACTATCTGAGAAAAGCGATGTGATCGAGATGAACATTTTCCGTAGTGTTGAGAATGTGAACCTGAATACAGTGATTGCGTATAAGGAGAATGGTGTGAAACATCATTTCCTTGATGATTATAATGAAGAATAAGATGGCAATATAGAAACTGCATTTTGATTGAAGGAACGTGTATTTGTGTTCGTAATGACAGAGATACAAACAGCATTATTAAGAAGTAGATGATGATTTGGGAATTGTTTGTAGCAAGAGGATTCGAAGGAATGAATTAGGAGGTTACCATGCGTAAGAAATCACACATTTCATTGGCGAAACACATAGTGAATATCTCAGATGTACCGAATTTTGACAAACATAAAAAAGCTTTTTATGTGGGAAGCATTATGCCAGACTGTAAGCCGTCATTTATAACGAAACGGCATGAGATTAATGAAACCTTTCGTATTGTAGAAAAGAGAATGTATAAGTTAACTCAGGGCTACAAAAGCCCCAAAGAGCTATCGACGATGTATTTTGAGAAGCTTGGAGAGGTCATTCATTATATTGCGGATTATTTTACATTTCCTCATAACAAAGAGTATTCTGGTACGATGGCACAGCACTGTGTATATGAAGGGGAATTGAAGCATAAGCTTCGAGCATATATTCGTGATTTTGATGAGAGGAAGCTTCAGGTGTGGAAGCGAAATTTAGAATTGGAGAATTTGGAGCGTTTTCAGACTGTAGCAGATATTTCTGATTTTTTGAAGGAAGAGCACCGAAGATATATTCGTAGAGGGCATCACTCGGTAGAAGAGGATTGTAAATATATTGTCGGTATTTGTTCTAAGGTGGCTATGGCGATTATTCATGTTTGTATGTTGACAATGCAGCATAAGAAAGTGTATGCTATAGTGCGTTGATGTGAAATGCTACGATAGAATGGTATGATATGAACTTGCCAAGATATAGCAGCAGTGATGGATTGGTAACAATATCTGCACATGAACGAAATATAATAAGAAAATGAGGATACAATAATGGAATTATGGGATATTTACGATAAAGATAAAAAGCCAACAGGAAGAACAATGAAGCGCAATGACTGGTGCTTACAGGATGGTGAATATCACTTGACTGTACTGGGTGTGGTTTGTAGACCGGATGGAAAATTCTTGATTACTAAGCGTGTGATGACAAAAGCATGGGCGCCAGGTTGGTGGGAAGTATCTGGTGGTGCTGTTATCGCTGGAGAGACCTCAGAAGAGGCAGTAAAGCGTGAGGTATTAGAGGAAACTGGTTTGGATGTGACAAATGCAGATGGTGGATATGTATTCTCCTATAAGCGAGAGAATCCGGGTGAAGGGGATAATTATTTTGTGGATATCTATCGTTTTGTAATGGAATTTGATGAGTCCGATGTGAAACCACAGGAGGCGGAAACAGATGGATTTATGTTGGCTACTGTGGAGCAGATTAAAGAGTTTGCAGCACAAGGTATCTTCCTACACTATGATAGTATTAAGCAGGTGTTTGAAGGTTGATTAATGCTACATAGAAAGAATTTTATATAATACACAAAAGATAATAAAAATTGAAAAAGTAACAAAAAGCTTCAATTACTTGTTTTGAGTAATTGAAGCTTTTTCTATTTTGATTAATATAGTGCATCATACTATGTTGAAACTATAACGCAATATCTTTTACATCTTAATTGCATAATCGCTTTCATACATTGCTTGTACATTTTCAACAGAATTATATTGTTCACCGATACAGAACTCCTTTGACCAGGTCATATAATATGCCCAAGGAGTCTTGGATTCTTCTAGCATATGAATATCTGGAATGTATCCTACCTCTGCTAATGCAGCCACTTTTTTGTTGCTTGTGTTTTTAACCAAGGTTAAATATTCTTCGCGGTAGTCGGTTGGTTTATATTCTTGTAAATAAATATCTGTAGAAATGACATCTACATATTCATCTCCTGGATATCCTTCTTTTGCAACACCATTCCATACCCACAACAGATTATTAATATGATGTACATCTGTGTAGTAATCATACATTAATTTATATAAATCTCTAGCAACCTCAATGCCTTGGCGTCCCCACCAAAACCAGGTTCCATCTGATTCGTGAAATGGTCTCCATAGGATTGGGATGTTTTCTGCTTCAAACCGTTGCAATTCCTTTGCGATGATATCCATATCCTTGTAAAAAGCTTCACGCTCAGGAGTTCCGTCTACTAAAACCTGACGTGGGTCGAAATCAGTATGTTCGGAGTAAAAGCTTTTGTCTCTTCCACCAATAGGAGAAAACCAATGGAAGGAAAATGTCACGATACCGTTTGTTTCCTTTGCCCATTTCAAAGCGGTATCTAAAGTTTTGCGGTTCTCATATACTTCCGTGAGACATGGTTCGCTTGCATCCTCGTAGTTAATATTTGGTGAGTAAGCTAGTAACTCAAATCCCTGTAATTTTGGTAACTTTCCTGTAGTTTCTTTGATATATGTAATTTCTTCCATTGGATTAGTTTGCGTATGCTGACCGGTGATAATTCTGTTGCCGGCTACTTCATGTAAGTAATCTAATAATGCGCAAGCTTCTTTTGTTGCATTTTTGTTTGCTGTTTGAGCCATAGCTGTTATCCTTTCTGCTTGTAATAATAAGAGTTGTTTTTGGGTGTACATTTATACATGTAAAAACATGAATAGATAGTAACGATTTTTATATAATGTGTCAACAAATTTTAGAATAAATTACAAATTTTTGGAAGGTATGAATCTAGATTTTTGAAAAAAAGAGTATATAATTATTGAATGGTTTTATATAGCAAACGAAAGTGATGAGTTTTCATAGGTGTTGATATAGTGCATATAGTGATTTGGATTGATGATTAGAGAGGTGATTTTTATGTCAAAGACCTATTCCATAGATATGTGTAATGGTTCCATATTGCCAAAGTTATTGAAGTTTGCAATTCCGTTAATGTGTTCTAGTATATTGCAGTTGTTATTTAACGCAGCGGATGTGGTTGTTGTGGGGCAGTGTTGTGGTGACAATTCTCTGGCTGCGGTTGGTTCGACTACATCGCTTATTAATTTATTGACGAATTTGTTTATTGGTTTATCAGTTGGTGCCAATGTTTTGGTGGCGCGTTATTATGGTGCAAAGGAAAAGAAACATCTTCATGAGGTGATTCACACCGCAGTTGCATTGAGCTTGATTAGTGGTGTGATACTTACCATTTTTGGTGTCATTTTCACTAGAAAAATACTTGTATGGATGCAAACACCAACGGATGTGTTGGATTTGGCTGCTGTGTATCTTCGAATCTATTTTTCGGGTATGGTGGCTACAATGTTATATAATTTTTGTAGTTCGATTTTACGTGCGGTGGGTGATACGAAAAGACCATTATACTATCTTTTGTTTGCAGGGGTAGTGAATGTGGTTCTTAATTTGTTTTTCATAATTGTGTGTCATATGGATGTGGCTGGTGTTGGTTTAGCAACGGTAATTTCGCAATTTATTTCTGCGGGATTGATTGTCCGTTGTTTGATGCGTGAGCAAGCACCGTATCGTTTATTTATTCGAAATATTCATTTGTACACGAAGTATGTCGGAAGGATATTGCGAATTGGATTGCCAGCGGGATTGCAGGGAACTGTTTTTTCGTTGTCAAATGTTGTTATCCAATCATCCATTAATTCCTTTGGCGCAGTTGTGATGGCTGGTAACGCAGCAGCGGGAAGCGTTGAGGGATTTGTGTATATGGGAATGAATGCATTTCATCAGGCGGCGGTCTCTTTTGTTAGTCAGAATGTAGGTGCAGGAAGATTTGATCGAATTAATAAGATTGCAGTTCGGACGATGTTGTGTGTAATTGTAACAGGTGTTGTCATGGGTGGTTTCACTGTGTTATTGGGACCACAGTTGCTAGGATTTTATACAAAGGAAGCGAATGTGATTGATGTGGGAATGACGCGTTTGAAGATTGTGTGTGGAGTATATTTCCTTTGCGGTATGATGGATGTAATGGTAGGAATTCTTCGTGGCTTGGGATATTCGGTTATGCCGATGATTGTTTCCTTGATTGGTGCATGTGGATTACGTCTGGTTTGGATTTTTACCATTTTTCAAATAGAGAAATATCATACGCCATTTATGTTATATATGTCTTATCCAGTAACTTGGACGATAACAGTAATTGTGCATACCATTTGTTTCTTAATTGTACGCAGACGCTATCCAAAACAGTAGTGATAGAAAATAAGATAATAGACACTTTAAGAGGAAGAGTTTCAAAAACGAAATTCTTTCTTTTTTTTATTGCTTAATTAAGTAACTTTGTTGTCTTTAGTGTGGTAAATTTTTCTTATAAATGTTATACTAGTCCAAATGTGTTTTATTTGTTTAGAATGATTTCTATTAGGAAAGGAATAGGTATTTATGGGAGTAGAAAATAGCAGTAAAATAGCGATTATTACTGATTCATGCGCAGATTTATCTAAGGAAATGCAGGAGCAATATAATGTTTGTGTGATTCCAATGATGATTCGTTGTGAGGATGGAGAGTATCGCGATGGCGTGGATATCACGATAGAAGAGATTTATGAAAGATTGAAAACAGAGATTCCAAAGACTAGCACTCCGAGTGGCGAGACAATTGAGGCAGTGTTTGCAGATTTGAAGAGCCAGGGATATGAGAAGGTGTTAGCTGTTATGGTTTCTAGTGGTATTTCTGGAACAGTAAATCATGTAAGACTTGCGGCAGAAGATTCTGGTATGGAGGCATATGTTATTGATTCTTTATCGGGAAGTATTGGACATGGCGCGGTAGTTTTGCAGGCTGCAATCTGGCGTGACGAAGGAATGGAATTTGATGAGATTTGTAGAAAAGCAGAGAAGCTTTGCAAAGATACGATTGTTTTCTTCTCGATTGACACTTTAGAGTATTTACAAAAGGGTGGAAGAATTGGAAAAGCGACTGCTTTGGTTGGTACAGCGCTTAAGATAAAGCCGGTTTTAACCTTCGATAAAGAGGGTGAGATTTGTACTGCAGCCAAGGTGCGTGGACATAAGCTGGTAGAGAAAAAACTGATATCTTTGGTAGAGGAACAAGTGAATTTACCAGAGCATGCAGGAAGAAGATATAATCTTATGGTTGCAGATGGTGGAATTCGTGAGGAACGAGATCAGTTAGAGGCTAAGGTGAAGGAGTTGTTTCCGAATTTCAACAATATGTTTCCTTCAAGAGTAGAAGGAATTCTAGGTATTTATTTGGGTCCAGGAATGTTAGGTGCAGGTATTCAATTTTTAGATGATTGATTAGTTGACTGCTTCAAAATATACAGCATCTTATAGTTGTTAAACTGTTAAATGTAAGTAGGGGTATGTTATGTTTTTTGCACTTCCGAAGGTTTTGGAAATTGAAGATTTGAGTATTCCGATCGTTTTAGAACGTTCGAATCGCAAGACGCTAGCGATTCAGATTACACGGGATATAGAATTGCAGATTAAAGCACCACTTCGAACATCGGAACGAGAAATTTATCGTTTTTTGCAACAGAAACGTTTTTGGATTTATAAGCAGGCAAAAAGAGAGATGGCAAGTGCGGAAAATCGCGTGGAACGAAGTGAGGAAGAAATCGCTCATTTGCATGAACAGGCAAGAACAGTTTTGACAAGGAAGTCTGATGAATATGCGAAGCGTTTGGGCGTTTCCTATCAGAAGATTCGGATTGGTAACCAGAGAACACGTTGGGGGAGCTGTAGTTCAAAGGGAACTATTTCTTATAATTGGCGATTAATTCTCATGCCGGAGGAGATTATGGACTATGTGGTAGTTCATGAATTGTGTCATCTGTTGGAGATGAATCATTCTCCACGTTTTTGGCGATTGGTGGCGGAGGTTTTACCAGACTATGCGAAGCGTAGGACGTGGTTGAAGCAACATGGAAATGGATATTGAAGGTAGTCTTGGAAAGAGGTGTGTTACATGAGTGAATGGCGAGGTTATGATATAACAGATTATCGTCGTTTGGATTATTTGGGTAAGGATGCGAAGGAATGGCTTGTTATGTTATTAGATAACATTCGAGCAGGTGTGTGTTTGTTTGAAGTGGGAGAACATATCCATGCACTATATTTGAATAATGCGTATTTTGATTGTATTGGATGGGAAAAGAGTGCATATGCTTCAAAGCATGATGATGTTTTTTCAACCTTGGTTGCAGAGGATGCGAATGCATTTTATGAGCATATTGTGAATCATGTTCCTAAGGAAAAAATGATTGAGTATGAAGTGCGAAGCCGGAGACAGGATGGAAAAATTGGCTGGTTTGAGGTAAAGGCAAATTTGATAGAAACCACTTACACAGAGCGTCCGGTTTATTTGGCGGTCATCAATGACGTTTCTGAGATTAAAGAAAAAGACGAACAGATTAGACGATTTCAGAGAGCAAATTCTGATTTTCTTGTTCAGGAAGAACGTTATCGTATGCTGGAAGCAACGGCATTAGGAATTTTATTCGAGTACTTTCCTGACAAAGATAAGATGGTCTTTTCCTATAATTTGCCAAATAATCGTAAGCGTAAGGAGATTGAACATTATCAGCAATATATTAAGCAATTTCCATTGGTTCACAGCGATCATATAGAGAAATTTACTCAGGCTCTGGCAAAGGCTTGTCAGGAAGTGACGGAGGACAGTTTAGAGTATCTTTCTACTGTATCTGGTGGTGGATATCGCTGGCATGTCACTTATTACAAAAGTGTGGCAGATAATAGTGGTAAAATAATCAGTGTGTTAGGTAGAATTCGTGATATTCATGATTCAAAGATGGAGGCGGAACGAATTAACTACCGTGCAGAACGGGATGGATTGACAAATGTGTATCACAAAGATGTTGCATTTGATAAGATGACAGAGTATGTGAATGAAGCTCCATTTTCAAAGTTTTATTTTACAATTTTGGATTTGGATGATTTCAAGCAGATCAATGATCAGTTTGGGCATCAATATGGTGATATTGTTATTAAGGACTTTGCGGATATACTACAAACAAATTTTGCAGAAGACAGTGTGATTGGGCGTTTTGGTGGTGACGAGTTTATTTTGCTGACCAAGAATATTGCTTTGGCAGAGGTACGTAGACGTTTGAGTTATATTCAACAAAAAATACATTTTACGGCAGGTGTAGTGGAGTGGAAATATGGTGACCGCATGGATAAAGTTTTTGAAAAGGCGGACAAAGCGATGTACGATGCGAAATCTGTAGGTAAGAATGGAATTGGTATGAACTAGGATGGAGAAAAGTCATGATTAGAAAAATACGAAGGATAATGCTACGTGTGTTACAATTAGTGGTTTTTGTATTACCATTTATCTTGGGAACATATGGATTAACCCAAATATATGGTGGTAATGTGATTGATGCAGCATACATGACCTGTCGTTTGTATGGAATGGACGCAGACCTACCGGAAGAGATTAATATTTATGTAGAGATTGCTCGGTGGATGGCGCCTTTTGCAACAGCCAGTGGAGTTTTGTTGATTATTGAAGCATTAGGTAAGCGATTATCCAATTGGTTTAAAAGGTTCAATAAGAATAATATTGTAGTCTATGGGAATTCTGTGACAAGTGAATTATTGCTTGGGAACCTAGAACACAGAGGGATTCGTCCGGTGGATAATAAAATTGTACCAGCTGAAAAGCATGTTATTTTGTTTGATACCGATGAGGAGAATATTGATTTTTATACAAAGAACCAAAATCAGCTAGAGGGTAAACAGGTATATATTCACCTGAATGAAATGAATCAATTAAGTATTAAGAATCCGAATTTGCATGTTTTTTCTGTTACAGAGATTGCAGCGAGATTGTTTTGGCGAGAGGAAGCAATTCCCTTTGATAAAGTGGAAAAAGGTATTTATCGTATATTGATTGTAGGATTCGAGGATTTGGGACAGGAAGTATTAAAGTATGGCTTGTTAAACAACATTTTCGATCCGAAACAACAGTTGGAATATCATATTTTTGGTGATACACATCATTTCTTCGATTGGCATCGTGAATTGGATAAGATGATACCGGATCGGATTATTGTTCATGACAATTCGGTTTATGAAGAAAAAGGCCTGATTGCGCAGGCAGATCGAATTGTTTTCTGTGGAGCAGACCGTGAGAATATGGTGGCAGCTAGCAATATATTGGCATATTACAACATGAAGCAGGATGTGGAGCTGTACGCGTCTGTTTTTGACAAGGACGTGTTAGAGCTGATTGGAACAACGGACGTTATTAAGCCTTTTGCATCGATGGAAGAGCTTTGTACCAAAGATTACATTTTAAATGAGAAGTTAAATCAGGATGCGATTCGCACACATAATCTTTATAACGAGAGTGTGACAAATCCAGAATGGAAAGTGGAATGGGAAGATCTATCAGCATTTTTAAGATATTCCAATATATCCTCTGCAGACTTCAATGAGGTGCGTAGAAGATATATTGATTATTATGGTGATGTACTTTCACGCGAGAAGCTGGTGGCAATATTAACAGAACTTGAGCATATCCGTTGGTGCCGATACCATTATATGAATAACTGGGTGTTGGGTAATACGAAGGATAAGGTGTTACATACACATCCTTGTTTGATACCTTTTGAAGAATTATCGAAGGAAGAGATTGACAAGGATCAGGTGATTGTGGAACAGTTTGTTAATGAGTATTTACAGGGCAAATAACATAAGAATTTGATGTTATAGTAGATTTATATTAGAAAAACAAACCGGATAGTATCCTAACAAGGAATACTATCCGGTTTGTTATTTTATCTTCTTATTGATTGATTCCTAATTGATTCTTGCGATAATCGGATAATTCATAGTATTGCAATGCCTTATCAGCCTCCTGAATCAACATGTCATAATCGTAGTAAGGAACAGACAATAATTCGTTACTTCGTGATAGGTAAAAGCATTGTTTATTAGCATCGTAATCCAAATAGTTATAAATACGTGCAACAATTTCTAAATCGCTATTCAAGAGATATGCCTCTGTGGTGCCTTGCAATATATAGGTAGGAGCAGTCTCTGACATATTTGCATTGTCCCAATTTAGTTTTTGGAATGAGTGTAGGCCACTCTTGATATTTGTGTAAGTCTTTTTTATAGATAAATTGGACAAATCATATACGGTAACAGATCTGTCTAAATGACATACAAATATGTTATTTGTTTCCTCTGAAATAATAATACTACTTACTAAAGATGCATTAATTGTGGTTTCCGCAAGTAGTTCATTCGTTTTGCTGTCGTAGACACATAAGCTGTCATCACATGGATAAGCGATTGCATATTGATTACCGGTTTTGCTGATTGTATAATACTTAGCCTCGGTTGGTGCTTCCTTTGGAATGGAGACGGATGTGCCTGTTTCTGTCGTAGAAGAGTAAAAATATAACATGCTTCCTGCGAAGGTACCAAGAAGTATTGTTTCGCCGCTGTTCGAAGAAGCAAGGTAAGTAGTTGGTTGCGTATCTAACTCTTCAAAAGGCTTTTGAATGTTTAAAGTATTTAACAATTCGCCAGTTTTTGTGTCAAAATAACTCATTGTTTCAAAGTTTACCAGTACAAACTGTTCGTCATTTTCACCGACAAAGAAGGTGTCCTCAACGGATTCGGAATAATCTAAGCTGATAGCAGCCTCGCTGTCTTCGTGTTTTAAATAGCTGGTGTAATTGCTGCCAGTTACAACGAATGCATTCTGCTTTTCGGAATACATTGCGCTGTATATATCGGAATCTAATGTTGCTAGATTTGTCAACTGGTCACTATTTAAACGTTGGTATATTTTCGCAGAGGTACTATTACGCTGATGTCCAATGGAAAAGCCAGCTGTTTGATAAAAATCGGCAAAAACACCATTGGATGAATTGAAAGAATCAATTACTAAATTGTCATCGTTTGGATCGTAGGTTATATAGATTTTACTTCCGTCATTTGTGATAGCCAAAACATAACCTTCTGTGTTGAGTGGTGCTACGTCTACTATGGAGTCTCCAAGGGTTGTTTTGTCAATGGCTTCGCCAGTTTTGCTGTCAATAAATGTGATATATTTGTTGCCGTATGCAACAATAGTGTTGTTTTCCCAGTTGGTGGCTCCGGTCATACTGTCAAAGCTTTCCTGAGTGGTTTCGTATATCCAATTTGGTGTTTCTTCGCTTAAAGAATAGGAGGAAACGTAGTGAGTAGTAATTCCGTCTGCTAAGATGTCAGAGGCGTATAAACTGGTTCGTCCCACTGTGATGAGATTGTTACCATAGAATATACATTTATCGAAAAAGTCATCCTTTGTCTCAACAGAGTAAATGAGCTCACCTGTCTTGTAATTCGCTAGTGCCAAAGAACCGGTGTGCCCATCTTCGTGGATGGAGTAGAATGTAAATGCACAAAGAGATTTGTCCTGGTCAAAAGCAATTGCCTTGTCTCCGTCAAAGCCCTCTGGAAATATGTAATTGTAAATTTGATTTTGCTCCTTATTGTATATATTGAAATCGGAGCGTGTAGAAACGGCAATGTATTCGCCGTTGTAGGTGCCAGTAATGTAATAAGGATCGTCATTCATGGCAATAAATGTTTCTTCCTGAGTTGTAATATCGTATATACAGAATCCATCCTCTGCGATATATACAAGTTTGTCATTACCCCAGAAGGAAATGCAGCTTTTTGAGTAGAGCTCCACATCCATTGTGTAGCTGGATTTGTGAGTAATTAGTGTTGCACCGGTAGTAATATCATATAGGTTGATGACATTGTTTGCATCTACAGTTGCAACGGTTGTTTCTTCTGGAGAAACAAACATAATTTGTATTGGGCTTCTTTGCTCTAGCGTTTTAACGGCAGTATTCATCTCACCATTGTTATAGATTCCTAGGCTGTCTGACAATGCATATTCGGCAGCTGCAGTATAAGGTGTTTCTTTTTGTTGCTCTAAAGAGTCAGGGAGAGCTATTCTGGCAATCGCAATGGCGGCCATACGGTCCTCTTGTTCTAACAATGTTTGTGATATAGAGGCATGGCTGATTGCCTGTGCTTCTAAGGAGGCACGATATTGTTCCTCAATAGTGTTCGCTTGCTTGTTGATAGTCAATGCCATGGTGGTGCTAATGGCAGTAAAAATGATACAAACAATACTAATTGCCAGGGAAATGCGTAGAATACGTTTCTGTCTTGCTTCCTTGTGGCGCATTTTTAAGTCGTCATAGTTACAGCCAAGCATTGGTGCAATTAAACGCATTAACTCGTTTTTGATTTGTTTGAGAACCTCTGCATTATCCTTGCCGCGTACATCCGCTGCTAGCGGTTCTACTTCTACCTTGATAGTGTGCTTGTTACCATTTTCATCGGTAACCTCACGTTCGTCGTATCGAAGAATATCAGGGAAGGAGTCGGCAGGCTCCCCTTCAATTAATACGGCTAGTACATGGTCTCTTCCATGCATTTCAATGAAGGTTTCGATTTCCTTCAAACACCATTTGGATTCAGGAAGTCTTGGTGAGCATATAACAATTAAATAGTCTGAACCTTGCAAGGCCTGTGTAATAGGGTCTGCTAGATTGCTTGCAAGCGGCAATTCATCACGGTCTCGAAAAACTCTTTCAATTTTTGTTTTACCATTGGTTTTTCCTGCTTTAATCAAGCTTTTTGGCACTTTAAATGCTTCTAGTTGTTTGTGCAAATTCTCAGCTACAAACTTGTCTAATTCGCAATGACGGTAGCTGATAAATGCATCGTATTTTACATTTTCTAAGTTCATTGGTAATTTCCTTTCCATAAATGTTTCACAGTCTGTATTCACTGTAAAAAATACAATTTATTAGACTGGAAGGTTGCTTTATCTTTTGAAACTATAAGATGAGTTTATCGGAAAAGCATGTAAAACACAAGAAATAAATACAATAGCAGGAATGAACAAAATGATATTTTGCGAATACAGTATTATAGAGACAGAATAAGGAAGTATAAATATGCAACCAACAATAATAATAGACGCGGGGCATGGTGGATTTGATAATGGAGCCTCTTTTGAGGGTAGAAGGGAAAAGAATGATACGTTGCGTCTCGCTTTGGCTGTGGGTGAGAGATTGGAAGCAGCGGGATTCCCGGTCATTTTTACTAGAACTGCAGATGTGTATCAAAGCCCAATCAATAAAGCGACCATTGCAAACCAAAGCGGAGGGGATTTCTTTGTTTCCATTCATCGAAATTCCAGTGGAATACCGAATCAATATAATGGAGTGCAAACCTTGGTGTATAGCGATAGTGGTGTAACAGGAGAATTGGCTCGCAATATTAATGCAGAATTGGAGCAGGTAGGCTTTAACAACATTAATGTGGAAGAGCGTAAGGATTTGGCCGTTTTGCGTCGTACATCTATGCCGGCGGTTTTGGTGGAGGCAGGTTTTATTAATTCTGTAGAGGATAACCGGATTTTTGATGACAACTTTACGGCTATGGCAAATGCAATTGCTACTGCTATTGAAAATACGGTAGGGGTAGCACAGGATGTCAGTATGACAGATACTGGTTCTAGAACACGCACTAATATCAATGGAAGTAGTTCGTCTCAAAGAAATAATCGCTTGTTTGGTGTTCAAGTGGGGTTGTTCCGTCGTTTCGAGAATGCACAATATCGGTTGGAGGAAATGATGGAGCAAGGCTATTTTGCGCAAATTATTGAATGGAATGGATATTACACGGTAGTAGTGGGGCAGAAAAGTAGCTTAGAAGACGCAAGAGAATTGGAACGTGAGCTAAATCGAAGAGGTTATGAAACATTGATTGTAAATTTGTAATGAATGGTAAATCTGTTTTAGCAAATAGTTTTTGTGAATAAATACAAATGTTTATATAGAATTACATTGCCAAAAATTTTAAGAAATTTTTTATGTAAAGGGATAGAAATCTTGTGATATTATGATATACTTAGAAACGTAAACCAAGGTTTACATAATGATAAACTAATAAGGATCATTTTGATTAAAATATAGAATGAAAGCAAAATATCGATTGATTTGAATAAATATTTTAGCTGAATGTGCATGAAAGGAATAAAAATGAATATACAGCAGTGGATAGAGAAGATAAAACTGCTTGTGAAAGAATATGGGCAGTTTTTTAAAGATACATTTCAGGAACAATGGAAGCAGCATGTGACATTTGTTTTAATTGCAAGCCTGTGTTGCATTATGGCAGCAGAGGTGTCGCAAGCAAATGGTTTTCGAGGCTGGTACTATAATTTGATTAACAAAGAGGTGAAAAGTAAAGCAATGGAACACGTAGAGACAACAACAGATAATCAGTATGGAACATTTATAACACATTATAGATATCAGGCCTTCGGAGCTAGTAATCCAGAAAACATTGATGTAAATGCACCTATGGTAGCATTGACCTTTGATGATGGGCCAAATCCAGATTATACGAATCGCATTTTACAGGTACTAGAGGATAATTATTCTCATGCTACCTTTTTTGTGGTGGGAACAAATGCAGAGAAATATCAAGAGACATTGCGTGCCATTACTTCTTCAGGAAATGAAATCGGCAATCATACTTATAGCCATGCTAACCTGACAGATATTGATTCGGAAGATGTGGAAGAGGAAATTGATAAAGTGAACCGTGCAGTGAAAAAAGCAACAGGAGAGATTGCTACGGTGATTCGTCCGCCATACGGAGCCTATAATGACGAAGTGTTAAAACAGTTAGAACAACCGGTTATCTTATGGGATTTGGATACCGAGGATTGGGACAGCCGTAATGCTCAGGTGATTGTAGACAATATCATTGCCAACATTGAAGATGGAGATATTATCTTGATGCATGACATTTATGAATCGACGGCTGAAGCGGTGGAGCTTCTTGTTCCACGTCTGAAGGAAATGGGCTATCAGGTGGTATCAGTTAGTGAAATGGCAGAGTACAGGGGGAAAGAGTTGGAGCTTCATAAGGCCTATGGTGGGGTGAAGTAAAAATAATCGTAGTGTAAGAGCATGTTTTTTGTTTGATAGAAGAGTAGCTCATTTCGTCCTTTGTTTGCTAAAAACCACAAGATGTAGTATAATGATATAACAATCACAGTTTGATTAATAGGATGTGGTTGGTATCATTTAATGTGTATGCATGAGAAATGATGAGTATATATTGCTGAATTAGGAGGGCATAGAATGTGGGCATATGAAAGTGTATTTTATCAGATATATCCATTAGGTTTTTGTGGAGCACCATTTGAAAATGATGGAAACCAGGAAGCTAGAATTTTGAAGGTGTTAGATTGGATTCCACATATTAAGAAATTAGGTGCTAACGCAATCTATTTCTCGCCAGTGTTTGAATCAGATACACACGGTTACAATACAAGAGATTATTCAAAGATTGACTGTCGTTTGGGAACCAATGAAGATTTTAAGAAGGTTTGTGATGCTTTACATCAAGAGGGAATCAAGATTGTATTAGATGGTGTGTTTAATCATGTTGGAAGAGGCTTTTGGGCGTTTCAGGATGTGTTAACGCACCGTGAAAATTCAAGATATTGTGATTGGTTCCATATCAGCTTTGAAGGTAATTCGAATTATAATGATGGTCTTTGGTATGAAGGCTGGGAAGGTAATTACGACTTAGTGAAGTTGAATCTTCGTAATGAAGAGGTGATTCAACATATTTTTGCAGCTGTGAAAGGCTGGGTGGAAGAATTTGATATTGATGGATTGCGATTGGATGTCGCATATTGTTTAGATAAGGATTTCTTGAAGAGACTTCGACAATATACCGATTCGTTAAAGGAAGATTTTTATATTGTTGGCGAGACCTTGCATGGTGACTACAAGCAATGGATGAATGATGAAATGTGCCACGCAGTTACGAATTATGAGTGCTATAAAGGATTGTTCTCTAGCTTTAATTCTATGAATATGTTTGAGATTTGTCATTCTCTGGCTAGACAGTTTGGACCAGAGGATTGGACTTTATATAAAGGTAAGCATTTACTTTGTTTTGTGGATAACCATGATGTATCTCGAATTGCAAGTAATCTGTCCAACGAGAAGCACTTACCTTTGATTTATGCAATGACCTTCGGTATGCCTGGAACGCCATGTGTATACTATGGAAGTGAATGGGGAGCGAAAGCACATAAGAATGAGGGTGATCCTGCGCTTCGAGCTTCCTTTGATGAACCAATTTATAATGAATTAGGTGAATGGATTTCTAAGTTATCTGAAGCAAAGAAGAATAGTAAGGCGTTGAATTATGGTGGTTTTCGTTCTGTACTATTAACAAATCATCAATGTATCTTTGAACGAGCTTGTGATGGAGAGCGTGTGTTGGTTGCAATCAATGCGTCTGATCAACCATATGTAGCACATTTTGATGCTGGCTGTGGTATGGCGGTGGATTTGATTACCGGCGCGAATCATGATTTTGGTGGTGGAAGTGAGCTTGCACCATATTCGGCAGCGTTTTGGAAGATGGAACGATAGGCCGTGACGGATAACAAAGGAGTGGAAAGTATGTTTGAAAAGAAAGAGATTATATTTAGTGAAACGCTAGGTGTTTGTCAAGTGGCAGAACTTACAAAGCTTTCCGCTAAGAATGGGGAACAGGTTTTGTATTACGGACTGAAATCTGTAGAGGACAAGAAGAAGGTTTCTTATATTCCTGTTGAAAACCATCAGGTGCAATTGAGAGCTCTGATTTCGGTGGAAGAAGCAGAGGAGCTTTCAAAGGGTGAACAATCGCAGTTGACGGAAAAACAGAAAAGTGAAATTCAATATGTTCTGACACATAAGAATACATGATTCTTTTGAAAAACAGAGAAGTATGTAGTTAAATTGTGTTGAGATGTATGAGTTATAACTTGAATGTAATAATAGGTTGAAAAGAATGTGTGGCAATGCTATATCTTGAGTTGCCACACATTTTTATTCTATTTTTTGAATTATCTCAATATTTCTTTTTCGAACAAAGGGAATAGTTTTGTAAAAATGCACAAAAAAATCTTTTTATGTAGACATAAAATTGTTTCACGGATTATGTAAATTGAGTGTGAAACCTGGTTTTGAACATTTTTTAGTGGGTAAAAAGCTTGAAAAATGGACTTATTAACAAAGTTATCCACATTATCCACAAAAAAATAAGTGAATAAGGTGGGAAATAATCCGCATTTTTTCGAAAATATGTTCCGTGCAATGTGACGAAAAAAAACTTCTTTTGGAAAAGAATTGACAAATGAGATGTCGAAAAAAGTAGAAAAATTATAATGAATTGACAGATAACTTGGATTAAAAGTGTGAAAAATTCAAAATTATTTTACATATATTGATTGAAAAAAATACAAGATGTGGTATAATATCAATACAGTTAGCTGATACGGAAAGTGCAGTGAAGGAATGCGATATTAAGCTTTTCGTGGGAGATTGGGGAAGAGGCGGACTGTAATAAGACGAGAAGGAGTTGACAGATTATGAAGTACATAATTAGTGGAAAGAACATTGAGGTAACAGACGGATTAAGAGCAGCAGTTTATGAGAAGTTAGATAGACTTGAGAAGTATTTTAATGAAGATACAGAGGTTCAGGTAACATTCTCCGTTGAGAAGGATAGACAGAAGATGGAGGTTACAATTCCTATTAAGGGTAATATTATTCGTGCGGAGCAGGTTAGTGATGATATGTATGTATCCATTGATCTTGTGACAGAGGTAATTGAACGTCAGATTTCAAGACATAAGAAGAAATTAGTGGATCAGGCACAGAGTGCTGCTTTCTTACAGAAGACATTTATTGAGGAAGATATTCCGGACGATGATGAGATTAATATTATTCGTACTAAGAAGTTTGCAATTAAGCCAATGGATCCAGAAGAAGCGTGCTTCCAGATGGATATGTTAGGACATAGCTTTTTCGTGTTCCGCAATTCGGAGACGGATGAAGTTAATGTGGTTTATAAGAGAAAAGGTAACACATATGGTTTGATTGAGCCAGACTGCTAATTGAATAGATTGTTAAGAAGGGTTGTCCAAAGTGGCAACCCTTTACTTTTTGTGTGAATGGTGTTAGAATGTTATCCGTATGATTATCTTTAAATGTATATAGGAGAGCAAAGAATGAGTATTATCGAGAAATTGTTTGGAACACACAGTGATAAAGAGATAAAAAGAATTACTCCGTTGGTTGATAAGATTGAAGCCTTAGATGAACAAATGCAGGCTTTAAGTGATTCGGAATTGAGAGCAAAAACAGATGAATTTAAGAAGCGTTTAGCTGATGGTGAAACCTTAGACGATCTTTTAGTTGAGGCATTTGCAGTTGTGAGAGAGGCCGCTGTAAGAACCTTGGGTATGAAGCATTATCGTGTGCAGCTGATGGGTGGTATTTTGCTTCATCAGGGAAGAATTCCAGAGATGCGTACCGGTGAAGGTAAGACCTTGGTTTCTACACTTCCAGCGTATTTGAATGCCTTAGAAGGTAAAGGCGTGCATATCGTTACCGTTAATGATTATCTTGCAAAGCGTGATGCGGAGTGGATGGGACAGATTCACGAGTTTCTTGGTTTGAAGGTTGGCGTAATTTTGAACCATTATGATAAGGAAGAACGTCAAGAGGCATATAATTGTGATATTACTTATGTTACAAACAATGAGTTGGGATTCGATTATTTGAGAGATAACATGGTAATTTATAAGGAGCAGCTTGTTCAGAGATCGCTTCATTATGCAATTGTGGACGAGGTTGACTCTGTATTGATTGATGAGGCGAGAACTCCACTTATTATCTCTGGTCAAAGTGGTAAATCAACAGAATTGTATAGAATGTGTGATTTACTTGCTCGTAGAATGAAGCGTGGTCAAGGTGACGGTGAGTTATCTAAGATGGATGCTATTATGGGTGTGGATATTGAAGAAGATGGAGATTTTCTTGTTAATGAGAAGGACAAGCAGGTTATGCTTACCGCTCAAGGTGTGAAGGAGGTAGAGAGCTTCTTCCACATTGAGAATCTTGCTGACCCAGAGCATTTAGAGATTCAGCATAATATCATTTTGGCATTAAGAGCGCATAACTTAATGTTCAAGGATAAGGATTATATTGTTCAAGATAATGAAGTATTAATCGTAGATGAGTTTACAGGACGTGTTATGCCGGGTAGACGATTCTCAGATGGTTTGCATCAGGCAATTGAAGCAAAGGAGAATGTTAAGGTACAGAGAGAGAGTAAGACTCTTGCTACAATCACTTTCCAGAACTTCTTTAATAAGTATAAGAAGAAAGCAGGTATGACTGGTACAGCTCTTACAGAAGAGAACGAGTTCCGTGAAATTTATGGAATGGACGTTGTGGAGGTTCCAACCAATCTTCCTGTGGCACGTATAGATGAAGATGATTCTATGTTCTGCACGAAGCAGGAGAAGTTAAATGCCATTATTGACGATATTGCAGATTGTTTCCATAGAGGTCAGCCAGTTTTGGTAGGTACTATTACAATTGATTCATCCGAGGAAGTGAGTCGTCTTCTTACAAAGAGACGTATTCCGCACAAAGTATTGAATGCAAAGTTCCACGAGATGGAGGCGGAGATTGTAGCACAGGCAGGTCAGATGAATGCAGTAACTATTGCAACCAATATGGCTGGTCGTGGTACGGATATCAAGCTTGGTGAAGGTGTTAAGGAACTTGGAGGTCTTCGAATTATTGGTACAGAGCGTCATGAGTCTCGTCGTATTGATAACCAGTTACGCGGACGTTCTGGTAGACAAGGTGATCCGGGTCAGTCAAAGTTCTATCTTTCTCTGGAAGATGATTTGATGAGATTGTTTGGTTCAGAGCGAATTATTTCTATGTACAGTGCACTGAATATTCCAGAGGGTGAAGAGATTCGTCATAAGACAATCACAAGCTTCATTGAGAAAGCGCAGAAGAAGATTGAAAATAATAACTTCGGTATTCGTAAGAATTTATTGGATTATGACCAAGTGAATAATGACCAGAGAGAGGTTATTTATAAGGAGCGTCGCCGTGTGTTAGACGGAGAGAATATGCGCGATGTAATCTTTAAGATGATTAATGAATCTGCTGAAGAGATAGTGAACCGTCATATTTCAGATGATTTGGAAGCTTCGGAATGGGATATGAAAGCATTTAATAAGGATTTGCTAGATATTTTCCCGATGGCTCCGATTGAATTGTCCGAAGAGGATATGAAGAAAATTGATAAACAGTCTTTGACACAAAGAGTGAAAGAAGCTGCAAATAAGCTTTATGAAGAAAAAGAGACCGAGTTCCCAGAAGCAGAAATGATTCGTGAAGCGGAACGAGTGATTCTTCTTAAGGTGATTGATAAAAAGTGGATGGATCATATTGATGATATGGATCAGATGCGACAGAGTATCGGTCTTCGTGCATATGGTCAGAGAGATCCGTTGGTTGAGTACAAATTTGCAGGTTTTGATATGTTCAATGATATGACAGCAGCGATTCGTCAGGATACAGTGAAGACGTTGCTTCGTATTCGTGTAGAACAGAAGGTGGAACGTGAAGAGGTTGCAAAGGTAACTGGTACAAACAAAGACAATTCTGCATCAAGAGAACCAGTGAAGCGTAAAAATGCAAAGGTAGGACGTAATGATCCTTGTCCATGCGGTTCTGGTAAGAAATACAAACAGTGTTGCGGAAGAAATGCATAGTAAATAAGCAAGGTACAGTTTTGCACCTTGTGATTATGATACTTTAGAACTCTAAATCGAGAAAGAGGTGATTTCTGTGATAGAAACAGATGCTATCAAGTTTGAGTTAGCACAGTATGAAAGTCCATTACAGGAAGTGAGGGATTCACTTTGACATCCCTATCAAGCAAGATAAGGTGGCAGAGCTAGAAGCAGATATGGAAGCGCCGGACTTCTGGAATGATGTGGAACGTTCCAACGAGGTTATGAAAACGGTGAAGACATTAAAGGGAATATTAGAGGATTACGAAACAGTTGCGAATGAATATGAAGAGGTAGAGGTTTTGATTCAAATGGCAGATGAGGAGAATGATTCTTCGTTGGTTCCAGAAATTGAAGAAACCTTTGAACGTTTTAAGGAGCATTTTGAAACACTTCGTATTCAGACGTTGTTGTCTGGTGAGTTTGATAAGGCAAATGCAGTGTTGACTCTTCATGCAGGTGCAGGCGGAACAGAGAGTTGTGATTGGACTAGTATGTTGATGCGCATGTATACGAGATGGGCAGAAAAGAAGGGTTTTACAACGGAAATTCTAGATTATCTAGAAGGTGATGAAGCTGGTGTGAAATCAGTAACCATTCAGATTAATGGTGAGAATGCCTATGGATATCTCAAATCGGAAAAGGGCGTTCATCGTTTGGTGCGTATTTCACCGTTTAATGCAGCGGGAAAGAGACAGACATCATTTTCTTCCTGTGATGTGATGCCGGATATTGATGAGGATATACAGATTGATATTAAGGATGAGGATTTGCGAATTGATACCTATCGTGCCAGTGGTGCCGGTGGTCAGCATATTAACAAGACTTCTTCCGCAATTCGTATCACACATATACCAACAGGTATTGTAGTACAATGTCAAAACCAGAGATCGCAACATCAGAATAAAGATAAGGCGATGAAAATGTTGATGTCAAAACTTTACGTTTTAAAACAACAAGAGAACCAGGAAAAGCTTGATGATATACGTGGTGATGTAATGGAGAATGGATTTGGTTCCCAGATTCGCTCTTATGTTATGCAACCATATACGATGGTCAAGGACAATCGTACAGGAGCTGAGATAAGCAATGTGGGTGGTGTCTTAGATGGTAATGTTGAACCATTTATGAATGCTTATTTGAAATGGATTAGTTTGAATAAGGAGTAGAGCCTATGGAAGAATTAAAGTATGTAGTGTTTCAATTGGGAGAACAGAGATATGGCATGAGTTTAATGAGAATCAATGGTATTGAGAAGGATTATCACATCATACCTGTGCCGAATGCACCAGAAGGAATTAGCGGTATTATCAACTTACGTGGCTTGGTTGTGCCGGTATATAGCTTACGGGAACGCTTTGGGATGGACTCTCGCATTGAGAATCCGGAAAAAAGTTTGTTGATTACACTCAGTTCTGGAACGATGTTGGCCTACGAAGTGGATGCAGTGGAAGAAATAGAGGAGATGCGACCGGAGGATGTCAATGAAATGCCAAGTGTTGCTTCAAGTGAAGAGACTGCATTTATGGATAAAGTGTTACATATTAGAAATGATATTGTAATTGTGATTAATGTAGATAAAGTATTATCTGAGGATGCCCAGAATATGGTGAATCAGTTAATTGAAAATAATCAATAGACTTGCAAGTGAAGCAAGAAGGAGGAAATTATGGTTAATATAGCAGTTTTAGGATACGGTACAGTTGGTTCTGGTGTTGTAGAGGTAATCAATACAAACCAGGCAATTGTCAACAAGAGAGCAGGAAAAGAGATTAATGTTAAGTATGTTTTGGATCTTCGTGATTTTCCGGGTGACCCAGTAGAGAAGATTTTAGTACATGATTACGATGTAATTGTGACAGACCCAACAGTGGATATTATTGTTGAAGTAATGGGCGGTGTTGATCCAGCATATAAGTTTGTAAAACGTGCATTATTGATGGGAAAGAGTGTGTGTACATCTAATAAGGAATTGGTTGCAAAGCATGGTGCAGAGCTGATTGCCATTGCAGAGGAGAATAATATTAATTTCTTGTTTGAAGCTGCTGTAGGTGGTGGTATTCCAATTATTCGTCCGCTTAACACATCCTTAACTGCAGATGATATTACAGAAATTACTGGTATTTTAAATGGTACCACGAATTATATTTTAACAGAGATGGCAGAGAAAGGTTCCGCTTTTGAAGATGTATTAAAGGTTGCTCAGGAGAAAGGATATGCAGAACGCAATCCCGAAGCAGATATAGAGGGCTATGATGCATGTAGAAAGATTGCGATTTTGACATCTTTGGTAGTTGGTGAGCAAGTGAATTATGAAGATATTCACACAGAAGGTATCACAAAGATTACAAAGGAAGATTTTAAGTATGCAAAAGCTTTGAAGGCTTCTATTAAGCTATTAGGTACTAGCAAAAAGATTGGTGATAAATTCTACTCTATGGTTGCACCAGTTATGATTGGAAAGAATCATCCATTAATTAACGTAAATGGTGTATTCAATGGAATTTTTGTGCATGGTAATGTGTTGGATGATGTAATGTTTTATGGTCGTGGTGCTGGTAAACTTCCTACAGCTAGCGCGGTTGTGTCTGATGTTGTAGATGCTGCAAAGCATTTGAAGGACAATATCATGACGATCTGGAGTGAGGAAGAAGCAACTCTTGGAGATTTTGCTGAATTTAAGAATAAATTCTTTGTCCGTATGAAAGATAAAGGGTTGGATGATGATCAGATGATGGATATTAAGAATGCATTTGGAAATGTATTATATGTCAAAGCTCCAGATGTAAAAGACGAATTAGCATTTATTACAGAGCCAATTTGCGAGAGTGAATTTGCTGAACGCATTAAAACATTGGAAGATGTATATAGTGTGATTCGCGTAGACTTTTAGATGATACATAAGGGAGAATAGACATGAAGTACGTGATTGTTTTAGGCGATGGAATGGCAGATTATCCAATTGAGGAGATTGGGAACGAAACAGTTATCGAACATGCAAACACACCTACTATGGATGAGTTGGCGAAGGTGTCAGAGGTTGGTATGGTGTTAACTGTTCCAGAAGGAATGAGTCCGGGTAGCGATACAGCAAATTTATCTGTAATTGGATATGATCCAAAGAAATACTATTCTGGACGTTCACCATTAGAGGCGTTGTCTATTGGTGTGGATATGAAAACAACGGATATTGCATTTCGATGCAATATTGTAACAGTGAGTGAAGAAGAGAGCAATTATGAAGATAGGACAATTATCGACCATAGCTCATCAGAAATATCTACTGAAGATGCAGCAGTACTGTTAAAGGCAGTAAGTGATGTGTTAGAAAAGGAATATGCAGATTACAAATTCTATGTTGGAACTAGCTATCGTCATTTGACAATTTGGGATAAAGGTGAGGTTTTACCATTGACTCCACCACATGATATTTTGGGCAAAGTGATTGGTGAGTACCTTCCAGCAGATAAGATTCTATATGATATGATGAAGAGAAGTTATGACATTTTGGCGGAGCATCCAATCAATGTAGAACGCAAGAAACAGGGCTTGAATCCAGCTAATTCAATTTGGTTTTGGGGTGCAGGAACAAGACCGGCACTTTCGGATTTTGAAGAAAAGAACGGCAAGAAGGGTGTCATGATTTCTGCCGTAGATTTGTTGAAGGGAATTGCAGTTGGTGCAGGTATGCACAACGTTGAAGTTGAAGGTGCAAATGGTGGCCTTCACACGAATTATGAAGGTAAGGCAATGGCTGCATGTAAGGCACTTTGTGAAGATGGATATGACTTTGCTTATATCCATGTGGAAGCACCAGATGAAATGGGACACCAGGGAAGCTTGGAGCGTAAGCTTTTGGCTGTTGAATATTTGGATGAAAAGGTCATCAAGGTGGTGAAAGACGAGTTAGAGAAAGCAGGCGAGGATTTCCGTATGTTAGTTCTTCCTGATCATCCAACCCCGATTTGCATTCGTACACATGTGGGTGAGCCGGTGCCGTTTTTACTGTATGACAGTACAGATAAGAAGAATTCTGATTTGCTCTATAACGAAAAAGATGCGAAAAAATCAGGTGTTTATATAGAAAATGGTTATAAAATGATTGACCATTTATTTGAAAAGTAGTACATTAGCAAAGTGAACTAAACATGAGGAGGAAACTAATCAAATGTTGATCGTAAAGAAGTTTGGTGGTACTTCTGTTGCTAACAAAGAAAGAATGTACAATGTTGCGAACAGATGTATCGAGGACTACAAAAAAGGTAATGACGTAGTAGTTGTATTATCTGCTATGGGTAAGTACACAGATGAGTTGATTGATATGGCAAAGGATATGAATCCAAATCCACCAAAGCGTGAGATGGATATGCTTTATACAATCGGTGAGCAGATGTCAGTTGCATTAATGAGTATGGTTATGAACAATTTAGGTGTTCCTGCAGTTTCGTTGAATGCTTTTCAGGTGGCAATGCATACAACTTCTGTATACGGTAATGCAAGACTTAAGAGAATTGACAGTGAGAGAATTCGTAATGAATTAGATCAAAGAAAGATTGTTATCGTTACAGGTTTCCAGGGTATCAATAAGTATGATGATTATACAACTTTGGGACGTGGTGGTTCAGATACAACAGCTGTGGCACTTGCGGCTGCGTTGAATGCAGATGCGTGTGAGATTTACACAGATGTGGATGGTGTATATACAGCGGATCCACGTAAGGTTCCAAGTGCTCGTAAGCTAGATCAGATTACATATGATGAGATGTTAGAGCTTGCGACATTAGGAGCAGGTGTGTTACATAATCGTTCCGTAGAGCTTGCAAAGAAACAGGGCGTACAGTTAGTGGTTCGTTCAAGTCTTAATACTTCAGAGGGTACCGTTGTTAAGGAGGATAAAAGAATGGAAAAGATGCTTGTTAGTGGTGTAGCAGCAGATAAGGATGCAG
Source organism: Lachnospiraceae bacterium (assembly GCA_017622535.1). GTDB lineage: Bacteria > Bacillota > Clostridia > Lachnospirales > Lachnospiraceae > CAG-590. The sequence goes on along the minus strand of JAGAQX010000106.1, from coordinate 11,654 downwards.
CGAGAGTTGCTTTAATTGGATTAAAGGATGAGCCAGGTGTGGCATTTAGATTATTCAATCATTTGGCTAGACACAACATCAATGTAGATATGATTTTACAGTCAGTTGGTCGTGATGGTACAAAGGATATCTCATTTACTGTTGAAGTAGATAATGCAGATGAGGCAGTTGAGATTATCGAAAGACACTTCCATGAATATGAGAAGTTGGATGTTGCAAAGAATGTAGTTAAGGTTTCTATCGTTGGTGCAGGTATGATGAGCAATGCTGGTGTAGCTGCAAAAATGTTCGAAGCATTATATGATCAGGGAATCAATATTAAGATGATTTCTACATCAGAGATTCGTGTATCTGTATTGATTGATGAAAAACATGCAGAAAGAGCGATGAATGCAATTCATGACAAGTTTGGATTGGGTGAATAATTCAATATAGAATTACATTTGAGAAAGAGGCATTTATATAAATGTCTCTTTTCTTTATTCTGTTTTGATGTTAAGATTACTACATGATAAATGTTTATGCTTAAATGTAGCTATGGTAGCAAAACTGTATTAAGCAGAGAAAAGTGGGGGATTACGATGGATAACATGAATGGTGAGAACAATTACACAGGAACTAATAATTATGTAGGAAATAATGATTATACAGGAGTGGATACTTCGGGTATTAGTGCAGAAACCTTTGGAATACCAACGGGTTATGAAAAAGACTCGCAAGATGGTCTGGGTTCATATGCTGATTCGTGGACGAGTGGTAGCTATACGGTTCCAGGTTATAATGGTGTGGAACCAGAGCCGATTAAAAAGGAAGGTCGTGGCTTAGAGATTGCGACGTTGGTATTTGGTATTTTAGCGTTGATTGTCTGCTGTTGTAATGGCTTTTTTGGTATAGTTGGTTTGATATTAGGTATCGTAGCATTAGTGAAGGGAAAACGTTCAGGACTTTCAATTGCCGGACTTGTTTGTTCGGTAATTGCGTTATTTTTTGCGTTTAGTACATTGGTATTTAGTATGACAGAAAGTGGACAAGCCTTTTGGAAGGGCTTTGAAGAAGGATTTAACGAGGGTATGGAAGAGCAGTATGAATACCAAGAGGATGATCCTGATGAAGGAACAGAAAGTGATGATTGGGATACTGAGACGCAAGATGAAAGCTCAGTGGAATCAAATGAAGGAACATCTGTTATTTCGAAGGAAGATGCAGCTAAAGTGACCATTGACGGAAACGTAATAACAATACCATGTACACTAGGTGATGTTTTACAATACTATGAAGTAAGCGAATATAATGCAGAAATGATGGGCGAGGGATTAAAGGCTCATTCTACAGATCTAATTTATCTCGCACAAAATGGTGAGGAAAATGGTATATATGTTGGGATTTGTAATGATACAGATAATGATTATACCGATATTAAAATGGCTACAGTAGACAGTATTAATATTGATGATGCTGGAGTAGCTCCGGTTGGTTCTGCAAAGATATTTAATGGCATTTCTTTGGGAATGAGTTCAGCACAAGTGGAAGAGCTAATTAAGGATATTAGTTATAATAAGAGCCAAATGAACGATTACGTTTTTTATAACATTTATGCAGGGGATAAAAACCAATATTCTATATCGCTTATGTTGTCTGAAGATAAGATTGTTAATATTAGCGTATATTATTCGAACTATTAAGAGAGGTTAATAATGTTATATTTAGTTGTATATTTGATCATAATCAATCTAGTGACATGCATTTTATATGGTGTAGATAAGCTGAAAGCGATTGCGAGTTCTAGACGTCGTACACCAGAGAAAGTATTGTTGGGTTTTACGTTTGTTGGAGGGAGCATAGGTGCACTCGTTGGGATGCAGTTTTTCCGTCATAAAACCTGTCATCTGAAGTTTCAAGTATTAGTACCATTATTTTTAATTTTACATATTGCGTTGATTGTTTTTGTGTATATAAAATGGTTTATGTAGAAGGAAGCGAATCCTAATCATGGGGTTCGCTTTTTACTTTATATGAAATTTCGTTGAAATTATCCTATAAAGTAAAAACGCTCCGCGAGGATCGCACTGCGGCGGTGTAGAAGATGTTGCATACGCAACCCGCCGCAGGCGAAGAATGTCGCAAACGACATTCTTTCTTATATGAATCTTTTTGTGTTGAAGATTTGCGGAAAATAGATGCTTGTGGTATGATAGAGAATGTATTATTGTGTGAAATAATATCAAAAGGTAGATGTAGAATGGAGGTACACAGGATGAAGAGAGATGATTATTTGAGTTGGGATCAATATTTTATGGGAATTGCACTTTTGTCTGCGGAGCGAAGTAAAGACCCTAGCACACAAGTGGGAGCGTGTATTGTTGATTCGAACAACAAAATTCTATCGGTTGGTTATAATGGTATGCCATCTGGATGTAATGATGATGAAATGCCTTGGGGTAGAGTAGGCAAGCCGTTAGAGAACAAATACTTTTTTGTGTGCCATGCAGAGTTAAATGCAATTTTGAATTATGGGGCTGGTTCTTTAGAAGGGGCGACCTGTTATTCTACGTTATTCCCTTGTAATGAGTGTGCGAAGGCAATTATACAGAGTGGTATTAAAGAGATTGTATATTTGTCGGATAAATATGCAGATACCGAATCTACGATAGCTTCAAAGATGATGTTTAATATGGCAGGTGTATCCTATCGTGCATTTGAACCACAAGAACGGAAGGTTGAATTAGAATTGTAAAATTTGCAAGTTAGCATCATAAATAACAGAATCGACGTCACGGTTATATGACCGGACTGAGAATAGAAACATAAAGAAAGACAGAGGTAACAACATGGAAATAGCAAAAGTAATCGCACAGGAATTAGGAATTAAGGTGAGTCAGGTGGAGGCCACAGTCAAGTTGATAGACGAGGGCTGCACAATACCATTTATTGCCAGATATCGTAAAGAGGTGACAGGTTCCTTAAACGATGAGATTTTGCGTGACTTATATGAGCGTTTGAACTATTTGAGAAACTTAGAAGAGAGAAAAGAAACTGTCATTGCAAGCATTGCGGAGCAGGAGAAGCTGACATCGGAGTTGGAAAAACAAATTCGTGAAGCGATGACATTGGTTGCAGTAGAGGATTTGTATCGTCCATACAAGCAAAAGAGAAGAACCCGTGCAACAATAGCGAAAGAAAAAGGGTTAGAAGGGCTTGCGAATATCATTTATTTGCAGATGACCAAAGAGCCAATTGAGAAGGAGGCAGAGGCTTACCTTTCAGAGGAGAAAGAAGTAAACACTGTGGAAGAAGCCATCGCAGGTGCATTGGATATTATTGCCGAGAATGTTTCGGATGAGGCGGAATATAGAACATATATTAGAGATATTACAGTTAAAGAAGGTAAGATTGTTACAACGGCAAAGGATGCAGAAGCTAAGTCAGTTTATGAGATGTATTATGATTTTGAAGAGCCGATTAGCAAAGCAGCAGGATACCGTGTACTTGCTATTAACCGTGGTGAAAAGGAGAAGTTTCTTACAGTTAAGATTGTAGCTCCAGAAGAACGTATTTTGAGATACTTAGAATCAAAGGTGATTTTGAAAGAGAATCCACATACGACGAATTTGTTAAAGGCTGCTATTGAAGACAGTTACAAGCGTTTGATTGCGGGAGCGATTGAGCGAGAAATTCGTAGTGATTTGACAGAAAAAGCAGAGGATGGAGCAATTACTGTATTTGGTAAGAATTTGACACAGCTTTTGATGCAGCCTCCAATTGCTGGACAGGTTGTGCTCGGTTGGGATCCGGCATTCCGTACAGGTTGTAAATTAGCTGTTGTGGATGCGACCGGTAAGGTGTTAGATACAGTGGTAGTTTATCCGACGGAGCCGCAGAAGAAGATTGCAGAAGCCAAAAAGACAGTACATGCTTTGATTAAGAAATATGGTATTACATTAATTTCCGTTGGTAATGGTACAGCTTCTAGAGAATCAGAGCAGGTAATTGTAGAGTTGTTGAAAGAAATTCATGAGAATGTTCAATATATTATTGTAAATGAAGCAGGTGCGTCTGTCTATTCAGCTAGTAAGCTTGCTACAGAGGAGTTTCCGAACTTTGATGTAGGACAGAGAAGTGCGGCTTCTATTGCAAGAAGGTTGCAGGATCCATTAGCAGAGTTAGTCAAGATTGATCCAAAATCCATTGGTGTTGGTCAGTATCAGCATGATATGAACCAAAAGAAGCTTGGAGAAGCCTTGACTGGCGTAGTAGAAGACTGTGTTAATAAGGTTGGTGTGGATTTAAATACTGCATCTGCCTCCTTGTTAGAATATGTATCCGGTATCAGTAAAGTGATTGCAAAGAATATCGTTGCATATCGAGAAGAGAATGGAAGATTTACGGATAGGAAACAGCTACTAAAGGTTGCAAAGCTTGGTCCGAAGGCATTCGAACAGTGCGCAGGTTTTATGCGTATTCAGGGTGGTAAGAATCCGTTGGATGCAACGAGTGTACATCCGGAAAGCTATGAAGCGGCTACGAATTTGTTAGAGAAATTAGGCTATTCTTTAAAGGATATTACAAGTCAGGGATTGATAGGATTATCTATGCTGGCAAAGAATCGTGCAAAGCTAGCTACAGAGCTAGGTATTGGTGAAGTGACATTAGATGATATTATCAAAGAATTGGAAAAACCGGCTCGTGACCCACGTGATGAGATGCCAAAGCCAATTCTTCGTACAGACGTATTGGAAATGAAGGATCTAACAGAAGGAATGGTACTGAAAGGCACCGTTCGTAATGTTATTGACTTTGGTGCATTTGTGGATATCGGTGTTCACCAGGATGGTTTAGTACACATTTCACAGATTACCAATAAGAAGTTTATTAAACATCCGTTAGAGGTGGTAAGTGTTGGTGATGTAGTAGAAGTGAAAGTGTTAAGTGTTGATTTGGATCGTAAACGTATTCAGTTATCAATGATTATGTAGTTCTATAGATGTTGTCGGGTAATCTGTAATAGTAGGTAAGAAAGGCTCGATAAATAAGAGATAAAGAAAAGACTGAAAAAAAGACTCAATAGAGAAAAGAGGCATATATATGAAAAAAGAATCAATTACATTTTCTGTGCAAATGACAGCAAGGGAAGTATATCGATTTACATTTTATCATGTGTATCATGGTTTTTCGGGTATGTTTGGCTTGTGTTTATCACTGCTTGCCCTGTTATATTTGTTTACTAATTTCAATGCTACATCAGATATGGGGAAGACTGTTCTGATTATTGTTGGAGCTTGGTATACTGTTTTTGAACCGATGATGATGGTGAGTCGTTCCAAATCCCAGGTGAAAAGGAATAAGGCTTATCAAAAGCCTTTAAACTACCGAGTGGATGCAGATGGTATAACTGTGTCTCAGGATGATCAGAGTCAGACAATGACATGGGATAAGATTAGCAAAATTGTAGAGACCAATTCGCAGTTTTTAGTGTACAGCAGTCGAATACATTCTTTTATTTTTCCTAAGAGTATGTTAGATGGACAAGAGAAGGATATGCGATATTTGTTAATTCAGTACACATTAGATTCCAATGTCAAGGTAAAGGGAAAAATGCGCAAGCTTTATAAGCTGGCTCGTTTGCATAAGGAACGCTTTGAAGAAGAAATGCAGTAAACAATGATACTTGGTGAAATATGTTGTCACATGCAGTAAATGAGAGGTTTTATATGGAATATAATAGCTATAGTCCGGAGGACACATTTAATATAGCGAAGGAAATTGGAATGAAAGCCAAAGCAGGTGATGTGTTCTGTTTGAATGGTGATTTAGGTGTAGGAAAAACCCTGTTTTCACAAGGCTTTGCGAAGGGCTTAGGCATTGAGGAAAGTGTTAATAGTCCAACATTCACGATTGTTCAAGAATATGATGATGGACGGTTGCCTTTATATCATTTTGATGTGTACCGAATTGATGATCCTGAGGAAATGGAAGAGGTCGGTTTTTCAGATATGGTATATGGTGAGGGTGTGTGTTTGATTGAATGGGCAAATCTGATTGAGGACATTTTGCCGGAGTCCTATACAACCATTACAATTGAGAAGCAGTTAGATAAGGGTTTTGATTATCGTCTGATTCGAATAGAAAAAGAAGGTTAACAGATTAATCAATATATACGAAAAGACGAGCGAATGCTTATATAGAATGAGTAGAATTTGAGGGAACAAGGAATGAAGATATTGGCGGTTGATAGTTCTGGTTTAGTGGCATCGGTTGCTATTCTGGAGGATGACAATTTAATTGCAGAGTATACAGTGAATTATAAAAAGACACATTCGCAGACATTGTTGCCGATGTTGGATGAAATTGTCCGAATGACGGATACAGATTTAGAAAGTATTGATGCAATTGCAGTTTCGAAAGGACCAGGATCATTTACTGGTTTGCGAATTGGTTCTGCAACAGTAAAGGGACTTGGACTTGCATTAGGTAAAGATATTATAGGTATTCCTACCGTGGAGGGACTTGCAATGAATTTGTATGAAACAGATGCATTGATATGTCCTTTAATGGATGCGAGACGGAATCAAGTGTACACAGGAATTTATAAATTTCAAAATGGTGTGCTGCAGGTCGTTAAAGATCAAACACCATTGGGAATCGAGAAGATTATAGAGGCATTAAATGTGATTGGTCAGAAGGTAATCTTTCTTGGGGATGGTGTGCCTGTGTATAAGGAAGTGATTGAGAAGAATATGATGGTGCCATATTCTTTTGCACCAGCGCATATGAATAAACAGCGGGCAGGTGCAATTGGGGCTCGGGCTTTTGAATATTATAAGCAAGGGCTTTGTGTTAGTGCAGCCAAATTTGAACCAGAGTATTTGCGATTGTCGCAAGCAGAGCGAGAGCGTATGGAAAAGGATAAAACGCAATGATAGACTTATTTCCGTTGGAATTAGAATACTGTAACAATGTAGCAGAGATTGCAAAGAAATGTTTGCCAGAGAGCTGGTCTTTAGCAGGTATTCAAGATGTGCTTCGTTATAGCCACAATATATATTATATAGCAAAGGATTTAGATAAGGATGAAGTAATTGGCTTTGCAGGTATTATGATTGTTGCAGATGAAGCGGAATTATTAAATATTGCAGTTTTGGAAGGATATCGAAGACAAGGCGTTGCCCAGAAGCTTTTGACGGAGTTGTTTTTAAGAGCAAAGAATGGTGGAGCGTACCGAATGTTGCTTGAAGTACGAAAGAGTAATTTAGGTGCGAGACAGCTTTATGGTCAAAACCATTTTGGTATTATTGGAGAGAGAAAGAATTATTATAGCAATCCGACAGAGGATGCGATTATAATGGAGAAGCTTTTGTGATATGAACAATTATTACCACTAGCATTTATAAGAATAGTGCGATACCATGATGATAATAATGCTTATGAGCCGCGAGTATATTTTAATAAGTAATAAACGTGGTTTGGCAAGGACTATTTAATGAGCTTTGATTATATAGATGGAGGGTACTATGAAACGAATATATTGCAATAAATGTGGACATGAAATTAAGTTTATTAATGGGATAGCACACGAAGATTATGTGTTTGTGTCTAAGGAATGGGGATATTTTTCTCAAAAAGATGGAAAGACACAGGAATTTGTGTTGTGTGAAGGATGCGTCGAGAAGCTTGAGAGAGAGTTTGCTATTCCGGCTGTGTGGAAGGATACAACAGAAATGTTGTAGATTATGATAAAAAAGGATTTTAAGTGGTGTTTCGGACACTAGTATAATAATGAATCTTATAAGAAGAGAGGGAACGGAATGATAGACGTTTGTCTGCTTGGAACAGGTGGAATGATGCCATTGCCTCACAGAGCATTGACATCATTGATGCTAAGATATAATGGAATGAACGTACTGATTGATTGTGGCGAAGGAACGCAGGTTGCCATTAAACAACAAGGGTGGACAGTGAAACCAATTGATGTAATTTGCTTCACCCACTTTCATGCGGATCATATTAGCGGGCTACCAGGATTATTATTAACACTGGGGAATGCAGAACGTACAGAACCTGTTACGATGATTGGTCCAAAGCGTTTAGAAAAAATAGTGAACGCTTTAAGAATGATTGCGCCAGAGTTGCCGTTTCCAATTCGTTTTATTGAGTTAGAGGATGAGCGGGAAAGTTTTACTTTTAACGGTTTGAGAATTAACGCATTCAAAGTTCAGCATAACATTACTTGTTATGGATATAGCATAGAAGTGGATCGGGCTGGAAAGTTTGATGTAGAAAAGGCAAAAATGTTAGAAGTGCCGATGCCATTATGGAGTCGCTTACAAAAAGGTGAGAAGGTTGAATGGGAAGGGCGCACATTTACACCGGATATGGTGCTGGGTGCTCCGAGAAAAGGTATTAAACTGACTTATTGTACAGACTCTAGGCCGACAAAGGGTATTGTAGAGAATGCCATGAATTCGGATTTATTTATTTGTGAAGGTATGTATGGAGAGCCAGATAAAGAGAACAAGGCAAAGGAATATAAGCACATGACTTTCTATGAGGCAGCCCAGATGGCAAATGAAGCTAATGTGAAAGAAATGTGGTTGACACACTATTCACCATCGTTGGTTCGTCCACAGGATTATGAGGATAAGGTGAGAGATATATTTCCCAATACAATTGTTGCAAAGGATAGAAGAACTACTACATTGCTATTCGAGGAGGGAGTCCAATGAGAACTACAAAGGCAAATGGAGCCAACGGATCCAAGGGAACAAAAGGATTTACAATATTTATATTTCTAGTTGTGATTGCTGCATTAGGATATTACACGCACTTGAGTAATAGTTCACCAGACCATCAAGATGTTCCGGAAAATTCAGAAAAGGACATTCTATTAAATTATAATATGGAAGAAGAATATCCCAAAACAGTGAGGGAAACAGTGAAACTTCATTGCAGGTATTTGAAGTATGTATATAGTGATGAATTTATGAAGAATGCCACTGAAGACGAGATATTCACTATGAATCAGCAAATTCGTAAATTGTTTGATGAAGAATTATTAGAGATTAATTCACCGGATGATCAATTGCAAGCGTTAAAGGATGAAATGGCTTTATATCAAGCGAATAAGCAAAAGATTGTTAGTTATACTCTAGCAGAAGCAAGTCAGATTGAGTATAACACTGATGATGGCGTTGAATATGCCAAAATGAGAGTGACACTTGCAATGACAGTAGATGGTGCAAGTCTTGCGGCTGATCAGGAATATATCTTGCGTCAAGATAAGGACGGCAATTGGAAAATATTAGGTTGGCAGGCAATACAGCAGGAAAAAGCAGAAAATGAAGGAGATGCGAAGTAGCATGGAAAAGGATACATATATATTAGCAATTGAATCTTCCTGCGATGAGACGGCAGCAGCCGTGATTAAGAATGGAAGAGAAGTATGTTCTAATATTATATTTTCGCAAATTGAATTACATAAGTTATATGGTGGAGTAGTACCAGAAATTGCTTCGCGTAAGCACATTGAAAAAATCAACCAGGTGATAGAGAAAGCGTTGGTGGAAGCAAAAATGTCCCTTGATGACATAGATGCGATCGCTGTAACCTATGGACCAGGATTGGTAGGTGCACTTTTAGTTGGTGTGGCGGAAGCGAAAGCAATCGCTTATGCAACAAAGAAACCATTGGTTGGTGTACATCATATTGAAGGACATATTGCGGCAAACTATATTGAAAATTTGGATTTAGAGCCACCTTTTATGTGTTTGGTGGTTTCTGGTGGTCATACTCATTTGGTCAAGGTGTTGGACTATGACCAGTTTGAAATTGTGGGAAAGACTCGAGATGATGCGGCTGGAGAAGCCTTTGATAAGGTGGCTCGGGCAATTGGATTGGGATATCCAGGTGGACCCAAGATTGATGCGTTAGCGAAAGAGGGGAATAAGGAAGCGATTGCATTTCCTCGTGCGAAGGTAGACGGTAATGAGTACGACTTTAGCTTTAGCGGTTTAAAATCAGCAGTACTTAACTATTTGAATCAATGTGAAATGAAACAAGTCGAAGTGAATCGAGCAGATGTAGCGGCATCTTTTCAGTATGCTGTTATTGATGTACTAACCACTCATGCAATTCAAGCTGTAAAGGAAATGGGAATGGATAAATTGGCGATAGCAGGTGGAGTGGCGTCTAATTCTTCATTGAGAGAAAGTCTACAGCAGGCTTGCGAAAAGGAAGGGATTCAATTTTATCATCCGTCGCCACTGTATTGTACAGATAATGCAGCAATGATAGGAGTGGCAGGATATTATTCTTATGTTAAAGGTGTAGAACATGGATTAGATTTGAATGCAGTGCCTAATTTAAAGATAGGTCAGAGATTATAGAGGTGACAAATGAGTAATGTGCATATAACGGCGATTGTTTTAGCGGCGGGAAAGGGAAGTCGCATGCAATCGGATATTCCCAAACAATATATGTTAATAGAAGATAAACCGGTCTTATATTATTCTCTCAAAGCCTTTGAGGAGAGTTCTGTAGATGACATCGTCTTGGTGGTAAGTGAAGACGATGTTTCTTATTGTAAAGAAAATATTGTTGATAAGTATTCTATTAATAAGGTGAAGAGTATAATTGTAGGTGGCTCAGAACGATATTGGTCGGTAAAAAATGGATTATTATCTGCAAAAGGGGCAGACTATGTTTTGATACACGATGCTGCTAGACCGTGTTTGACGGTGGATGTGATTGAACGTTCGATTGCAGAAGTAAAAATAACAGGTGCTTGTACAGTAGGAGTGCCGGTTAAAGATACAATAAAAAGGGTAGATGATGATTGTTATGGTGAGGAAACACCTCCACGTAATTATCTATGGCAGGTGCAAACACCACAAAGCTTCTTATATAAAGATATTTTGAAAGCATATGAATATATGGAAGAATCAAATGATACCGATATTACAGATGATACCATGATTATGGAACGTTTTTTAGGCGTAAAAACGAAGTTGATTATGGGTGATTATTGCAATATTAAAATCACAACTCCAGAGGATTTATTGGTTGCAAAAATTTTTTTGAAAAAAGTAAAAAAAGTAGTTGACACGATTTGAAGTTGGTGTTAATATAGTCAATGTCGCTGACGAAAGGAAGTCAGATGCACGGAGAGGTATCGAAGTGGTCATAACGAGGCGGTCTTGAAAACCGTTTGTCCGCAAGGGCACGTGGGTTCGAATCCCACCCTCTCCGCTGTTCTTATGTTTAGGACAATTTAAGAACAATTTAACTTGCGGCTTGGAGAAGTACCCAAGCGGCTGAAGGGGCTCCCCTGGAAAGGGAGTAGGTCGTTAATAGCGGCGCGAGGGTTCAAATCCCTCCTTCTCCGTTTAGACAATCTAGACGCAAGAATGAACAATGAAAACTGAATGATGATTAAACAACAAAACAACCCTGAAAATTCTAAAAGATTTTCAAGAGAACGTTTATAGCAGTGAGTACTAAAACTCAACCAACAAGTTGGTTTCGTTAAGTACTTGTTGCATGCGAGAAACTAAAACTCGCCAGCAAGCTGGTTCGTTAAGTTTCTCGGCAAAACGACCTAACAGTAAAAGGGATTGATTAGCCAGAAAGGTAATCATGAACAGAATCAACTTTTTAATATG